>JALHOV010000711.1 GCA_022842865.1 Vulcanimicrobiota bacterium | reverse complement strand
TTCGGATGAATCCCCCCTCTCTGTTGCTCGCGCTGATTTTTGCAATTTACACCCTGGTGGTGGCGGGACTGGCCATGCGGGCACTACGTTCCCCCTGGATGCTGGTGGCCTGGCTGGCGATTACGGGCGGACTCGCGGCTTCCGGGCTCCTGCGTTCCGTAGATTCTTTTCCGCCGCCGGTTATGCGCCTGATCCTGCCGGCTCTGCTGGTGACGGCGGTGTGCTGCTTGACTTCGTTGGGCCGCGCCTGGGTCGCTCGTTGGAGCCTGGCCGGGATGGTGGCCTTCCAGGCATTCCGCCTGCCTTTAGAGTTGATCATGCACGAGGCGGCCCGCGAAGGCGTGATGCCGCCGCAGATGACCTTCACGGGACGCAACTGGGATATTTTGACCGGGCTTTTGGCCCTCCCCCTGGCCTATGGTCTGGCTCGGGGTCGAGTTTCTGCCTTCTGGGTCTGGCTGTGGAACGCGCTGGGGCTTGGTTTGCTGATCAACGTGGTGACCGTGGCCGTGCTTTCCTTCCCTGGTCCGTTGCGCCACTTTTGGAATGAGCCGGCCAATGTCTGGATTACCCACCTGCCTTTTGTCTGGCTGCCCACGGTGCTGGTTCCATTGGCCTTAGCAGGGCACTTGCTGATCGCGCGCAAGCTCCTGGAGCCAGGAGTTCGACCTTAAGTTTGCCGAAACGCGCCAACCATGAAAAATGCGATGCTGGTTTTCCTCTGCTGCTCGGTGGCGGCGGCTCAAGAGCCCTATCGAAAGCCAGCCCAGGCGGTGCTGGATGTGTTGCATGCGCCGGTAACTCCCAGCGTGTCCTTGAGCTCCAGTCGCGATTGCTACATTCTGATGGACTACGACGCCTATCCGCCGCTGGCAGCGCTGGCTCAGCCCATGCTGAAACTGGCCGGAGTGCGCCTCAATCCTGAAACCAACGGCCAACATCAAATCCATTTTGTGCAGCGAATGACCTTGCAACGCCTGGCCGGCGGTCCCAAAATCCCCATCCGGACGCCTCCGGGAGCGAATCTGGGGGCGCCGCGCTGGAGCCCTGACGGGAAGCACTTCGTCTTCACCAATACGACCGCCCACGGCATTCAAGTGTGGGTGGCCGACACGGCCAGCGGGCAGGCTCGGGTGCTTCCGGGGATTCGTCTGAATGACGTGCTCGGCTCGGAAATGGAGTGGCTTTCCGATCATCACACCCTGTTGCTCAAGACCGTTCCCTCGGGGCGAACCGGTCCCCCGGCCGCTTCGCCAGTGCCTAAGGGTCCCAATGTTTTGCAGGCCAGTGGCAAAACCGCCAGCAGCACCTACGAAGTGCGGGACGTATTGAAGAACGGGCACGACGCCGAACTTTTCGACTACTACGCCAGTGCTCAGCTCGTGACCGTGGACATCAAGAACGGGCAGGTCCGTAAGATCGGCGCCCCGGCCCTCTTGGATACGGTGGAGGCGGCTCCTGACGGCCAGCATATTCTGGTCGAGCGCATTCACAGACCCTATTCCTATTTGCACCCCTATCAGCGATTTCCGCGCGAAGTCGAAATCTGGGACCGCTCCGGCAAAGTGGTGAAGAAACTGGCCAGCCTGCCCCTGTTCGACCAGGTTCCCCTCGAGGGCGTGGCCAGCGGTCCGCGCGACTACGAGTGGAGCGCCACCGAGCCGGCCACTCTGCTCTGGGTGGAAGCGCTGGACGGTGGGGACTCGCGCAAAAAAGTGCCCCAGCACGATCAGTTGATGCGCTGGACCGCCCCTTTCCAGGGGGAACCGAGCCAGCTGGCGCGCACCGAGTGGCGCTATCAGGGGATGACCCAAGGCGAGGACGGCCGTTTTCTGCTCTACGAATACGACTGGGAACGGCGACAACGGCGCGTCTGGCTGCACGAGGGCGCGGTGGCTCCTCGACTGCTCTGGGACTTGAACGTGGCCGAGCGCTACAAGAACCCTGGCTACCCGGTCACCCGGCTGCTGGCTAACGGGCGCCGTGTGTTGCACCAGGATGGCGACACCATTTATTTGGCGGGACAGGGGGCCAGTGCGAAAGGGGACCGACCCTTTCTGGACAAGTTCGATCTCAAAACACTCCAATCCGAGCGTATTTTCTGGTGCGACGGGCAGAGCCTGGAAAGTTTCGCGGCCTGGCTGGATAGTAAGGCCGGCCGCTTTATCACGCGCCGGGAGTCGCCCATCGAGCCTCCCAATTTTTTTGTGCATGAAGGTTCGCAGCGGAAGCCTCTGACCGCCTTTCCCGACCCGACCCCGCAGTTGCGAGGGGTGAGCAAGCGCCTGATCACTTACCAGCGTAAAGATGGCACGCCGCTCTCGATGACGCTCTACTTGCCGCCCGGCTACCAGGAGGGCACCCGGCTGCCTACCATTCTCTGGGCCTATCCGCTGGAGTTCTCCAACTCTGCTCTGGCCGGCCAGGTGAGCGGCAGCGAGCGTACTTTTGTGCGCATCGGCGGCACTTCGCCGGTCTTTTTTGCCCTGCAGGGCTACGCCGTCCTGGACAATGTGGCCATGCCGGTGATAGGCCCTCCGGAGACGGTCTACGACAGCTTTATCGAGCAGATTGTGGCTGATTCCCAGGCGGCTATCGATAAGGCGGTCGAGCTGGGAGTCACCGATCGGCGCCGGGTGGGGGTGGCCGGGCACAGCCACGGGGCTCTGATGACCGCCAACTTATTGGCCCACTGCGATCTTTTTCGGGCCGGCTGCGCTCGCAGCGGAGCTTACAATCATACGCTGCGGCCCTTCGGGTTTCAGTCGGAGAAGCGCACCTTGTATCAGGCGCCGGCCAATTATCTGAAACTATCGCCGCTGGTGCACGCCGATCAGATCAACGAGCCGTTGCTATTGATTCACGGCGAGGCCGACGCCAACCCGGGTACCGTGCCACTGCAGTCTCAGAAACTCTATGAAGCGGTGGCCGGCGTAGGCGGAACGGTACGCCTGGTGATGCTGCCGCTGGAATCGCACGGATATGAAGCGCGCGAGTCGGTCGAGCAGACCCTGTTCGAAATGATCAGTTGGTTCGACAAATACGTTAAGAACGCCACGCCCTAAATGCGCGGGGCCTTCCCTGGTCCCGTCAGGTCTTTGAGCGCCTGCCGGATGTAGGTCGAGGTGGGGTCGAGCTCCAAGGCTTTTTCATAGTCGGCGCGGGCTTTTTCGGGCTGGTTCAGTTTGCGGTAGAGCATGGCGCGGTTGGTCCAGGGGCCGGGACGCTCGGGTTCGAGGTCGATGGCCCGGTCCATGTCATACATGGCGCTTTCATAGTCTTGCATCTCGACGTAGAGTAGCGAACGATTCTGGTGGATGTTGTAGTCGGGAAAGCGGTTCAGCAGGGTTTTGTAATCCAGCAAGGCGGCTTTATAGTCCTTGATTTCCCAGTAGAGGCTGGCTCGGTTGGAAAGAGCGCCGGGCCTGCTGGGGTCGAGCTCAAAGGCGCGGGTGTAATCGGCCACGGCCCGGTCGTAATCGCCCAGTTGGTGGTAGGCGCTCGCTCGG
>JALHOV010000710.1 GCA_022842865.1 Vulcanimicrobiota bacterium | reverse complement strand
CTGCGAAAGTTCAGGTCCAGGGCGCGCAAGGCGATGTCGGCAGAGTGACAGAAAGCCGGCTCGCCGGTGGTGCGGCGAACAAAACCATGCAACTTTTGCTGAGCATAGCGGAAATAAGGAATGGCTTCGACCCCGAGCACGGCCATGATTTCCTGGTCGGTGATTTCCTCACCCAGACCAACCGCCAGCCTGGCGCTAAAGCTGCGCACCGCGTCCTCGCCGCTGAAAAGGTCTTTTTGGTCGGGACTGAGATTGGCCAGCCACTCGGAAACGACGGCGTCGGGACTGGGCAAGGCGGACTCAGGCATTACGGCAGGTTCTCGCCTGAATCGCTCAGACCCTCCAGCCATTTGCGCACGGCGCCCGCCTCAGCCGGAAGAGCAACGGCCCGGCGAGGCCGGTCGCGCAAAGCTTCCAAAGCAGGATGACCCGGGTAGGGCCGCCCCAGAGCCTCCGCCACCGCTTCCGGGAACTTGCCCGGATGGGCGGTCGCTACCACCACTTCCGAACCCAAACGGGGAAGCCGGCGGGCCACGTGCCAGGCCACCGCCGTGTGCGGACACAACACCACCCCGACCTGCTCATGGTAGTCGCGGATGGCCTGGAGGATCTCGGCGCGACTGGCGCTACCCGAAACCATCTCCGGCCCCTCCAGGCGCGGTGTCTCCACCCGCCCGGTCTGCTCAAACTGAGCCATCCATTCAGCCACGCGGTCACCGCCGCCGGCCATAAAGAAGAAGCGCTCCAGATTGGACGCCACCTGAATGTCCATAGCCGGCGCCAGGGTTTCGTGAACTGGACCGCGCTCGTAGACCCCGTCGCGGAAGTAGCGATGCACGATGTCGTTTTCGTTGGTGGCCAGGGCCAGACGCCGGGTGGGCACCCCCATGCGATAGGCCAGCCAGGCCGAGAGAAAGTTACCAAAATTGCCGGTGGGCACGACCACCTGGAGCGGCTCACCCGTCTGCAGGTAAATCCAGACGTAGTAAACCGACTGAGCCAGCAGGCGGGCGAAGTTGACCGAGTTAACCGCTCCCAAGCGCAGGCGCTGCTTGAAATCCGCGTCCCGGTTGAGCTCTTTCAGAATGGCCTGGCAATCGTCGAATGTGCCTTCCAGCTCCAGGCAATAGGTGTTGGGCTCGAGCAGGGTGGTCATCTGCCGCTCCTGGAGAGAGCTGACTCTGCCCTTAGGATACATCACGACCGCTCGCAGTCGCGGACAGCCCACCACCGACTGGAGCGCGGCCGAACCGGTGTCGCCGCTGGTCGCCACCAGCAGATTGCAGTGCCCCTGGCGCCGAGTCAGGATATAGTTGAGAAGGCGGCCCAAAAACTGGAGCGCCACATCTTTGAAAGAAAAGGTGGGACCGTGAAAAAGTTCTAGCACGTGCCCCCAAGGGTCAGAGCGCAACGGTGCGACCGCCCCCCCATAGGCAGGACCATAAGCGTCTTCACAGAGCGCCTTCAGGTCGGGCTCTGGAATATCGCAGAAGGGAGCCATGACCCGCCAGGCGAGCTGAGGATAATCGAGACCTTTTAATGCAGGGAAGTCCAGTTGAGGCAGGGTTTCCGGGACAAAAAGTCCGCCATCCCCAGCCAAACCTTGTAAAGTCGCTTCCTGGAAGCCGACGGGCGCGGCCAAACCTCGTGTAGACCAGTATCTCATGGCTCCACGCCGTTCGCGAGGAAAGGGGCTGCTCCTGGCGAAACGCGCACCCCTTCATGGAATACTTCATCCTGCCGGTCCGCTGGGAAAAGACCACCCTCTATCTGATTTACTTTAGCAACGACGATGATGGCGTGGTCACGTCGCCGGACCAGAAGTTCGCATTGGCCACCTCGCGGCCCGAGGCGGTCTCCCTGGCCAAGAAGCGCAACCTCAAGTTGCAAGAGGACATGGAACTGCTGGACCTGGGCGTCATTCAAAGCTGGGTCAACAGCCGCTCCATGCGCTTGCCCGAAGCCAACCTGATCTATCGCGCCTGGAACTTTTTTGGCGACGCGGCCACCAGTCTGAAACTGGCTGACCACTACCTGGGCTATGACGAAGACTACATTTCCCTGCACGACGAGCTGTTCTGGGGCTGCAACATGCCGGGCCTGACTCAATCGGCCGAGCGTTATGAGGTGGATCTGAGCCAGAGTGAAATCCGCAACCTGCGATCCATTCTTCGGTCGGGACTGGAAATTTTTCGCCAGGGACTGGTCGATACCCCTGGGTAGGATTTCAAAACGTAGTTCAGAACTGGATTTTTCATGAAGATCTCGAACTTACTTTTGGCCTCGCTCGGGGCATTCTCTTTGCTGGCAGGCACTCGGGCTCAGGCCGCGCCTTCTCTGCTGGTGGGCGCCCCGGCCACGCCCCAAGTGAGAAAGGCCTCGGCCATCAACGCCGTGCAATACCACAAGGTCAAGGCCGCCGGCGTGACCTGTCACGTGGTCGAAGTCGATCTCTTTAACCCGCATGTGCAGTTGCGCGCCTTCCGGGCCGCCGATCTGGGCACTCGCTACCGCAGCTTCGGCTCCTTTGTGCGCCAGACCAAGCCAATCGCGGCGATCACCGGCACTTTTTTCGATACCGCCACCGGCACCATCATCTGCAACCTGGTGCGCGACGGCCGCCTGGTGGAGATGGGCAGCGTGGGCCACACCCTGGCCCTGGACGAAGTCAACAACCCCAAATGGATGAGCACTGCCGGTCACTACGGTGGTGGCCACAACTGGAAAGACAGCGAATTTGCCGTTTCGAGTGGGCCTTCGCTACTGCGCGGCGGCCAGGTCTGCTTGAATCCACGCGCGGAAGGCTTCCGTGATCCCGGTCTCTTCCGCCACGCCTCGCGGGCCGGCATTGCCACCACCAGCCGCGGCAAACTCCTGCTGGTGACGGTGAACCAGGGCGTCACTCTGCACAAATTTGCCAATATGATGCAGGCACTGGGCGCCGAGGATGCACTCAACTTAGACGGCGGCAGCTCCACTGCTCTTTACGCCCGCGGAAAGTACGTAAGCCGTCCCGGACGTCGTTTGACCAACGTGCTGCTGGTCACCGTTCGCCCCGGAGCGCCCATTCCGCGCGAAGTTGAACTGGAGGCACTGCAGGCCGACGAGAACCAGGTTCAACTCGAAAGCCCCGATTTCTTTGGGCCCGCTCCCATGCCCGAAAAGATCGACCTTTCCACCCAGGACATCTGGGCCTGGTGAAGCACCACTCGCTGCCCCAGGGCCAGCGGGTGGTTGTCGGCCCCGTGGCCAAAAGCTAAGTCAGACAGCACCGGAACCCGCCAGCGATCGGCCCAATGCCGCCACAATTGTTGCAGGTCGCCGCATTCCACGAAGCTTCCCAGCGCCACCCCCACCAGACCTCGAAAGGCGCCGCTGGCCTCTAGCTGCACCAGCAGACGATCGAGCCGGTAGGCTGCCTCGTTGACGTCCTCCAAGGCCAGAATGCAGTCTTTCGCCCGGAAGCTTTCGGGCGTCCCACACAAACAGGTCAATACGCACAAGTTACCGCCCCACAGGATGCCC
>JALHOV010000709.1 GCA_022842865.1 Vulcanimicrobiota bacterium | reverse complement strand
GGGGCTCGCCTGTTTTCCGCCTGGCATGGCTGGCTGCTGGTCTATCGCAGCCCACGATTCGGCGCTGTGGAAAGTTGCTCTGGGATGGCGGTGCTGGCCTGCGGCGAGGGCTGGTCCAGCCATCCTCGCGGGCGGCCGTCCGCCGGCCAGCTGGCACTTCGCTGGCATGGACAGGACTGGCAGGGCGACATGCAGCCGATGGATCCGTCGGAGCTGTGGGATTGGCAGTCTCTGCGGCAGCAGAAACCCCACCAGCCGGCGCTGGTTCCCGGGCGGCCCGTGCTGGTGCAGGCGGCACCCCCCGTCCCCTTGCGCACCATTTTGCCGTCCATTCCGCCACCCTCTCCTGAGCGAGAGCAACTCATGCAAAAGCTCAGCCGCCCCGCCGAGCCCAGCAAAAACCCCCTGCTGGGCTTGTTCGATCTGTTGCGCTCGGTGTTCGGCAGCCCGGAGAACCAGCGCTACATGAACAAGATGCTCCAGCTTTTTGAGCAAAAGAACTGGCAGGAGGCCCTGCGTCACGCCATTCCCCTCGGGGATTCTGAGTCCAGTTCCCTGCAGGACTTCCTCGGACAGTTAAAGCCTCGATCTTCTTTAGACTTTACCCCGCCTGGCGGCCCCGGCGCCACGCTTGGAACCAGCTTGCAGGGGCTGGAGCTGCTTCAAGCCGTCTATCGGCGCGCACTGCAAGGCTTGCTCGAGGCGGGCCGCATTGAGGAGGCCGCTTACGTCCAGGGCGAGCTGCTGGCCGAACCAGCCGGAGCCGTAGACTTGCTGGAGAAGCATGGGCATCTGGAGGCCGCCGCGCGCCTGGCCACCCTGAAGGGCCTGCCCGCCAGCCTGCAGGTACGCCTCTGGTTTCAGGCCGGCCGGTCCGAGCTGGCTATGGGGTTGGCTCGACGCTACGGAGTGCAGGCGGAAGCCCTGCAGATGCTGGCGCGCAAAGATCCTGAGTTGGCCAACCGGTTCCGTGCCAGCTGGGCGACTGACCTGGCGGACGCTGGCTGCATCTCGCAGGCCATCGTGGTGGGCTGGCCGGTTCGCCAGCAACTGGAGGACTATGAATTCTGGCTGCGCGCCGGGCTCGACTCGGCCGGCCCGGCCAGTCTGGAGGCGCTGGTTTACGGGCTTCAGGATGCCGGCTTTTGCGAGCGCCTCAAGCTGCCGGAAAGGCTGCAGTCCCTTTTTCAAGACCGCGATCTGTTGAGCCAACCTCGGCGTCGCGCCATCCTGGACCGCCTGGCCAGCACCTGGTTTGAGACGATGCATCCTCTGCTCCAGGGTTGGGCGGGCGAGACCGCTCGGCGAGTGATGCGCCAGGCCAATAGCCCGGTTCCCCTGGGAGACCAACGCAGCCTGGAGTTTCTCATCAACCTGAGTGGGGACCCCTGGCTGAGAGCCGACCGCCCGACTTCCCTGGGGGAAACGGCTCCGCGCCTGGGACTGTGGTCGGAGACCATTGCCCAGCAAGGCCTGACCCCCATCTACGACGCGCTCTGGTCAGGCGATGGGCGCATTCTACTGGCTCTGGGTCAAGCCGGGCTGGTGGTGCTTTCGCGGGCGGGCGCTGTCTCTCAGCGCTTCGCTTTGCCTGTTTATCAGTTCGTCGATGGAGAGCGCCCCATCCTTGTGAACGGCACCAACCTGAGCCGCTTCGAGGGCGGGAAAACTCAGTTCTGGTGCCAGGCAAGTCTCGATGGCTGGTGTGAAAGCCACGATGGCTACCACTGGCTGATCTGGTGCGGGAGGCAGCTTTACACCATCGATCTGCTCTCGCCAGAATGGCGGGCTCTCTATCAGCACACCCTTGAGGTTCCCCCCCGGGAAGTCAATCTCAGCGGCAACACGGCGGCGGTTGACGTGGGCAGCCGTCTCCACTTGCTGCGCACGCCCTATTTGGAGCGGATACGCGAGGAGGAGGCCGGGCCCGGGCCTCATCTGTGCACCCCCACGGGAGTTGAGAGCTTGTCTAAGATTGGGGAGCAGTGGAGGTTCCGCGGCCAACCGTTGGCCCTGGAAGGCCAGCTTCCGAATTTTCGCGAGCGCGCTGGCTATTGCCTGATCGAGACGCCCTACGCTCAGGGTGTGCAACTGCTGGTCTTCCCCCTGAGCAATCCGTCCCAGCAGCTGTCCTTAAAATTGCCCGGAGCGAACCAGATCACGGCGCGCATTCATGGCCAGATCCTGGTGGTTTGCGACAGCACCGGCCGCGTGCTGGTGGCCGATATGGGGGCGCGCACCTGGCTGGCTCAGGTCTATCTGTGAAACTTCTGTGCGGGTAGACTGCGCTCTTCTTGCAGGTGCAACCCGGAGCCGGAGATCAAGGCGCGCACTTCGATAGGTCCGGTGGCCGCCAGCACGCGCAGAGTGGGGCTGCTTTGATCAAAAAGCTCTCGAATCAGTCGCTGGCCCGGTCCTAAAGGCGGCAGTTTTCCCCAGTCGCGCAGCAACAGCCAGGGGCCGGTCCGGGTGCGCCGCGCCCAGCAACGAATGTTCAATTTGCCCTGCCACCTGGGTGTGGGATTGCGCAGACTGATGCGCACCCAAATGTGGCTGCCTCGGCGCATGACCTTCAGATCGCTGGCCGGTGCGGCCAGCGTCACAAGACCCAGCAGCAACCAAAGGAAAAGGACTCTCATCGGTAGCCGGGCAGCGCCGGTAAGGTATCCTGCAAAACCCCCAGCACCAACTGCAATTGGTCTTCAGTGGCCCAGACGGCGTCTAGATGGACCTTGAGTCCGGCCACGGCCGGTTGGCGCAACAACCAGGCGTTGAGCGGCGGGAGATGGAGGGTCACTAAACCCACTTTCACCTTGCCTTCGCTGGCCTGTCCCAGCGATACCGCTTCCTCCGGAATGTGGCGGAGGTTCAGTTCTTTCTTAATGCGCTTCTCGAGGACCGGCCGAATCACGCCCCACAGACCTCCGGCCAGCATGGCGGCCATACCCCCGGTTTTGTCCCCTCGGATCTGATCGAAGGGAATAGAAAAGACCAGGCTATCGGCGGTGGAGCGCGGGATGGCCACCAGGGTAACCCCCAGCCCCATGGGTAATTTGGTGCGCAGACTGAAGCAGCCGCCCTTGAAGGCCACTCCGTGATCCACCAGCAGGCCGTTCAGGTCACGCTCGTGCAGCGTCACCCCGAACTGACCCAGACGTTTGCTCACGTCAGCAGATTGAGGGAGAGGGTCAGGCCCTGCGGGCCCATCTGCAACTGGTTCAGCTGCACCGTGAAGGGTCCCAGGTTGCCGTTGCGTAGATGCACTTTGAGGGCCTGAGAAACCAGGAAAGGGTCCACGCCCACCTGGAGATCGCCCTGCTGGACTTGAAGATTGCCCTGCTCACCTAACTGCACTTGCAGTCCGCCTGGCTTGTTGACGAAAATGGACAAAAGGGAATTGAGTAGTTTGCTGTCCAGCTCGATCTTGCTGGTGCCCGCCGACGAAGTCGATCCGCTCATAGATGCTCCGCACCCCCCACAAAAAGTTTTGCCCTCGCGAACGTCCGCGCCGCAATTTGAACATGCCGGCATTGGATTGCC
>JALHOV010000708.1 GCA_022842865.1 Vulcanimicrobiota bacterium | reverse complement strand
GTGTTGCAACAGAGCTAACAATCCATTGGCAATGAAGTTGGTAGTGGTATCGTGGCCGGCGCCGAAAAGCAGAATGCACATCGAAAGGATCTCGGAGGCCTGCAAGGTGGAGCCTTCGTGCTGGGCCTGCAGCAATCGGGACATCAAATCATCTTCCGGCTGGCGGCGGCGTTCCTCCATCAGGCCGTGAAAATACTCGGCCATGCCTTCCAGACTGGAAAGACTGCGCGCTACCGATTGGGGCGAAAGATCGTCGTTGCCCAGAAAGCTTGCCAGATCGTGAGACCAGCCCGCCAGCTCTCGAAAATCCTGGGGCCGACTACCCAGGAAATCGGCGATGGTCATCACGGGCAGAGGTACCGCAAGGTGCTCCATCAAATCCACCACCTGACCGGTCCGCAGAGGCTGCAGCAACCGCTCGACGCGCGCCTGCACCACTGGTGCCAACAATTCCACGCTGCGCGGAGTGAAAGCTTTGCTAATCAAACCTCGCAAACGAGTATGAGCGGGCGGATCGGTGAAGAGCAGGAAACTGGCCAGCCATTTCTCGATCTTCTTCAGCTGTTCCCGGGCCTCATCCATCGGCTCCTCGCCTTCTAGCCGCTGGGAAAACTTGCCCACTTGAGAAACCGAAAGCCGACTGTCTTTCATCAAGCTTCCGACATCCTGATAGCGGGTGACGAACCATGACTGCCAACTATCACTCCAATGAACGGGGTCGAGTTTGCGAATTACATGGTAGGCGGGATATGGGTTGGTCAGCAGTTGGCTGGAAAATTTGGCGAGCAGATCCTGCATGGCCGGCGCTTCGCCTTGGGAGTTCGATGGTCTTGCAACAAACTGTCAACGACTTTAGGCAAACTTGTTACATGTTTTACAACATGTGCACAATTGAACGCTGGACGGCTAGCTCAGGTACCGATACTATCGTGTTAAGACATTCCGAAAGATGAGGACCTAATCATGGGTGGAGTAAATAAAGTCAATCAGAACCAGCAAGCCGGAAATACGATCAGCATCGCTCTCTCGCTGAGCACCGGACTCGGAGCAGGCGCTGGCGGAGCTCAAGCTTTTGCGGGCCCGAATGGCGCCTTCGCGCAGGCCGGTGGACCCGGTGGACTCGGTTCTTTTGCTCAAGCCGGCAACTTCGGCCCCAACGGCAACGCTCTGGCCGGCAACTTCGGTGGCCCCTGCGGCTGCCAGGGCCAGCAGGGCGGACCCCAGAACCCTTACCAGGCCGGCTTCCAACAGGGCCAGATGGCAGCCAAGATGAAGAGGCTGATGCGCAAAATGGCCAAGTTGATGCACCAGATGGGTGGCGGTATGCCCGGTGGACCCGGCGGCGGCTTCGGCGGACCCGGTGCCTTCGGCGGCGGATTCCCTATGGGTGGCGGATTCCCTATGGGCGGCGGATTCCCCATGGGTGGCGGCTTCCCCGGCGGTGGCTTCCCCGGCCGTCTCTACTAAGACAACTGCAGCCAAGCAAAAAAGACCAGGAGAACCTGGTCTTTTTTGCTTTATCGGGGAACTCAGAAGAGGTAGGGCTTGACCTCCTCAAGGCTGGTCACGCCCTGGCTGACTTTGTCAAAAGCGTTGGCCGAAAAAGATCGCATGCCAGAACGAATGGCTACGGCGCGGATATCGTCACTATCGCTGACGAAGGCGTCGACCTCTTCGCTGTAGGGATGATAGGCTTCCTTGCATTGGGGACAGAGCAACCGCACCAGGCACTGGGCGATGGAGCAGCTGACCCACTTCCTTGACCAGATAGGGCTCGCAACCCATGTCAACCAGGCGGAGCAGCGTTTCTACGTGCCTCGTGTATGCAGACTGGGAAGCAGGAGGTGGCCGGTCAAGGAGGCTTGGACGGCGCGCACACGCTCCCCACGCACAGAGCCAAGAAGCCTTAGAAGATCCCAGCCAGGACGCATCCGCCCATCAGGCGCTACAAGGCTTATATGGACTGCAGTCATCCTCCACCACATCCGCGTCCGCGGCCAGCCCCGACCAACTGGAGTCCCAGATTCAAAGGGGCGATTTGCAGGGAGCGCTCCACACCATTTCCGAGTTGGACAATCAGTCTTTGCAGAGCAAGGGGACCAACAGGGCGCCCAAGCCGCAATCGAGCAACTCGAGGCCAACCGGCCCTCCAGCCTCTCTCCCAACAGGCATTCTGAAAAGAGAAAAAAGCCCGGCTTGCCAACAAGCCGGGCTCTCTCGTGCTCCCCGAAGACTTTAGAAAAGCGGGCGGGGGCCGGCGAATCCAAAATTTCCGGCCTGGGCGAATGCGCCAGGGGCACCGGCCGAGGCGAAGGCGCCACCGGGGCCATTGAAGCCGCCCATGCCGGGCACTCCTCCACCCATCTGGCTCATCAATTTGGCCATTTTGCGCATCAACTTCATCATCTTGCGCTGCGGCCCGCGGGGACCGTGGTGACCGTGTGGGCCATGGGGACCGTGAGGGCCGTGGTGCCCGGGAGCGCCAAAGTTGCCAGCCAGGGCGTTGCCGTTGGGTCCGAAGTTGCCAGCCTGAGCAAAGGAGCCGAGGCCTCCAGGGCCACCCGCCGAAGCGAAAGCACCGTTCGGACCTGCTACCGCCTGGGCTCCACCAGCGCCGGCCCCCAGGCCGGTGCTCAGTGACATCGCGATGCTGACTTTCGTCCCCGCGCCCTGATTGTGATTGACTTTATTGACTCCGCCCATTTTCGTGTCCTCGTCTTTCAGTTGCTATTGAAGTCATAATAGCCCCTGGCCAGGCCTTCAGAAGCCGGAAGATGTTCCAAGACTGAAAACTTTGTTAACGCTTTACCACGAATAATGAACAGCAGGTAAACCCGGCGACAACCGACAAGCGGCCCGAATGAAAGTCCTGGTCGTCAACAGCGGATCCTCCAGCCTCAAGTTCCAACTCATCGAGACAAGCCTCAAGCACATCGAGGCCGACTCCGATCGCTGCCTGGCGCGTGGAATCGTCGAACGGATCGGGGGGCAGGCCTTGATCCACTTTGAGGCCGAAGGCCTGCCCGCCAGCAAAGGAGCCGCGCCGATTCGTGACCACAAACAGGCTGTGGAACGCGTCTTGCAATGGTTCTTGAACGACACCAAGCTGTTGGGCTCGGCGGCCGACATCGTTGGAGTTGGCCACCGCGTGGTCCACGGCGGGGAGAGGTTCCAGAAATCGGTGGCCTTGACCGAGGAGGTCTTAGCAGAAATCGAAGACTGCATTCCGCTGGCTCCCCTGCACAACCCGGCCAACCTCAAAGGCATCCGCGCCGCCCAGGAGTTGCTGGGCTCCTCCGTTCACCAGGTGGTGGTCTTCGACACCGCTTTCCATGCCACCATGCCGCCCGCCGCCTACCTCTACGGTGTGCCCTACTCGATGTACCGACGCCATCAAATCCGGCGCTACGGCTTCCACGGCACCTCCCATCGCTACATCGCCTATCGCTATCGAACCCAGCAAAAGGTCGCCAAAGAGCAGGTCGACATCATCTCTCTGCATCTGGGCAACGGTTGCTCAGCCTGCGCCATCAAGAACGGTCAGTCCATCAACAC
>JALHOV010000707.1 GCA_022842865.1 Vulcanimicrobiota bacterium | reverse complement strand
GCTCTTCCGATCTAGAATTGCGCAGAGTGATTCGGTAAGGGGCCGAGCTCGGGACCGTGTGCGCCTCGCCCTGATCGCCGACGAAATAAGCATAGTCGACCGTAACCTTCTGACCGACTGGGGCGTCGAGTTGCACCCTGCCCCGCGGCTCATCGATGGTTTTGATTTCCGACGGGCAGCGGACGCTACCTGGCACCAGTTGTCCGTGCGCCAGCTGCACCCAACCGTCGCGACCGACTTTGACCTGCTGAGGAGGAAGAGAATCGAAAGGCTGAGCGCGCAATTCCTCCAGCTGCAGGCGCGCGCTGCGCAACGCGAAGCGATAATCGGCTTCCTGGCTGAGCCAGCCACCCGTGTCAGCGCGATGAATGGCAATGCTGAGGAAAATCGCGAGCAGAGCAATGCAAATCATGATTTCGATCAATGTGAATGCTCGTGCCCGCCCCATAAGCTTCCGAGGTTCTTTTACTTGAAGAGAACTCCTTCGGGACCGCGCCACGCTCCATCAGACGGAGTGTGAGCACACGCGGCAACAGCAGGAGTTAAAGGCTCTCTTCGCTCCGAGACGTTAAGTCGCAGTAGCTCGAGCTCGTAAACCTGCCCCTAACCGGGGGCTGGCCTCGCCCGAGGCTGATTATTGATTTGGCTTACTGACCCATCAAGCGCTTTTGAAAGGCCACTCCCTGGTTCCAGTCGCGTGTTCCCATCTTGGCGCGGTCCACTTCCAGTTCGCGGGCGGTGGCGTAGCGGCCGACGGCAAAGCCGGTGCGGTTGACCCCGTAGTGGCAGTGGATGTAGACGTCGCCCTGGTTCAGGGCCTCGTCAATCAGCTTGATCAGGCCCTTGTCCAGGGCGCTGATGGAGTGGTAGCGCAGGCCCAGTTCCCGGGCCAGTTTCTCTTCGCCGGTGGGGGTGAGTCGCCCGGCGTGGCCGATCCAGTCGTCGTTGAAAGGCGGGTGGCGCAGGTCGATGAGGGTGACCGGGTGGTTGAGTTCCTTGGCGCTGGCCTGCAGAGCCAACATGGTTTCCCGGGTGGGGCCGCCGCCGCGCCAAAAGGTGTTCTGCTCTTTCTTGACCACCAGGTGCACATTGTGACCTGGGGGGTCGGCCAGCGCTGGGGCCACCAGCAAAAGGGCCATCAATAGAAATTTCTTCATCCAGGGTATTTTGCCGCGGGCTGATAAATGGCCTTTTCATGAGCACCAAAGTGGAATTGCTGGACCACAGCCAGGATTGGGCCCGGCAGGCGGTGCGCGAAGCCGAGCGCTTTGCCGCGGCCCTCGGTGGCGACCCTCGCCTGATTGCCATCCATCACATCGGCTCCACTTCGATTCCGGGTATTCAAGCCAAGCCCATCCTGGATTTGATGCCGGAAGTCACGTCGCTGGAGTGGTTGGACGAAAAGCAGCCCGAGATTGAGGCGGCCGGCTTCGAGTATTGGGGGGATTACGGCATCCCGCGGCGGCGCTTTTGCCCGCAGATCGGGGGCGACGGCTGGCGGCGCGTCAACGTCCACTGCTTTCTCAGGGGCGACGAGCAACTGATGCGCCACCTGGCTTTCCGTGATTATCTACGCGTTCATCCCGAGATGGCCCGGGATTATGAAAGGGTCAAGCAAGAATGCGCCCGGCGCCACTGCCAGGATCCCCACGCCTATACCGACTGCAAGGGGGAGTGGATTCAGGCTACTCAGGCGGCGGCTCTGGGCTGGTGGGCTCAGCGTCCGGAGGGGGCGGACTCGAGACCGTCATGGGTTCCACCTGCGGCGCAGTGACGGCCAGCTCTAATTCAGGCGACCGCTCGGGCTGGCGCATCGGATCGGCTCGGCGAAAGGCTTCCAGTAGCGTCAAGGACACGGCCAAAACCACCGGTCCCATCAGGATGCCCAGCACGCCGAATGCGCGCAGGCCTCCCAAAACAGCAAAGAAGATCATGAGGTCGTGCATCTTGGCCTTTTTGCCCACCAGGGTAGGGCGCAGCAGGTTGTCGGACATACCGATGACCACGGAACCCCACAGGGTGAGAATCAAGGCTTTGATCATGTGGCCATTGAGGGCCAGGTAGATGGCGGCCGGCACCCAGATCACAAAAGTGCCGAGCATGGGAATGGTGGCGAACAAGATCATCACGACGCCCCAAAGCAGGGGAGAAGGCAGGCCCAGCCACCAGAACATCAAGCCGCCCAGCGAACCTTGAATCACGGCCAGCACGACCACACCATAGACGCTGGCGCTGATAATCTCGCCGGCACGTACCAGCAAGGCCTGACTTTGCGAGCGTTCCAGCGGTAGCCAGTCGCGCAGAGTGTGAACGGCTTTGTCGCCATCGATGAAGAGATAGAACATGGTGAAGCTGACAAAGCCCAGGTTGATCAGGAAGCCCAGGGCGCCGCCGACTACGCTGAGCAAGCCGCCCAGCAAGGTCTGACTGCTGGTGCGTGCGCCGGTTTGCACAGCCCGCTTGAGTTCGTCTTGCGTCATACCGGTGTAGCGGTAGACCAGTTCCAAGAACTCCGGCAGGCGCTCCAGGTGGCGCGGGATATCCGCCTGGACTTGGCGAGCCGTCGATTCCAATTCGGCCACCACCATGCCCGTCACCACCACCATCGGCAAGATGATGGTGGCCAGCACCAGCAGGGTGGTCAGCACCGAGGAGGCGGTGGTGCGCCCGGGCAGCTTATCTAAAATGCGCCGGTAAATGGGATAGAAGACCAGCACCAGCACCGAGGCCCACAATAAGATGGACAGGAACGGAGTCAGGATCTGCCAGCACAATTGCAGCATCACGGCCGTCAGACCGAGAAGCAGAAACCAGCGCGAGTTCACGCCCGTGCGAAACGGGACTTGATCTCGTCGATAAAGACCAGGTTGGCGGGAGTGATGTAGGCGGTCTGTTTGGGAATCTCCCAGGCCGGCGGCTGGAAGCTGCGTCCGATTTCCAAGGTGAATCCCAGGATTCCGTTGGCCTCGTGGAGGTCGTTCGACCCGCCGCTGGTGGGGTAGAGGTCGCTGCTGGGCATCAAATCAAACTTGTTGCCCAGAGCCTGGTTCATTTTGCCACCGATGTCGCGGTAGGTTTCCAGACGATCGGCCGGCAGTTCCTTGCTCCCGTAGGGATACAAGATCATGTCGCCATAGCTGTGGTAGTCGAGGATGCCTTTAATGTTGTTGGCCGGATTCAATTGGAGATTGAGCATGGCCTGAACCTCGGGTTCGGAGCCGCCCGAAGGACCACGATAGGTGTCGGCCTTGGGGTTGTCGCTGGTTTTGCCGCCACCGAAGTCATCCGCGGTGGAACACGGGGTGTCGCCAGCCGGACGGTAGAGTTCGAAGTTCTCCGGTTTGCCGTCCCAGTAGTTGCGGTTAGGGTCGACCCCGTAGTTGCCTTTCAGGTTGGGACAGCCGGTCTCTTCGACGGGACGACGCGTCTTGCGCCACCAGCTGTTTTTGGTGCGGCTGAACTCGTAGCCGTCCGGGTTGACCATGGGCACGAACCAGGTCACCGTCTTGTCGACGCGCTCCTTTGAGGCCGGGTCGGTTTCATAATTCTCGAGCATGTTGGTGGCCGT
>JALHOV010000706.1 GCA_022842865.1 Vulcanimicrobiota bacterium | reverse complement strand
CTCCAGGCTGAGCAGGCGAGCCAGCGTGGCGGCGGCCGTCTCCAGCACGGCCGCAGGGGTGTTTTGGCGCAAGATGGCCTCCGCCTCCCACAATCCTTGTTCCAGCTTCTCCGCTCGTTTGAGGCCGGCAGTGGGTAGGCTCAGCACTTCTGCACTGAAACCCGCTTGTGCGCAAGCTTGAAAAGCTTCCAGTTGAAGGGCTTCCAGCTCGGGCCATTCCAGCAGGGAGGCGCAGTCCGCCGCAGCGCGTAAGCCGAGCAGGCGTTCATAGATTCCCAGGCATCCCTGCTGAGCGGCCTGCAAGTGGGAGCGTGCCGAGTCGCTCCGCCCCTGCAAAGCCTCCAGCAAGGCCATTTCTCGCTGCGCCGTGGCTCTCAGCCCCGGCTCGGCCAGCACCTGACCCAACCAGTTTTGCGCCTGATCCAGCCATTGCGAGCGTAAATCCAGCCGGGCGCATTGCAGGCTCGCCAGGCGCGCTAGTTGAGCCCTTAGCAAGGAGCTTGGGGCACTGCGGTCGTGCTCGTGCAATCGGGAGAAAGCGGCCGTGACCTTGCCCAGAAGGGCACTGTGCCAGGCCTGAGCGCGGCGCCCGGCTTCCCCCAACATCTCTCCTTCGGGCAAGGGCTGGCCCAGTTGGGTCCAGGCTTCCCAGGCTTGCTCCCGCTCCGAGACCGAGACTCGACAGTCCCAGACCACCAGGCGGATTTGCTCCAAGGCGTGGTCCAGCTGACCCTCCTCCAGCGACCTCCGCCAGGGAGCCGAAGCGACCACTGGGGCCACCACCGCTGCCGGCCCCGGCTGGTCTCGCACTTGCCAGCGGGCGGCCAACCCCGGTTGGTCCACCCGCAGCCAGGCCTCTGCGGCCAGACGGGCTAGAGCCGGACAAGGCTGCCAATGAGGCTCCAGGGCCTGAGCGACAGCCAGCACGGTGGCGCCGTCCCGATCCAGCACAACCTCTTGCAACCAGCCATCCAGGGCCCCCCAGGCCTTGCGCAGTTGGCCTCCGGCAATCCAGTAAAGAATCTTATCGGACTTGCCAACCGCCTGCTGCAGTCCTTGAGCGGCCAGACTTTGGCGCTCGCTTTTGTCGAGATGGGCCAAGGCCCGTTCCGGTAGCAAGGGATGACACCAGTGCAGCTGCCCACGGCATTCCATCAGCCAATCTGCCCAGTCCGCCTGGCCGCCGCAGCGAGCCAGCAGCTCAGCGGGTGCAGGTTGAGGCCCCATCAGGGCGGCCACCTGCAGCGTTCGCTGCTGCTGGGGGTTCAATTCTCCCCACAAGCTCAGGCAAGGGGAAGTTCCGAAGAGAAAGGGAGGGTCGGACTGCCCCCAGCGCTGGAAGGCCAGCAGACTCAGACTGTCCCAGAAGGCCTGACGAGCATCCAGCAGGCGCTCTTGCGGCACAAAGGAGCACAGCCGCTGCAACAACGTTTTTAGAGCCCGCGGGCCGGAGAGCTGCCGGCGGGTCAGCGGAATTTCGTCCAGTTGGCTGGGAAACTGGTGGGGCTGCTGATAACCCCACCAGCACAAAAAGGATCCTAGCGAATAGAGATCGCTGAACTCTGCGCCGGCGCTGGCGATCAGCCCCAGCCGTTCTGGGCTGGCAAACGGCCAGAGCTGTGGCGGAACCGGTTCATCCCTCAGGGGATCTGGGGAAAATTGGGGACCGGCCGCAAAGCGCTCGGGAGTGAGTATGCCAAAGGTTGCGCCGCGTCGATGCGCAACCGCCAACATTTCTAACCAGTCAACACAACATTCGAGGACCTCAGAAACGGACCGAACGTTTTCGGACATGGCCGGCGGCTTCTGCTCGGGATTTGAAAAGCCTGTTCCTAGACGAACCAGGAGTTCGCCGGAAGGACGCAAACCCGAGGGCATGCGTTGTCTTTTGCTCATCGAGGATAGTATGGAGTTGCAAGCTCTCGTGGCCGTCTGTCTGGGAGGCTGGGAAATCCTGGAGGCTGCCGGGGGTGAGGAAGCATTGGCGCATTTGCGCTTGCGTCAACCAGACCTGATTCTGTTAGACTCCCAGTTAGAAGACGGGTCGGCTCAGCAATGGTTTCCGCAACTGCGCTCCCTGTTTGCCGGACCCATTGTGTGGTTTTCCTCCAAAGACCCCGGTCCTGATTTGGCCGGACAGCTGGCCGGTCAGATTCACAAGCCTTTTGACCCGCTACGACTCCAAGGGCAATTGCAGAACGCCCTGGATTCGCCCCCCCGCCAATAAAGGAAGACCCGGGAAACTGGGTAACAGCCAAGCGGATGCAAAAACCATCGATTCCTGAGAACGAAGCCGAGCGGATGGAAGCGGTCCACGCCTACCAGATTCTCGATACGGAACCGGAACCCGCCTTCGACGCCCTGACCACCCTGGCCGCTCACATTGCCGGAGCGCCTATCGCTTTGGTCACGATTGTGGATGGCGACCGTCAATGGTTTAAGTCTCGCTACGGACTGGACGCTCCCGAAACTCCGCGAGACGTGTCCTTCTGTGGCCACGTGGTCGCCAGCAGAGTCCCTCTGGTGGTTCCTAATTCTTTTGACGATCCGCGCTTTGCCGATAACCCTCTGGTCACGGGGTCTCCTCATGTGGTTTTTTATGCCGGAGTCCCCCTGAAGACTCCGCAAGGGCATGTTTTGGGCACCCTGTGCGCCATCGACGATCATCCCCGAGAACTGAGCCCCGAGCAGATGCACATGCTGAGGTTGCTCGGGCAACAGGTGGTCGACCAGTTGGAGCTGCGCCGGCGAAATATCCAGCTGCTCTCCAAAGGAGCCGAACTGGAAAGGGCGCTGCGCCAGACCGAGACCCTCAACTCCCGCCTGCAAAGCATTTTGGACAGCGCCAATCACGCCATCTTGGAAATGACCCCGGAAGGCACCATCCGGGTCTTCAACCGGGCCGCCCAGCGCATGTTGGGCTTCACCGCCGAAGAGGTGGTAGATGTCACTTCCCCCCTGGCTTTTTTCTGTAAACAGGAGCTGGTCAACCGGGCCAAGGCACTTTCCGCCGAGTTCGGCCTGGAGGTCAAGGCGGATTTTCAGGCGGTGGTGGGATTGGGAGGCCAGCTGGAAGACCGCGAATGGCATTGGGTGGACAGTCAGGGACGCCGCTTTCCCGTGCAACTGACCATCACGGCTCGACGGGACGCGTCCGGAGAAATTCTCGGTTATCTGGGGATTGCCAGCGACATCTCCGAGCGCAAGCGAGCAGAACGGGTCAAAGCCGAGTTTGTTTCCACCGTCAGCCATGAGCTGCGTACGCCGCTGACCAGCATACGCGGTGCTCTGGGACTTTTGGCCGGGGGAGTGCTGGGCGAGCTTCCGGCCGAGGCCGACGAGTTTTTGGGAATCGCTATCTCCAATGCCGATCGCCTGGTGCGGCTGATCAATGACATTCTTGATATAGAGAAGATGCAGGCGGGGAGCATGGAGTTTCGTCTCAAGACCCTGCCTTTGGCCGATTTACTCAAGCAGGCCCTGGCAGCCAATCTAGGCCTGGCCCAGCAGAACGGACTGACCCTTGAACTGACCGGCAAGGCGGTTCGGGGTGAGGTGGTGGCCGATGAGGACCGCTTGACTC
>JALHOV010000705.1 GCA_022842865.1 Vulcanimicrobiota bacterium | reverse complement strand
GGCGAGGGGGGTCGGCGGGCCTGGCCACCGGTGACCAAGAATCGGCCACCGGTGGCCAAGGCGAGGGGGGTCGGCGGGCCTGGCTACCGGTGACCAAGGATTGGCTACCCGGCGCCGGTGTTCAGGTTGTAGGCGCTCATGCCCAGGCTGGGTTCCAGGAAGGTGTCGCTGTCTTGCATGACGGCCTGGGGGGGTAGGGCTTCGGAGAGGGTTTCGATGCCGGGCATCTTCTTGACGGCGGTGCCGATGGCCATGAACTCGACCACGCCGCCGCTGAGGTTCTTGATGTAGGTGCGCACGCCGACCACGTCGTCGGCTCCGCAGGCTTCGGCGTCGCGGGCGATTTTGGCGATGGCGTTTTCGCGGGCGTCGTAGATGAGTGAGGTCATTTCTTTGATTTCACCGGAGATGAAGGAACGGAAGAGCGAAGAGAAGCTGCCGGCCAGGCCGATGGAGTAGACCGAGACGCCAAGCACCAGGCGGATGGGACAGTAACCCTGGCGGATGACGTTCCACATCTCCTGATTGGTTAGATCGCTGGTGATGGGATTCTGGCTGTATTCCGGCGGCAGAGCGGGATGATGGCTGGCGGTGCCAATCATGATCATCTCGCGACTGCCGTAAAAAGGCGTGGTGGTGGTGCGGATGCCAAGGACGGCGTTGGCTCCGGCCGTGCGCGCCTCGGCGCTGATGCGCTCGATAGCCAGGTGGCGCGTGTGATTGAAGACTTCCGACCATTCTTTGACTTCACCGCGAGCCAGGCTGCGGAAACCGCCCGCCAGACCGCCGCCCAGGCCGATCGAGTAAGCGACATTGCCGAAGACAAAGCGAACGGGGCGAAAGCCGCAATCGAGCTGGCAGTAGAGGCCCTGGCCGTCGGCGGAACTGGAGAACTCGCCGACTCGGGGTTCGCCTTCGGTGGGGTGAACGCAACTGCCGATGGACAAAAACTCGAGTCCCATCGGGTGCATGACCAGTTCGCTGGTGACTCCGGTGATGCCGTGACCGCCGCGCTGCTCCACTTCGCGCATGAGCTTTTCGAAGGCGCGATGGCGGCCGTTGTTGATCCATTCGGTGTATTGAGTGACCTCGCCGCCGGCCAACGTTTTGGCCAGGGAGGTGATGCTTTTGGCAAATCCTAGCGACCAGACGCTGTTGCCGATGACCATATCGCCCGGGTCGTAGCCCTTGGCGCGCAGGCAAAACATTTCATTGCCGGAGAGGCCAGTGACGATGGGCATTAGAGGTCGTATTTAGCGATGGTGACGTCGGCATTGGGGTAGCTATAGCTCAGTTCCGCATACTTAGCGGTGCTGTTGTAGCCGTTGATCTTGGAAACTTCGACTTTGTGCATTCCGTAGGGAGCGGGAATCCAGTTGGGAGCGCTGCTCACCGGGATGGTGCCCTGGTCGTAACCGTCGACGTAAACTCTCAGTTCGCAATCGGTGTAGTTGTAGACTTTCAAGTACGAAGGCGACGAGTAAGCGGTGCCAACGGCCGAGCTGGCCAGGAGAACTGCTGCGGTGAGAAGTTTACGAAACATTGTGGACTACCTCCGTGTGATGTGCTCACAGAGTAGCCAGGAGGCCTGAAAAAAGTTTGAAGCTCAGTGGCCTCGACTTAAACTAATCAAGCACAAAATTGTTAAAATCCACATCGTCGGCGTAATTTCCCGAATCCTCCCGGTGCAGATCTTGAGCAGCGCAAAAGAGACGATGCCCCAGATCAGGCCGTTGGCGATGTTGAAGGTGAACGGCACCATCAATAGGGTCAGGAAGGCTGGCAGCGCCTCGGTAATATCGTCTAATTCCAGCTTGAGGACGGGCTCGAGCATGAAGCAGCCCACCAGAATCAGCACCGGGCTGGTGGCCTGCACAGGAATGAGGGTGGCCAGCGGGGCCAGCACCACGCCGAAACAGAAACAGCTCCCGGCGGTGACCGCCGTCAACCCGGTGCGTCCGCCCTGGGCAATGCCCGAAGCGCTCTCGATGTAGGTAGTGGTGGTAGAAGTGCCCAGCAGAGCGCCAATCATGATGGCGAAGGACTCGGCGATCAGCCCGCGGGGAGCTTCTTTGAAGATCGGCTTCTCCCGGGAGATCCAACCCAGTTTGGTGGCCAGCCCCACGAAGGTGCCGGCCGTGTCAAACAGACTGACGAAGGTGAAAGTGAAGACGATCATCGCGAAGCCGAGCTTTTCGGCTCCGGCAAAATCCAGCTTGAACAGCCCTTTGCCCAGGTCGCTCAGAGCGGGCCAGGCCATTTGCGCGGTGGAAACCAGAGGTCTTCCCTCGGCGTCGGGCACCACGAAGCCCAAAAGGGTGGTGGCCAAGATCCCCCAGAGCAGCGCCCCCTTGACCTTGCGGTGAAGCAGCGTGGCCATCAGAATCAGCGCAAACAAGAAGAGAGCGTTGGCCTTGGTGTAGACCACTCCCATACCGACAAGCGTGACGGGATTGCCCACCACCAGGCCAACATTCTTGAAACCGATGAAGGCGATGAACAATCCGATGGCCGCGGCGGCCGAAAGCTTGATGTTGTAGGGAATGTCCTCGATCATGCGCGAGCGGAATGGCAGCAGCGAGAGGATCAGGAAGATCACGCCGTCTAGAAAAACGGCGGCCAGGGCGGTTTGCCAGGGAATGCCCATCTGCTTGACCACGGTGTAAGCGAAGTAGGCATTCATTCCCATTCCCGGTGCCAGCGCGAAGGGCAGGTTGGCGATCAGACCCATGAGGATGCTGCCGATGCCGGCCGCCAGAGCGGTGGCGATGAGCACGGCCCCGCGATCCATACCCGCGTCTCCCAGAATGACCGGATTCAGGAACAAGATGTAGGCCATGGTGGCGAAAGTGGTGAGCCCGGCCAGCACCTCGCTACCCACGGTAACACCGTGTTTTTCCAACTCAAATCGCTTCAGCAAGGGGCCACTCCTTCGTACTTCGAAGCTGCTGAACTATGCGATTGAACAGTTTACTCCTTTTCTTCGGATTGACCCTGAGCGCTCAAGCCCGACCCTTGCAAGTGATGTTCTGGAACCTGGAATCACCCGGCCACGACATCCACGAGGGCGAAAAGAAAACCGCGGACATCGACTTTTTGTGCCGGCGCATCGAGCAGGACTTCGGTCAGGCCGACCTGGTGGGCTTCGCGGAAGTGGAGCCGGAATGGGCGCCGGCCCTGGAGAAAGCCCTGGAGAAAGCCAGCGGTGGGGACTTCGAACTTCACCTCAGTTCCACAGGCGGCCACGACCGGTTGGCCGTGGCCTGGCGCGCCGATCGCTACAACTGCCTGGAATGGGACATTTTGCCCACGCTGGGCGGCCCCTTTCGCATTGATGCCAAGGACCTCAGCTTCCGTCCCAGTCTCTACGCCAAACTGCGCTCCAAAGAGGCGCCCGGCCCCATCGTTTTTGTGGTCAACCACCTGGCTCGCTCAACCCCGTCCTATGGGCCGGCGGTGCGACGTAAGCAGGCCAACCTGCTGCGCCAATGGCTCGACCACATCGGCGACCCGGTCGTGTGCGTGGGCGACTTCAATTTCGATTATGACATCCACCATGGCGACAAGGACGACGCCGGCTTCTCGG
>JALHOV010000704.1 GCA_022842865.1 Vulcanimicrobiota bacterium | reverse complement strand
CGAGGGGGCGACTCAACTCCGCGTCATCGGCCGAGCCGGTGTGGGCGTCGACAACATCGATGTTGAGGCAGCTACCAACAAAGGGATCATGGTCATCAACTCGCCCGAGGGAAACACCATCTCGGCGGCCGAGCACACTTTCGGCCTGCTGCTGGCAGCGGCTCGCTGGGTTCCCCAGGCCCAGGCCTCCATGCGAGCCGGCGAGTGGGACCGTAAGACTTTCACCGGCTTTGAACTCTACAACAAAACGTTGGGAATCGTGGGGTTCGGCCGCATTGGTCGCGAGGTCGGTGAACGCGCCGCCGCGTTCCGAATGAAGATTCTGGCCTACGATCCCTTCATCAGCGAAGAATTCGCCAAAGAACGCGGCGCTGAGAAAGTCGAACTGGATGATTTGCTCCAACGCAGCGATTTCGTTACCCTGCACATGCCCAAAGTGGCCGAGACCGAAGGCCTGATCAATGCGGCTCGCCTGGCCATCATGAAGCCAACGGCCATCCTGGTGAACTGCGCTCGCGGCGGAATCGTCGACGAAACCGCCCTCTACGAGGCCCTGAAAGGCAAGAAACTGGCCGCAGCCGCCCTGGACGTCTACGCCCAGGAGCCGGTCGGGCCCACCCCTTTGCTGGAACTGCTCAACTTTGTTTCCACTCCGCACCTGGCCGCCTCCACCCACGAGGCCCAGGAACGCGTGGCCGTCGACGTGGCCGAACAGATTTTAGAAGTATTGCGGGGCGGCGCTCCCCGGAGCGCCGTCAATATTCCTTATGTTCCGCCCGAAGCCATGAGCTTCTTAAAGCCCTATCTGGGCTTGGCCGAGCGGATGGGCAAATTTGCCCAATCTTTGGTCACGGGCGCGGTTACAGCTGTGACCGTCAACTATCGAGGAGAAGTGGCCGAAAGTGATACTCGCTTTCTCACCAAGGCTCTGCTGAGGGGCATGCTGGCGGCCGGCTCACCGGAAACCGTCAATTACGTCAACGCCGCCGTGGTGGCCCGCAACCGTGGCATTAACGTCAGCGAAGGCAGCACCGGCGGCCACTCCACTTACTCGAGCCTGGTCGAGGTGACCGTGCGTTCGGCCCAGCGCTCGTGCACGTTGGCCGGCACCGTCTTTGGCTCCAGCGAAGCGCGCGTGGTGGAAATGGACGGGCACGCCATCTCGGTGGTGCTCTCGGGCACCAAGCTCATCACCTGGCAGACCGACCGCCCCGGCGTGATGGGCAGTGTGGGCAGCTTGTTGGGTCAGAGTGATATCAACATCGCCGAGATGCAACTGGGCCGCAGTCAACCGCGCACCCACGCCGTCATGGTGATGTCCATTGATGAAACCCCCAGCGAAACCGTCATGGGGGAGATCAAAGCCCTGGACGGAATTGAGGAAGCGCGTTTGGTCCAGTTATAGGCGGGGAAAAACGGTGGGTCCCAGGTGGAGACGGAGTCTCCCCTAGAACACGCAGAGCGTTCCAGGCCATTTGAGGAGAGAACCAGTATGAGTAACAGCCAAATTGATTTGCGCCGCATTGCCGAGCAGATCGACGTCGTCCTGACGGAAATCTATGCCGAATACGTCGCCCAAGGATCGCCCACCAAGCTCGGTGGTTTGCGCTTCCTGGACGTCCAGAGCGCCAAGACCTTCGCCTTCGAAAAGAGCACCGTCATTGGTGATGGCAACGGTCTGGTGGTCTCCGCCCCCTATTCCGAGAATAAGGAAGTCATCGAAGGAAAGCTGAAGGAAGGCCCACACTTTGACCTGCTGCGCGACATTCAGGTGCGCAACAGTCCTGATGCCGGCAAGAAGAATAAATATTTCTTCGAAGCGGCCTACTACATCGACTCCAAGAAGTGGCTCACCGATGAAGCCATTTCCACGGTTGTCACCCGTTTTGAGTGCACCGGCAATCAGGCCGTCACCCGCCTGCTCAAAGAAAACGTGCTGCCCATCGCCCGCAAAATCATGGAATACTTCATCCAGATTGTGCGCGAGGACGAAAAGAAGCCGGACGTCGTTCTCTTCAGCTAGAGCACGAAGAGTCGAAGCAAAAGAGAGTCCTCAGGGACTCTCTTTTGCTTGTTCGGGACCTTCCTTGTCGCGCTTGACCAGCAGGTCGGGGTGATTCTCCTGGACGTAGCCCAGCAGCATCTGCTGCAGACGAGTGCGGGCGCGGTTGAGGCGAGACCTCACCGTGCCGATGGGGATATCGAGAATGTCGGCAATCTCCTGATAAGCAAAGCCTTCCACGTCGCACAGAACGATGGCTGAGCGGTATTCTTCGGGCAACTTGGCCATGGCCTCAACAATTTCTTTGGACCAATTGTGTTCAAAAAAGCGTTTCTCGGGACTGTCTTCTTTCAGCGACTCGGGATCGTGGAGTTTTCCGTACAGGGACCACTCCTCGGTATCCTCAAGCGAATCACTGACCAGGTTGCGCGCTTTACTTTGAGCCCGGTTGATGCTCAGATTCCGCATGATGCGGAAAAGCCATGCCTTGCAATTGGTGCCCTTCTGATACTGATGCCAGAAGCGCAGCGCACGCAGGAAGGTCTCCTGCAGCAGGTCCTCGCCCTCGCGGGCATCGTTGGTTAGACGACGCGCATAGCGAAAAAGGGCATCCGTGTGAACCAGGGCTTCAGTCTGAAAATCCTGATACTGTTCCGGAGAAACCACCTTCTAGTCCTGACTCCACATACCGTGCCGCCGTTCTTGAACCGATCCCGAGAACCCTGTGTTGTGCAGGATTTAGACGAGACCTTCCATACCGAGGTCACACCACTCGTCGGCCCGCGCCGTAGATTCGCGAGGTGTCCGAGTTGTCCACCAGGGCCGGGGAGAAAACCGCCGCATAGAGATCGCGGCGATCCATTATAGTTTGCATGTAGGCCCGAGGAACCCCCCGCTCGGGCGCGAAACCTGTCCGCGGGAGTGGATGGGGCCCGGTGGCTTCCACAGTCTTCAAAATTGATGTGACTCGCAAGGGTCAGGAGGGTTCGACTCCTTCCCATTCCCGCCAATCGCGTTTGCCGCCAGTTGACACTTTTCCAAACGGTTGCCATGATGGGCCACTTTATCTGAGGAGGACATCATGGCAATCTGGAAAGTCAGCGCCGAGCGCGCCGAAATCTTTCCCCATCCCAACTCTGACCGCATGGATTTATGCAAGGTCGGTATGTTTCAACTGGTGGTGGCCAAGAGCAACGGCTATCAAACCGGGGATGTGATTGTCTTCGCACCGTCGCGAGCCGTTTTGCCGCCCGACTTGAGGCCGCATTACACCAACTCGGAAACAGGCGTGTCCTACCTGGTGGGTCCCGAACACGATCGCGTCTCTGGCATTCGTCTGCGCGGAGAGCTGTCGGAGGGAATCACCATCCATATCGACTACGTGCTGTCCAAGCTCGGCCTTGAATCGGCCGAGCAACTGGAGTTGGGCGCCGACATTGCGGCCGAGTTGGGGATCAGCAAATACGACCCGCCTTTACCCGCCGGTTTCAGCGGGGAGGTCCGCCGTCTCGAGTTGGACGTTCCCTTCCGCCAGCACGACGTCGAGCAGTTCGGCATCTTTGGGTCCGAATTCCAGGCCGGCGAAGAGGTGGTGGCGACGGAGAAGATCCACGGTTCGCAAG
>JALHOV010000703.1 GCA_022842865.1 Vulcanimicrobiota bacterium | reverse complement strand
GGTTCATAGGCCGGGTGGCTGCAGACCCATTGCAAAAGTCTTCACTAGCCCTCGGCTGGTGCTTCTGTCTCCTCGGAGTCCGGATCTTCCTTCTTGGGAAAAGCTATACTGGCGGCCACCGAGAGGCCCAGCAGGCCGGCGATCACGCTGAGTTCGACGGGAGTTCCGATGTGAACCCACTTGACCAGCAGCATCTCGGCGCCGATGAAGACAAGAATGACCGAGAGCCCGATCTGCAGGTAGTGAAACATTCCCATCATGCCGGCCAGAGCGAAGTAGAGCGCCCGCAGCCCCAGGATGGCCATTACGTTGGAAGAGTAGACGATAAATGAGTCCTGGCTGACCGCAAAGACGGCCGGAATGCTATCCAGGGCAAAAACCAGGTCGGTCGTCTCTACCGCCACCAGTACGATAAAAAGCGGCGTAATCAGCGTTCGCCCGTCGATACGCACCAGAAACTGGCGGCCTACATATTGAGGATGAAGAGGAAAGCGTTTGCGAACCCACTTTACCACCCAGTTTTGTTCCGGATCGACGTCGGCGTCCTCGTCGCTCATGCCCATTTTGATGCCGCTGACAATCAGAATCAGACCAAAAATATACAGGATCCACTCGTAGCGGTTGACCAGGCTGATGCCTGCAAAGATGAGCGTCCCGCGCATCAGGAGCGCGCCTAGCACGCCAAAAAGCAGAACCCGCTGCTGGCTGGGCTGCGGCACTTTGAAGTAGCGGAAGATGATCAAGAAGACGAAAAGGTTGTCGACACTCAGACTTTTCTCCAGCAAGTAAGCGGAGAGAAAGTCCATCGCCTTGGCGTCGCCCATCTCGTAATATACCCAGGCGTTGACGCCCAGGCCGACCAGAATCCAGAAAAGCGACCTAACTACGGCCTGGCGCATCGTGAGCGGCCTGTCGTTCGGCCGAGAGGTAATCAAGTCCAGACCGAGGAGCAACAACACGAAGAGATTGAACTCGGTCCAGTGGAGAGCGTGATCCATTAAAAATTGCTTTAGCGGCCGCTGGCATAATCCCTTGGAAGGGGCGCAGCCCTGATTTACAAAAGAAGCCGCGATGGAAACAGTAGCGGTCACCAGCAAGAAGCCTCATCCCTGGGAAGAGCCAGAAGCTCCTCGCTCCCCGAAAGTCGATTGGTTTTTTAAGATGGGTCTGACCGCCCCGGATGTGGGCACGAATCCCGCGCTGTGGCCGTTTCGCTGGATCTACGGCGGGCGTGCCTTGCGACGTCTGAAGGCAGTGGCTCGGGGAGCCCGCAAAGTGCTGGACATTCGTTGCGGCTCCGGTTGGCTGCTCTGGGAACTGGCCAAGGTGTCACCACAGGCGCATTTGCTGGGCCTGGACACTCGTTTGCGGCCTCTCATCTGGGGCCAATTGCAGAGTGAAACTCGGCTGGGCGGCTCCATGGGCAAGATGGAACTAGAAGAAATGGACTTTCTGGACTTTCAAGCCGAGGACGAGAGCTACGATTTGATTCTTTGCAATCTGGCCCTCAGTCAGACCGAAGAAGCAGCCCCCGTGCTGGAGAAAATTCACCGCCTGCTGAAACCGGGCGGTACGGTCTATTATTATGAAGGCACCGAGCCGACTAACCTCACCGTCGAGCATCTGGCCACCTACTATCAGCGTCGCAGGCGCTGGCGTGGCATCTACAGTGATCTGTGGAACTTACGCCGCGAAGTGCGGTCGGCTTTTGCTCGGGACAGCCTGCGCGCCTGGCGCAACCCGAAGGCCAGCTCCGAAGGTGAGTTGTTCTCGGCCTTTCAGGGTCTCTTTCAGGTTATGGAACAGGGACGCTTCCGATCGCTGGTCGACTTGTGGTTGCGCTCTTTGCCCAGCCGGTTTCGCTGGTTCTGGTTACCCATTTTGATTTGGGTCGACAAAATCGCTATTTCCGCCGGTTGGCTCGAAGGCTGCCGACGCTATGCCCTGGCCCGTAAACTCTAAGCCATAATTTCGAACGTCTGTTGGCTTGCATGCATGGGTCCATGGGGAGTAACCTGAGCATGCAAGACCTCGAGCGGACGGAGGAACCGATACCTACCCGGTGCTTTTGAGCACCAAATGCTGCGTTCTCCTCGGAGACGTTTCAACAGAGTGATCCAGGAAGCTCTGCTGCCCACGACGAGCACCGTATGCGCTCACCCTCTTCGGAAGGCGATCGCTTGGATGGGTAACCATCCTACCAGGGCGGAGATACGAGTAGCATTATAGTTTCTGTATCCTAGGCCAGAAACAAATGAAAAGGACGCACGTGACCTTCGGGATTCGGCGTCCGTAGGAAGGGCAAGTTCATCGAGGTCTTGCCCTTTTTCATTTCTCGGTGGCTGAAAGCTACCAGGGGGCCGACCGGCCTGGCGCCAATTCTTGAAGAATGCGCGCTGTCATCCGAGTCGGCTGTTTTCTTTTTCTGACCTTACTCGCCCGGGCTCAGTCGCCCAGGTCCATCGAGTCTCTGCCAGAGCAGAAGTGGATCTACAAGCCTTTCAAAGGACGCTTTCTGGAGCCGGAAAGCATCGGGGTGCGCGACTGTTATTTCCAGGCCTCAGATGGCGTTCGGCTGAATGCCTGGTTTCTGCCGGCGCCCGCCGGACGGCCCACCGTGCTCTACTTTCACGGCAATGGTGGAAGCCTTTCGACCGTGGCCTGGCGGAAATGAGGCAAGCTCGCTTTGGGGCGGGGCCCTTCTGGTGGACTACCGGGGCTACGGATTGAGTTCCGAGCGTTCGAGCGAACCGGGCCTCTATCGCGACGGTCTGTCTGCCTACGACTACTGTCGAAAACTGGGTGTGGCCGCGGACCAGTTGCTCATCCACGGGCAATCCCTGGGTGGCTGCCTATGTCGCCTCAAAGCGCGATTGCTCAGGACTGACGGGGCTGCCCCGGTGAACGCAAGACGGCTCTGGGTTGTGAACGGTGCCGGACACAATGACCTGCGAGCCACGGCGGGGTCTGAGTATGCTTCCCAACTCGGCCAGTTTTGGTCGGACCTGAAGTCCGGCAAGTTTTCTATCTAGTCTCGAGGATGCAGGCTTGCCCTCGGGAATTTGTAGGCAGCTTGAATTTGTATCAAGTCCGAGCCGTGAGTGTGTCTTACGTCAAAACGATTCTCTCTGAACATTAAACAGAACCGTCCGTTGAACTCAGGAATTAAAACTAAGTAGATGCTTTTTTGATATTACAACTTTAATATTAAAGGAGTCGCGCGCGAATCAGGCAGTTCCTTAAGGATTTCAGGATTAAGTGCGCGAGAAGGCGTCGGCCCGTTCGATATCTTCGAGACGATTGACGTCCAACCAGTGGCCGTGGATGTAGTGGACCTCAATCTCCTGGCCAGCTTCCAGCAGGGCCGTCATCAAGTCGCTCATGCTGCCATCCTGCAGTCGCTCCAGGATCTGATGGGCGCGCTCCAGGGCGCTTCCACCCAGACGCAGCACACCGATCCAGCGCCCGTGATTCTCGGTGTCACTGGTGACCATGGCTTTCAGGTGCGGTGGCGGTCCGAAGAAAGCCCGGTTGTCGGCTGCGTCGCAGACGGCAAAGTCGCGATCGGGTCCGGTCACGGTCAGAGAGTCGACGACCGCCACCGCCTCGCCGGCGTGCTCGAGCA
>JALHOV010000702.1 GCA_022842865.1 Vulcanimicrobiota bacterium | reverse complement strand
CGGCACGAGCCTACCGAAGCTCATGTTGTTGCTTTTTAAGGTTGAATCGATCCTGAGCCTACCTCGCCTCCTAGAAAACCGAATAATTCGCCGGAGTTTTGCACTTAGCCATTTCCACCACCTCCAGCATCGCCCAAATCTCCCTTTCGCGGCCAGTCCTACGAGGGGATGTCCGCAAATGAAAAAGCCCCCCGCGAGCGGAGGGCTTTCGTAGAGGCGGACCGGGGTTAGCCGGAGAGCCAGGTGCTCTTGAGCATTTCGGCGACCTTGGTGGGGCGCTCCTTGGCCAGTTTTTCGAGGGCGTCGGAGGTATTGACCTTGGTCTCGGTCACCGAGGTGATTTTGCCGGACTTGTCGGTGAGGAGGTCGGCAATGTCGGTCGAGGTGGAGCCGTGATGGCTGCCCAGGTGAAGCTGGCTGCGGTCGGACTGAACGCGATGCTGCTTGAGCAGGTAGACGGTGATCAGTCCGAGCATCAGCACGGCCGGTCCGAACAGGGCCAGACCGATGACCTGGGTGCTCATCCCGCCGCTCTGCTGAGCCATACCGAACTGGCCGGCCGGATCCGTGGGAGGGGCGCCGGCGCCGTTGCCGCTGTTCAGGCTGGCCAGCGTGGCTTTGTGGAAGGGAAGGCTGGTGGCCTGGATGACGTCGCCGCGATTCTCATCAATGCCGATGGTGGCTTTGACCATACCCAGGATGCGGGCCTCGACATCGGGCTTGACGTTGTCGAGCACGACGCTGGCGCTGATGCGCTTGATTTCGGGGGTCTTCTGGACCACCGTGGTCTCAGTGCGGTTGTAGTCGACCTTCTCGGCCTTGGTAACGTTCTCGTAGTTGCTGTTCTTGCTCTTGACGTTGCCGCCGCCAGCTGCGGTGGAGACTTCGTCGTCTTCGGGATTCTCGCTCATGGTCTGAGCCGGGTCGCTACCGGCGCTGCCGCCGGGGTTTTTGGCATAACGCTCGATCTTGGTCTGGCTGCCGGTCACGACGTGGCCGTCATCCCCAGCGCCGCCCACCAGGCGGGACTTGGTTTCTTTCTGGGAGTAATCCATTTCGACGGTGACGGCGACTTTGGACTGGTTCGGGCCGAGCACCTGGTCGAGTTGTTCCTGAGCTTTTTTGCGCAACAGTTCAGCCTTGTCGGTCTCCATTGCGCCCATTTTACCGGTCGGCACGGTGCCATCTTCCGATTCTTCCAGCATGGCCGTCAGATCTTTCATCTGAGTGTCGACCACAACAACGTTCTTTTTGTCGAGTTCGGGAACGGAGTAGGCAACGAGGTGAACGACCGCCTGGACTTCTTTCTCGCCCAGCGTGGTGCCGGGGTTGAGCTTGAGCATCACGCGGGCCTGGGTGGGCTTGGCGTTTTCGGCAAAAGCGGCTTCATTGGGTTCGGCAATCTTGACGTAGGCATCGCCTACGCCTTCCATCTGGCGGAGAGCTTCGGTGATTTCGCCTTCGAGCACCTTCTGGCGCATCATGCGGGCTTCGGCCTGGGTCTTGCCCAAAGCACCCGAATCGGCGGTGGTTTGAATGGCGTGGCGGGGGAGACCATTGGCGGCCAGCAAAGCGCGAGCGCGGCCACGATCTTTGGGGTTCAACTGGATGCCGTCTTCCGTTACCTTGACGGTGTGGCCGATGCCTTTCTCGGTCAGAAGCGCGGCGCACTGCGTCACGTCGTCCTTGGGCATCTTGGTGGTGTAAAGATCCACCGGCGAATTCGTGGTGCTGTAGGCAAATGCAAATAGGGCGCCGCTGATGGCTACTACCACCAGAGCACCTATGGCGATTTTCACGCCTTTGCCCAGCCCTGACCAAATTTCTTTGAGCTTCCCTAGGCCGCCGCCTCCCGGCTTGCCTGGTGCTCCTCTACCTGCGGTCATCCCGGCACGACTACCCGTGCGCATTCCTGTCTGGATCCCGGTTGCCATTCAGTTCTCCTCTCCTACCTACGGAAAAAACCTTGTGTGTTCTGCTTGAGCCCCACCTAGTTTCGGCAGGTTTACACCTGCATCTGGAACAGTTGGGTTGTGGCTTGTGCCAATTTTGAAGTTACCGTCGTGGTGAGCTTCATCATAATTTCTGCTTTGGCGCCGGCAATCTGCACTTCGTGCAGGCTCTCGGCCTTGCCCGTCATCAGGGCTTCGGTGGCTTTTTTGGCACCGTCCTGGGCCTCGTTGACGGAGCCAATAGCGTCCGCCAGAAGGGATTGGAATCCCTTGGCCTGTTCGGCGGTGGGCGCGTCGGAAACCGAGCTGGTCTCGTCGAGACGGCCGATTTTGCTGGTGATTCCGGAGGTGATACCCTGGATACCGGACGTGGGTAAGCTGAATCCGCTGTTCTGCATTGTTGTTCTCCTTAGCCTCTACCGATTTCCAGGGCCTTCATCGCCATCGCTTTGGCCGACTCCACGAGGGTCGCGTTGGCCTCGTAGGAGCGAGTGGCTTGCATCATGCTGGTCATCTCGCTGATGATGTTGACGTTGGGCATCGCTACGTAGCCTTTGTGATCGCCATCCTGAGCGGCGTTGGGGTTGGTGGGGTCGTAGACCCAGTTGTAGTCGGAGTTGTCGGCCACGGATGCGACCGATACTCCGCCGCCGCTGAAAGCCGCGGTGCCAGACTTGCTGTTGTCGAACTCTCCACTTACGTCGAAAGATGCGGCAGAAAATTCCGAGTCAAACTGAGCTTTGTTCTCCGCGGTGGCCACAGCCATCTTGCGGCGGTAGGGCGTGCCGTCGGCGGTTTTGGCCGTGTGGGCGTTGGCGATGTTTTCCGAGATCAGGTCCATCCGGAACTGTTCGGCGCGCATTCCGCTGGCAGCGGTATCGAATGTTGAGAAAAACTTCATGTCTACTTCCTCCTCCTACTACCTAGCGGCCGCTGTTTTCGACGACCCATTTGAGGGCGCCGTATACGCCGGAGATCTTCGTGGCCAGAGCGTTATACATAATCTGGTTCTTGGCCAGGCTGGACATTTCGTTGTTGACGTTCAACTTGCCGTCCTGAGCCTCAACGGTGGGCTTAAGACTGGCCTTGGTCCATCCGCCCGTGTCGCCGCTAGCGAACTCGGGGTCAACCGCGCCGGCAACCGGGTTTTCGTTGTCCCCAGCCTCGGTGTCCATCGCCTCTCGCAGGTGACCTTCGAAATTGACCGTTTGGCCCTGATATCCCGCGGTGTTGACGTTGGCGATGTTGTTGGAGATGACTTGCTGACGCAGACTGGCGGCATTAAGCGCCTTCTCCAGATAGTCGGTATCTGCGACTCTAAAAGGGTTTCCCACGATGACCTCCTTGACTACGAACCTGAGCGACACCCCACTCGGTTTCTGCCCGGTGGGTTACTCTTATGTTAACAAAACTACTGTTTCAGAATTGTTGAGGACTTGTTACAGAGTCTTTAACACGGGGCACCAATTTCCCCCATGAGGTCCGACCAAAGTCGCGTCAACCCATGGTTTCTGCGGCTAGTCGAACATAGGCTCGCTTTTTGGCGTACCTCTAGACACTCTTCGCGGTTGCTGTGATAACTTCCTTACCCGTCCAAGCGAATTGGAATGGAGGAAGTAGAGGTCACCAGGGGAATGACAGGCCAGATGTTTGCGAAAGGAGGAGCTTGAGTTTTGGAT
>JALHOV010000701.1 GCA_022842865.1 Vulcanimicrobiota bacterium | reverse complement strand
CTGAACCGCCGTTTTAGGCAGACCAGGTGAAGCATGGGGCGGTCCCACCTGGATTTCCGCCCGGGTGAACATGCCCACGCGCAGGGGGCCCGGATTGTCCACTTCAATGCGCACCAACTGGGTGCGCGAGCCCGGCTCCAATTGAGGAGCCAGATAGGACACTCGGCCAAGCTGCTTCAAGTCGGGCAGACGCACGGTCATTCCCACTCGCACCTTAGGAAAGTCCTTTTCATAAAGGTTCAGCCACAGCCAGAGTTTGGAGGAGTCTAGAATCTGAAAAAGCTCTTGCTCGGCGCTCACCCATTGACCCGTGGAGACCGTCCTCTGCACCACCACCCCGGCCCGGTTGGCTCGCAGATCGACAAAGTCATCCTCGAGATTGCGGACCCCATAGTTCTTGAGCAACTGTCGCGCATGTTCCATTTCCTCGCGCGCCAGGGCGGCCTCGGTCTCGGCTTCCAGAATTTTGGTGGTCACCAGGGCGCCGCTGTGGGCCACACGCTCTTCCCGCGATCGGTGCTCGCCGGCCACTTCTAACTGGTGTCGGGCCTTGTCGAAGCGGGATTGGGCCTCTTCTTGGGACGCCTGGTCTTCTTCTAACTGCTGCTCGGTGGCAATTCCATACTGAAACAGGTCCAGGTTGCGAGCCCGGCGCTTACGTGCCACGGTGAGAGCCGAGCGCGCGATCTCCACTTCCGATCGACCCGCCGCATATTCATTGCGAGCCTCCTCGACGGGTCGGCGTGACAGGTCACCCAGGCGGGCCAACTGACGGCGTTGGGCCAGGGTTTTCTGGGCCAGTTGATAGCGCACTTCGGCATGATGGTAATCGGCTGCCGCCTTCAGGACTTCCTGGCTTTGCAACCGGGCCAAAGGTTGGCCGGGCGACACGCGGTCCCCCACCTTGGCCCAGATGTCGGTAATCCGGCCAGCCGCTGGAGCTCCAACCTGACTCTGGCGGTCCGGGTCGGCGGTCAGATTCCCAGTGGCCACCACCGTGTCTTGCCATGTGCGCGAAGCGGCGGTTACGGTGTGAACGGCTTTGGCCTGGCGGGCCGGCGCCGCCATTTGGATTGCGCCGGGAGTCGAGCGGCTTCGTCCCAGCCAATAGCAAAGCAACAGACTTACAGCCCAGGCAACCAGCCAGGCAACTTTTCTCATGGCGACAGCATAGAGGTGGAAAATGAGAGGAGCATGAGAAAGGAACCGAGATGAAAATTTTGGTGGTAGAAGACGAAGTCAACACGGCCCGCTTTTTGCAGCGCGGGCTGCGCGAGGAAGGCTTTGTGGTCGACCTTGCCCACTGCGGGGACAGCGCCGACCGGGCGGTCTCCGACCAGGACTACGACGCCATCCTGCTCGATGTCATGCTGCCGGGCTGTGATGGTTTCCGTTTGTGCCGCGACTGGCGGGCGCGCGGAGTGAACACGCCCATACTTTTTGTGACCGCTCGAGACGCCTTACCCGACCGTATCGAGGGATTGAATCTGGGAGCGGACGATTACCTGGTGAAACCGTTTGCTTTTGAAGAACTGCTGGCTCGATTGCGGGCCCGGCTGCGTCGGGCCGAAACCCAGACCATCCCCTCCGTCAACCTGGGCCGGTTGGTCGTGGAGCCTGGTGCGCGACGCGCTTGCGTGGACGGGCAGGAAATCGAGTTGACCGCCCGAGAGTATTTGCTACTGGAATGCCTGGCCCGGCGGGCCGGTCAGGTGGTGACCCGAACCCAGCTTTGGGAGCAGGCCTGGGAGACGGGCTCAGAACCGGTGTCGAACGTGGTGGATGTTTACATTGGTTATCTACGTCACAAGCTGGGACCGGCGCGCGCCCTCTTGCAGACCGTGCGCGGTTTGGGATATCGCTTGAGCACGCCTCCGTGACCCCGCGCCACACTCCGCTGCGCGTCCAGCTGGCGCTGGGGTTCTGTCTCTTGCTCTCGGCCCTGCTGCTGCTGGCTTTTCTGGCCGTCTACCGGGACACTCGCGCCAGCCTGTATCAGACCTTAGACCGGGATTTGTTGAGCCTGGCTCGCACCGAAGTCTCCTCGGCCATCGATGGACCCAACGGTGGGCCACACTTTCACAACCAGACCGGACCCCATCAAGGAGTCCTTTTCCAGCCGAACGGCTTGATCCTGGCCGCCACCAGCTCGCTGTCCCCCGAGCAAGCCCGGCAAATGGTGGAGAGGGGTCAGGCCGCCCCGATGGAGCTCTCTTTCCAGACCGTGGACAACGACCGCTTGTTGACCATGAAGGCTCCCCTACCCGGACTGCCGCTGGCCAGGTTGGTCATGCGCATGCCTTTGCAACCGGTGTGGCAGAATCTGCGCGAGGTTCGCTTCACGCTGGCCTGGTGGGGCATCTTATCGACCCTGCTGGGCAGTTTTGTGGCCTGGCTGCTGGCGGTCCGGCTGACGCGCCCGGTCGAGCGGGTAGCAGGCCTGGCCGAGCGAGTGATCGGGGGACACACGGGCGAAAGACTGACGTTGTCTGGGGAATCGTCTGAAGTGCATCAACTGCAGTCTTCTTTGAACCAAATGCTCGACGAGCTGGAGTTACGGGCCGCCCAGCAGCGCCAATTCGTGGCCGACGCTTCGCACGAACTGCGCAACCCATTACACGCCCTGCAGGGGACTTTGGAGGTGGCTCGCCGGCGTCCGCGGTCGACGCAGGAGTACGAAGAGTCGATCGATATCGCCCTGGTGGAAACCCGGCGCCTGTCACGCCTGGTTGGAGACCTGCTGGAGCTGTCAAGAAGCGATCTGGAACGGCTGGAGCTGCGCCGCGAAAGAGTGGACCTGCTGGACTTGCTGCAAGCTTGCGGGCAGGCCCATAGCGGGCGGGCAGCTCAACTGGGCCTGCACCTGCAAATCGAAGGCGAAAGCCGCCCGGCTCAGCTCGACCCCACTCGTATTCGTCAAATACTGGACAATCTGGTCGACAATGCCTTACGTCATTCTCCCCCGGGAGGCACGGTTTGCCTGCGCCTGCATGACGATGGCCTCGTGGAAGTGCTCGATGAGGGAGAGAGTCTGGAGCCGAAAGAGTATGAGCGAATTTTCGGCCGCTTTGCAAGACTCGACGACTCTCGCCAGCGCCACTCGGGAGGACTGGGGTTGGGCCTGGCCATCGCCCGCAGTCTGGTGGAGGCTCACGGAGGACAATTGCGAGCGGAGGCGAGAAGCGGCGGCGGCTCCCGCTTCTTTTTTCGAGTCGAAAAGGGGGCTTAAAGCCCGTCTTCGCCAAGACTGGCTTCGACCGCGTTGCGAGCCAGCCAGGTGGAGAGCACCAGAGCCGTGTATTCCTTGCGAACCGCCGACAAATTCTGCTGACTGGTGATCAGGCGAACGTAGGGGATAGCCCCGCGCCGAAAGCCGTATTGCGTGATTCGAGTGGACTCTTCCGACGGCAACAAGATGGTCTCGCGAAAGTTGGCGGCATTTCGCCATACACCTCGGTACTGTTGCACAGCCACCTGAAGCGAGGACTCCACTTCCAGCCGAACGGCGGCCAACACGTGCTCCTGTCCGCGCACCATCTCCTGTTTCGCTTCCACCTCGTGGCCGATCTGGCCCCAATCCAACGGAAACTGCAGTCCGACCTGAAACTGATAGGTCTGAGTGGTCAGATCGCGGACGAAAGTGAGTAAAGGGGTCGGATTGGCCTGCTCGGCCGCCAGG
>JALHOV010000700.1:2823-3683 GCA_022842865.1 Vulcanimicrobiota bacterium | reverse complement strand
ATTCAGGAGGGTGGCCGGGGCGATGTTGCTGGACGCCCCCAGCACGCCGTTGTTGACGGGGAATGAGAAGAGGCGGTCGTTGGCTTCGTTGGTGCGCACCACTGCGACCAGCGAAGCCTGACCGGGGCGCACATCCACGTCCAGGGCTTCAAAGTTGGCGTTCCCCAAGTTGTTGGCCTGGGCGCTGGCGGTCAGGGCACCGTCGGCGGCGATGGTAAAGGTCTCGATCTTATTGACTTCGGGAACGTGCAGTGCGCCACCGCCGAAACTAAAATCCGCGTCCTTGATCAAGGCGAGGTTGTTGGTCAGGCTGTTGGTGGTCAGCACATCGGCGCCCACCGCCGTCAGTGCGCCGCCGCCGTTGACCGAGTAGCGGCGGATGGAGCCGGCCACTCCGGCTCCGTTGAAGGCGGCCCCGACGTAGACGAATCCGCCTGAGGGATGAACGACCAGGAACTGAGGATTGGCTGGAGTGGCCACCGTTCCCAGGAAGGCAGCCCCGCCGTTCTGGTCCATGGTGTACTGGCTGATGCTGGCCGAGGTGCGATTGAGCACATAGAAGACATTGGTGTTGGGGTGGGTTTTAACCAGAATCGGATTGGCGCCCACGCCGGTGGTGAACTGGTTGTTGATCACGCTGCTGGTGCCGTTTTGCAAGTTGAGTCCCTTAACGGTGAAGCTGCCGGCCGGCTGGTTGTTGGCAAGGATGGCGTATTCGCGAATCACGGTCGTGTTGGTCTGAACGACGTTGACGGTATCCTCAGAACCACAACCGCTGGCAAAAAATGCGGTGGCCACCAAACCCGCCAGGCCAAGAGTGCAAAGCTGCTTCGTCATAAGGGGAACCCCGAACTTTCTTC
>JALHOV010000700.1:0-2813 GCA_022842865.1 Vulcanimicrobiota bacterium | reverse complement strand
TGTAGGAATCGGGGATTCTGCCACCGGACCCGTATACCTGGCGAAGCTGGAGAGAAGTTCAGGGGGAGGCGGTCGGGTTGCCCAGAAGGCAGGAAGGTGAGACGTAGAACCTTCCTAGCCGGCCTCAGCGCCGTTTCCATCGCCCCCTTTGTCCAGGCCAAAAGCGCCGCCAACCCGCTGCTGCTGCCCTTTACGCCGCTGCCCGCCTTCGACCGCTACCAGGCCAGCCAGTTTCCCAACGCCTTCAAGCAGTCCATGGCCAGCTATCGGGCCGAGATTGCCCGTATCGCCAATCAGAAGGCCGCTCCCAACTTCGAAAACACCCTGGCCGCTCTCGAAGACAGCGGGCGGGAATACACGCGAGTGTCCGTTCTTTTTGGGGTCTACACTTCGACCATGAGCGACAAGTCGGTGCAGGCCATCGAAACCGAGTGGAGCCCGAAGTTCGCTGCCATGACCGACGAAGTGGTGCAGAACGACAAGCTCTTTCGGCGCATCGAAGCGGTCTACAAAAGTAAGGTCGGCACGCCCGAACAGCAGCGTCTGGCCTGGGTTTACTACAACCAGTTCGTGCTGCAGGGCGCCCGCCTCACACCGGCTCAGAAGAAGCAGATGTCCGAATACAACCAGAAGCTGGCCAGCCTTTATACCAAGTTCAGTCAGAATCAGCTGGCCGACGAGGAAGATCAAAAGATCGTGCTGGAAAGCAAAGACGACCTCAAGGGCCTGCCTTCCTCGGTCGTCGATTCCATGGCCCAGGACGGCAAATGGGTCATTCGGAACACCCGTTCCGCCGTGGAGACCTTCCTTACCTATTCGGAACGCCGCGATCTTCGAGAAAAGGCTTTCAAGCTGTGGAGCGCCCGTGGCGACATGGGCGGCAAGACCGACAACAACAAAGTGGTAGCCGACATTCTGCGCTACCGCGCTCGCCGAGCCAAGCTGTTGGGATTCCCCACCTTCGCTCATTGGCGCCTGGAAAACAGCATGGCCAAGACGCCCGAAGCGGCCATGAAGCTGATGATGCAGGTCTGGCCCGCGGCCAAGGCCCGCGTGGCCGAAGAGGTCAAAGATATGCGAGCCATCGCCGGTCACGATATTGAGCCCTGGGACTACCGCTTCTACGCCGAAAAAGTGCGCAAGGCCAAATACGATCTGGATGAAAACGAGATCAAGCCCTACTTTCAGTTGGAGAAGCTGAAAGGCGGCCTGTTTTTCATGGCCAATCAACTCTACGGCTTTGACTTCAAGAAAGAAAAAGCTCCGACTCTGCGCGATGATATCGAAGTCTACGAGGTCACCCGTCAGAGCCACATCGGCGATTGGTATTTCGACCCTTACGCCCGCAACGGCAAGTCCTCGGGCGCCTGGATGAACGAATACCGCACTCAGGAAAACTTTAAAAAGCCGGTGGCTCCCATCGTCTCGAACAACTCCAATTTTGCCAAAACCAGCGGCGGCAAACCGGTGTTACTATCATTCGACGACGCCGAGACCATGTTCCACGAATTCGGCCACGCTCTGCACGGCCTCAATTCCAAAGCGCATTATCCCATGCTGGCCGGCACAAATGTGGCCCGCGACTTTGTAGAATTCCCCTCGCAAATGCACGAGAACTTCCTGACCACTCCGCAGGTGCTCAGCCAGTTCGCCATTCACGCTGAGACCGGCAAACCCATGCCCGAGGAATTGGTGGCCAAGATCAAACGCTCCTCTACTTTCAACCAGGGCTTCGCTACCACCGAATTCCTGGCGTCGGCCATCCTGGATATGAAGCTGCACCTGGCCGGCGACGTGGACATCGATCCCAGGGAATTCGAAAAGAAGGCCCTGGCCGAATTGGGAATGCCCAAAGAAATCATCATGCGCCACCGCATTCCTCACTTCGGCCACCTCTTTTCCAGCGACGGCTACGCGGCCGGTTACTACAGCTATTTGTGGTCGGAGGTGCTGGCTCACGACGCCTACCAGGCTTTTGAAGAAGCCGGCAATCCCTACGATCCCAAAGTGGCCAAAAGCTTCCGCGAAAACATCATGGAAGTGGGCAACACCCTCGATCCGGCTCAAGCTTACCGCAACTTCCGCGGCCGCGACGCCACCATCGATGCACTTCTGAAGGGCCGCGGGTTCACCCCATGATTGCCGACTTCGCCCGGGCCCAGGCCCGGGGCGAAAGCCATCGCGAAAAAGCCGTATCCTTGTATTACGCGGTGCGCGACGGTTTCCGCTACGATCCCTTCCGAATCGACCTCTCGCCCCACGGAATGGAGCCAGAGCGTGTCTTGGAAAACGGCTATGGCTGGTGCGTGCCCAAGGCTGCCCTCCTCTCCGCGGCCTGCAAGGCGGTGGGAGTGAAAGCGCGCCTGGGCTTCGCCGACGTGCGCAACCATCTCACCACTCCAAGACTGCAAGCCGCGATGCGTACCGATGTCTTCGCCTGGCACGGCTTCTCGGAAATCTTCCTGGAGGGCAAATGGGTCAAAGCCACTCCCGCTTTCAATCGCGAACTCTGCGAGAAGTCCGGACTCAGCCCCCTTGAGTTCGATGGCCTGGAGGACTCGATCTTTCACGAATATGACGGCGGCCGTCAGCATATGCAGTACCTCAAGATGCACGGCAGTTTCGAAGACATCCCCTTGGATCGAATGATCGCCTCCTACCGGGAGATTTACCCGCACTGGAACCTCGAGCAAATTTCCCATGTCGGGTAAGAACCGCAGTGAAATCAAGCCGGGTTTGCGCGTCGAGGTGATTCTTAAGGCGGACCAGCGCACGGGCAAGCGCACCCCCGGGGTGGTTAAAGACATTCTCAC
>JALHOV010000699.1 GCA_022842865.1 Vulcanimicrobiota bacterium | reverse complement strand
AGGCCCGACGGGTTCCAGCGGCCCCGACCATTGTCCGGTGTCGTCTTCCTTCAGTCGCTGCAAAGCGGCCTGGAAGCCCAGCTGGGCGTAGCGCAACGCGTGTTCGTGGCGCGAATAGCGTAGCTGCTGACTGACCGTCCACAGCCCGCTGCCCACTGCAAGGGTCAGCAAAAAAAGTGCCATGCTGGACACAATCACAGCCGTCGCCAGCCCGACGCCCCGCCTGCCCTTCACGGGGAAAGCATCCTCTTTCCGCTGATCTTTTGCTCTTTCCAACGGACCGTCACGATCGCGACCGAGGAGCCGCCGGACTTTTCCACGGAGCCTTGCCAGAGATAGCTTGTCCCATCCACCTGGATTTCGCCGCCGTCGCTTGGCTTCCCTGAACTCAAGATCTGCGACAAGGACGAATCCAAGATTCCCTGGGCGGTCTGGTCAAAGGAAGTCCTTGCCTGAAATCGGTGCAGCATGACCAGCATCGTGACCAAAGCCAGGCCCACCATGAGAGCCACGCAGAGCGCCACCACCCCCTCCACCAGAAAGATACCCGATCTTCTCATCTTCAAAATATATCACAACTGGAGAAAAGTGCTGGAGCCTCTCTCCTCGAACGCATTTCAGGTGAAACGGCGAGCGTCCACCCTGCTGGAACTTCTGACGGCCATAACCCTTCTCGGGGCAACGGCCTACGTTTGTTTCACCCTTATCTGGCCGGTCTTTTTCAAAGCCAGCCGGCTTTTGTCTCGCGGCAACGAGGAACTCTCGGTTCAAAATGCTCTCCGGCTGCTGCGCAGTGACGTAGCTGGTTCTGGACCGGCCGGCCGAAGCTTCTATCCCAGTGGAAAAAATTGGGTCATGGGACTCGTCCCCTTGGAACAAACCGATCCAGAAGGCAAGCCTCGCTGGCAAAAAACTCTCATTCTCTATCGCTACTCGGCCTCGCCGCAAATTTTGAGCCGAAGAACCTTTAGCCAAATGACCTGGCCGGATGGAAGTCCACGACTCACAGGCGAGACGCCCGTCCTCTTTAGCCATGCCGAGCTGTTAAATCTCGTCCTCCAAGAAAACACTCGGGTGATCGCGAAGAACATCCAGGCAGACGCCTGGCCGGAGCTGCAGGCCACCTGGAAGTTTCGCCACACCGAGGCTCAGTCCAAAGGCCGAACCTTTTACTTCGATCTGGCCGGGTTCTTGTAAAGATGCGAAATTTCGCCTGGAAGGGCCATCGCTGGAATTCAACCGATCTGATCGAAGAAACCATTGTCGCCGATTCCTTGGAAGAAGCCACTCGAGAACTGAGGCGCCAAAGTTACATCGTCCAGACCATCGAGCCCTGCGACGACATTCCGGAAACAGCCGAGGAAGCACTACGCCAGCACCTCATTCTGAATCCGGAAAAAACCGCCCCGGATTGGTTTCGATCGGCCAACCAGCCTCGCCCCAAACCGCCCTCCGCGTGGCAGAGCGCCTGGGCCTCCTCGCAATCCTACTTTAGCCGGCTTTCTCACCGCTTCCTGAGCTGGCTGCACCAGCAAAACTGGTCCACCCACCAGCGCGTCCAATTTCACTTACAGTTGGGCCAGATGCTGGAAAGTGGAGTTCCACTGAGCCGAGCCATCGACACTCAACGTCAACACAGCGACAATCCGTGGGTGCAAGAAAAACTGAGAAACCTTCTGGCCAGCGGGGACTACGGCCAGGCCCTCATCTCCTCCGAACTTTTTCAGCCCTTTGAACTCGCCCAACTGAAGGTCGCTCTGGAAAGCGGCACCCTTGCCCAGACTCACCTTCGCCTGGCCGCTCAAGGTGAGAAAGCCCTTCGTTACCGTCGGGCGTTTTTTTCGAGAATGCTCCAACCCCTGATTACTTTAGCCGTTCTCTACTTGCTCGCCCCCATAGTGGGCTATCTCGTCGGCACCCTTCTTCTTTGCGTAGCCGATCTGAGGGAGAGTCCCTCGCTTCTGACTCAGGCAGGCCCGTTGCTGACCAGCCGCTGGTGGCTACTCGCTGCCTGGAGCCTGCCAATACTGCTCGTCTTCGCCGGCTACCGCGGCCTTCAGCGACGGATGGGGGCCACCCGGAAGGCGGATCTGCTGAAGTTGCCCGGCATTGGAAGAATCTGGTGGAACTTCGACATGGCTCAGGGACTGGGCACCTTCGCGAACTTGATCGAGGGCGGCTTTCCCATCCATCAGGCCCTCAAGTTGACTCAACAAATCAGTTTCTCCGATTGTTGGACCCGAATGCTCGAAGCAGCCTCCCAGGGCGAGCCGCTTTCCACCGCTCTGGCGGGGCCGTTTGACCCCACACAAGAGCGTAGCTTGCAAAAAGCCATCCGTGCGGGGGAAGAATCGGGTACCCTGCCCAAGCTCTGCCTGAACTTACAAACCGGTTTGGAGGCAGAAGCCACCTACCAACTCGACCAGCTCTTTCATCTCCTGGAGCCACTGGTGGGAATGAGCGTGGCCGGCCTTGTTTGCGGACTCTGCGTGCTGGTTCTATCCCCATTACGCGAGATTCTTCAAAGTCTCTAGGCCAGCAACAGGTTTTCTCTGATCCTTTTCCAAGTCGACCTATATGTCTGGTAGCATTCTGGTTCTTGAAGACGACGAAGATCTGCGAGAGCTGACCATGGACATCCTCGAATTTCGAGGATTTGAGGTCGAGGGAGCCGCCAACGCCGAAGAAGCCATCTTCAAAGATCGCCAACGTCGAGAGAAGAAACTCTCCGGATACTGGCTGATTATCTCCGACGTTCGTATGGCCGGCAGCCGGGATGGCGTAGGTGCTTTGGAGGTTATCAAGCAAGAACGCCCCGAGCTTCGCTGTATCATTATCACGGGCTATGCCGATCAAAGCGTTCCCTTGCGTGCTTTGCGGATCAAAGCCGACGACTACCTCTACAAACCCTTTGAATCCAATGAACTGGTGGCGGCCATCAAGCGCGTCCAAGACAACCACCAGTCGAAGTCGCTCTTCCAAAAGGTGAAAGATCTGCTGAGCAGGCCGAAGACCCAAACGGACAAGAACTTTCCGATCGCGCAAAAATTCCGCGAAAGCTGCCTTCACTACTTCTGGGTCGCCATCCGCTCCAAAGCGCTTTACCACGAAACGGCCATTTCCATCTGGGATCAACTCGAAGAGATCGAGCTGCGCTTCATGGAATGCCTGGCGGACCCCAACGAGGTCACTCTCGAAGTGTGGCGCCGCTTCACCGCCGAGTATGCCGCAAACCAGGAGCGAATCAACAAGTTGGCCAGGGAAAAGGCCTTTATCAGCGCCCAGGCACGTAACCCGAAGCTCGTCTCCAAACCCAGCTTTCGGGCCTTTTTTGACAAAATCCAGGCCGGCCAACTGGTCAGTCAGGATCTGATCCAGGCGGCTTACGCTCGCAACCTGTCGCTGGAACGCATTCAACAAGACCCCTCTTCAAAAAATCTCTACGAGCAATTTTGGGGAGCCTTACCTTGAAGCCCTGGAGCCTTCTGCTGGGTCTGCTTCTCTTGGGCCCGGTTGCAGCGGAGCCCGCCTCTCTGGAGGTGCAGATTAGGACCAGGCCATCGGGAGCTCGAGTCTGGCTCAACCAGGTCGAGCAAGAGCTGGACACCGGACAGACCACCGATAAGCCGGTCGAGCTGAAACGGGACTGGTTTTTTGACCAGAACGACAATCCCGTTAGCCGAACCCTGGTCTTCCGACTGGCCGGTCACCGGGATGCTCGCACGA
>JALHOV010000698.1 GCA_022842865.1 Vulcanimicrobiota bacterium | reverse complement strand
AAGAATCAGAGCACAACGCGGCTGGCCGGAATTATCTTGGCTGCAAGGTCAATGGCGTCTATAAATTCGAAACCTACCAACAGATTCGCGACAAGGTGGAGCGCTTCGCGGCCGCCCTCATCGAGGTCGGCATGCAACCCAACGACCGGCTGGGCCAAATCGCCAACAATCGACCCGAATGGGTAGTCACCGACCTGGGCACAATGCACGCCGGCTGCATTCACGCCCCGCTTTACCCCACTCTGGCCACCGAGGCCATCGAATACATTCTGAAAGACTGCGGCGCGCGAGTGGCGGTCTGCGCCACCCCCAAACACCTGGAGTCGGTGATCGCCTCGGAAAAAGAGCTGCCGTCACTGGAGCACATCGTATGTATGTTTGACCCGGGCAAAGCAGAGTCGACTCGCAAAATCTGGTCCTGGGATGACTTTCTCAAGCTGGGCGCCGACAACTTGGAGAAGCACAAAGCGGAAATCGAAAGTCGGATTAACAGCTTGAAGGCAACCGATGTCTGCAGTCTTGTCTACACTTCAGGCACCACCGGCGAGCCCAAAGGCGCCATGCTGATGCACGGCAACTTCGCTTCCAATGCCCAGACCAGCGTGCCGCTTCTCGAATTCACCACCGACGACCTGGAACTGTCCTTTTTGCCCTTGTGCCACGTCTTCGAGCGAGTTGCCTATTACTCGGTCACCAGCATGGGGGCCACCATTGCCTACGCCGAGAGCGTGGACACGGTCGGCGCCAACATGAAAGAAGTGCGCCCCACCGTCATGCCGAGCGTGCCGCGCCTCTTTGAGAAGATCTATGCGCGCATTACCGACAAGGTGGCGGCCGGACCGGCTTCCAAGCGAGCCATCTTCGCCTGGGCCATGGGAGTGGGCAAAAAGCACTTCCAGGCCAAAATCAACGGCACCCTGAACCCGTTCTTGAAGCTGCAATACGCCATGGCCCACAAGTTGGCCCTGAGCAAGCTGCACACAGAAACTGGAGGCCGCATCCGCCTCTTCTGCTCGGGTGGCGCGCCTCTACGCAAAGACGTAGGCGAATTCTTCCTGAGCGCTGGCTTCACACTCACCGAGGGCTATGGTCTAACCGAAACCAGCCCGGTCATTTGCTTCAACCCGCTGCGCCGCCCAAAAAACGGCACCGTGGGCAAAGTGGTCCCCGACGTGCATGTGCGCATCGCCGAAGACGGCGAGATCCTCTGCAAAGGCCCCAATGTGATGCTGGGCTACTTCAACAAGCCCCAGGCCACTCGCGACGCCATCACCGATGACGGCTGGTTCCACACGGGCGACATCGGCGTACTGGACGATGAAGGCTACCTGGCCATCACCGATCGCAAAAAAGACCTGCTGGTGATGTCCAACGGCAAGAACGTGGCACCACAGCCCATTGAACAACTGATTCAGTCGAGCCCCTACGTGGAGCAATGCGTGGTGCTGGGCGACAACAAGAAGTTTATCGCGGCTCTGATCGTGCCCACCTACGGCAACCTCAAGGACTGGTGCAGTCAGAACAACATCGGCCACGAACCCAACGCTCTTGCCACCAATCCCAAGTTGATCGAGTTCCTTCAGGGAGAAGTGAATCGCCTGTGCGCCGACCTCTCCGGCTACGAGCGCGTCAAAGCCATCGCTCTGCTCCCGCGTGAACTGACGCTAGAGGATGGCGAAATGACGCCCACTCTCAAGGTCAAGCGCAAGGTCGTCAACCAGAAATATTCAGACAAAATCAGCGCCCTCTACCCGGAGGACTGAGCTCCAACGAAATAGGGGTCGGCTACCCAGCCGACCCCTTTTTTTGTGCGTTCGACGAGTCTCAGCCTTCCTTTTCGGGGGAGGCTTTGCCGGCCATCTTCTCTTTATACTGAGCGCGCAGCTGGGCCACTACCTTGTCGTTGCCGCGGAAAGCCTTCTTCATCAGTGGGCCTCCGTTCATCCGGGCAAAACTGGAGAAGTTGGTGAAGAACTGCTTGAGAGTAGCCAGAAAGGCGTTTCCGCGCACCTGTTCGCGATGCAAAATGGTAATTTCCTCCCAGCGCATGTCGCCTTCTTTCTTGACCTTGGCGGCATACTTGCACCACTCCATGACTTGCGGAGCCGGACAGACCATCTTTCCGTCTTCGGCTGCGCTCATAACCCGATTGCCCAGTTCCAGATACTGATCACGAAAGTGCCGCTTATAGGTACTCACATTGTGAGCGATGTAGAGCTTGGAGATGAAGCTGGCCGCCTTGGCAGAGGCGACCTTGGCCAGTTTGCCACTCTTGACTCCCTCGCTCTCAGTGTAAGGCTTGAAGTCCTCTTTTAGGTAGGCTTCGTAGTCCTTGGCACCATTGTAGAGGTCGTCGAGGCGGCGACAGCAGTCCAGCGTATACTCGTCCGCCACGCGGCCTGCCTTGTAATGCTTGTAGACGGCCTTGGCGATCTTCTCTTTGGCTTCTTCCAATTCGGCCATGAGAGCAATCCAGTGATTTAGCTGGGTGCTCTCATCCATAGGGACACTCATGCTGACATATTTCTGCAGAGTTGACCTAATGCCTACTCTTGACGTAAATCTTCTGCCGGAGTGCTCTTCCCGCGCCCGGCCAGAAGCACCGCCAGCGTGGCCGCAACCAGGCCCAGTAGCGGCGTAGAGAGCAGCGCATAAGGCTCAAGATGAAAGTCCAGGCTCCAACCAAAAGCGCGGCGATTGATGAAAGTAACCATCGCGTAAGCCTGTAGCAAACCACATGGCCAGGCGGCCAGACCCGCCCAGACCCCGCACAAGGCGGCTTCTCCCCAGCGCAAACGCCAACGCTCCGCCGCGGTCAAGCCCAGACAATTCCACAAAGCGTATTCCCGGCGACGCTCCAGTTGATTGGCCGATACCGCTCCCAAGGTTCCCAAACCGGCCACCAGCACGGCCAACAACTGAAGCAGCCGAGTGACCTGAAAAGTCTGCTCGAAGATCTCCACCGATAATTGGCGCAAAGCCTTTTGCGAGCGCACTTCCAGCCCGCGTGAGTCGGGCCAGCGCAAAATCTCGGCCCGCACCTGCTCGGCCGTATCTCCCCGCACCGAAACTCCCAGCCCGGTCACGCTTTCATCTCGGAAAGCCCGGCGATAGGCGTCCAGATCCATCAGCAGGTAACCGCTATCGCTGGCGTAGTCCTGAAAGCCCGCAATCAGCTCCACCGTCACGGGGCCGCTCGGGCTCTGCAGCTCAAGCCGGGTTCCTACCGGCAAACGACGCTGACGCAGGAACGGCTCCGAAGCCAGCACCTGTCCAGGACCTAATTTCTCGGGCCGGGCTCCGACCACAAAGCGCAGTCTTTGCAAATCAGGGTCCTGGGCCACCAACTGGGTTAAAAACGGTCCTTGCCCCGCCTGCCGATAGTAAACGGGAGTCATTTTGGCGCGCAACTGCCCATCCACCTGGGGCAGTCGGGCGATGCGGGCCACCAGCTCGGCAGGGAGTCCCTGGCCTCCTTTGGCCGCCTGGCGGTTGGCCAACCCGACGTAAAGATCCGAACTCAAGGTCCTGCCCAACCAATCGATCAGACTGAGACGAAAGCTGTGCACCATCACCGTAATCGAGATCACCGCCGATAGTGCCACCGTCATGGCCACCAGGGCTACGCCCAGCCGACTCAGAGAACGCTCCACTCCGCCCAGGGCCAGCTTCAGGAGCATCCAGCCGCCTTTGGGCAGACTGCGCAACCAGAGCCGCTGGGCTCCTAA
>JALHOV010000697.1 GCA_022842865.1 Vulcanimicrobiota bacterium | reverse complement strand
CCTGGTGGTGGACAACTGGAACGCCGGCGAAACCCGCGACGTGCGCAGCCTCAGCGGCGGCGAGACCTTCCTGGCCTCGCTCTCCCTGGCCCTGGCCATGGTCGACTACCTCTCCCAAGGCTCGCCCCTGGAGAGCCTGTTCATCGACGAAGGCTTCGGCACCCTGGACCCGGAGACGCTCGAAGCCGTGACCCTGACGCTAGAGTCGCTGCATGAAAAAGGGAGGTTGGTGGGCGTGATTACGCACGTTCAGGAGCTGGCGGAGAGGCTGCCGATGCAGGTGAGGGTGGAGAAGGGCCAGGGGAGTTCAAGAATTTCGGACAACTAAAAATAAGTCGGCATCCGCCACACCTCGAACTTCGCATCCCGTCGCACAGACGACCGGCATCTCTTGACCAAGGAGAGGGCGGCTAGGAGGCGAACCCGCAGCAAAACGGCACAGAAAGGAGGATTGGAACGATGGCGCGCGCCGATTTACTGCTCAATCTCGTCCGGACGGGCAGCAAAGGGGACCAGAAGGAATTTCGCAAGACGGTCGAGGCCTTGATAGCCGAAGAGCGCGCCAAGCATCACCATGTGCTCGCCAATCAGCTGAGCGACAATCTATCGTTGTTCCAAGCCGAGACAAAAATTACGCCCCGACAAAACGGTTACACATTCTTGGTAGAACCCCAAAGAACATTGGAAAGCTTGCTGCTGGCGCCGACAACTCGGGAGACGCTGCTAGAAGTAGTGGAAGAGCACCACCGCAGACAACTGCTTCAGACACACGGCCTCGAGCCCCGACACCGAATCCTGCTCACCGGACCGCCTGGGAATGGCAAGACCTCGCTCGCTGAGGCGATGGCCTACTCTTTAAACTGCCCGCTAATGGTGGTGAGATATGAAACTGTCATTGGCAGCTACCTCGGAGAAACAGCCTCTAGACTGTCGCGACTGTTTGATGAAGTCCGCCAACACCGAGCGGTTCTATTCTTCGACGAATTCGACACTTTAGGAAAAGAGCGGGGCGACGAACACGAAACCGGCGAAGTAAAACGAGTAGTATCCTCGCTTCTGCTCCAGGTTGATGCGCTACCAAGTCACAACGTTGTAGTAGCAGCGACGAATCATCCCGAACTCCTCGACCGAGCGGTTTGGCGAAGGTTTGAGGTCCACCTCGACCTACCAAATCCAAGCAGACCGCAAAGAACGGAGTATTTTGCACGATGGCTCTCGCAACTCGAGACGCCCGTTGCATTTACTCCGGAACAGTTGGCCGGTTTAGTCAACGGTCGCTTCTCCGACCTGGAGCAGTTTTGTTTAGATGTACGGAGACGTGCTATCCTCAGTCAGCCCCCGGCAGACTATTCGGAGATCATAGCTCGCCAAATTAGAATCAGAAAGGTTCGCAGAACCAAAAAGTCAAATAGCTCCGAGTAATGGCCCAATATCTATCCTTGCTAATGCTGCCGAAACCCGGCCCGCCGGTCCCAAGGGACAATAAGGATCCAATTCGCCCCAATGAGTATTTTGCCGACGCCGACCGCCAGGCGGAAAAAATTGAACCGCTGTGGCTGGAGCTACAAGCCTCTTTCGAGCAAAAACGCATCTCACTGGCCGAAAGTGCCGTCGGAACACAGCCGGAAGAAGTGCTGGTGCTGGAGTGTATCGGTGCGGTAGTCAATTTCACGAACGCAGTCAAAAAGATTCCGGGATTGGAATGGCTGATTGAAGATTTAGCGGAGCTCCAGCCTGACTCTGACTTTTACAACCTCAAGCACCCCGACAAGAAGCTGAATGGCAGACTGTTTCTAATGTTCACCAACCGAGCCGCCCTGGACCAGCTCTATTCCATGTGGAAGGCTTTCCGGAAAGGCGAGAAGCTGCCGAAGGGCTTGGCACCTTTTAAAGAGGCATTCTCTCTTCTTTCCAATATCAGGCCCTGGGGCATCCAGGACAGACTGAAAGAAACCGGGTTGCTCGAATATTGGAAGGACCGAGCAGCTGAGGGACAGACAGTAGGGCTGGCGGAACTGGAACTCTGGCCCCGAGACTCGGAACTGTCGCGTCGGCGCTCAGAAAAGAAAGTTAGGGAACTGGTTGAGTCCGCCGGTGGAAAGGTGGTTAAGTGCGCTTTTATTGCAGAGATCGAGTACCACGCAATCCTCGCCGAGCTACCAATTGGATTGCTGCTTGACCCGGACAAACTGTCGGAAGTCAGTCTTCTCCACTTCGAAGGGATACAATACATTCGGCCAACGCCTCAACTCGCATTGAACCTCGATTCCAACTTTGAGACTGAGCCTGGCGAGCGCGCAAAAGGCACTCTGCCCAACGACTCCAATCCCATCGTGGCGGCGCTCCTGGACGGCTTGCCGATGGTGAACCACGGACTACTCCGTGACCACCTTGTCTTGGACGACCCCGATGACTACGGAAGCGAATACAGCGCCGAGGAGCAGAAGCACGGAACAGCCATGGCCTCTGCAATCATCCACGGCGACCTGAACACCCCAAAACATACAATTGGTAGCAGACTTTATGCGCGACCTATCCTCAAGCCGGACGCTCGCGCTTTCCGGACCCCGAGGCCAGAAATCGTCCCAGCCGACCAATTACTCCCGGATTTACTCCGCAGCGCGCTGGCTCGGATGAAAGACGAGAAAGTGGGAGTTCTTGCGGCTCCTGACGTCGCTGTAGTGAACCTATCAATAGGGGATGCCAATCGCCCTTTCCTTAACCTGATGAGTCCAACAGCGCGAATGTTAGATTGGCTCAGCTACCGATACAAGGTGCTTTTTCTGGTCAGTGCCGGCAACTGCACGAATGACATAGCTATCCCCGATCAATCAGGAGATGACTCACAAATCGCTCTGGGAGCCAGGTTCATCCGTCACCTGTTTGACGAACGGCGCAACCGGCGACTACTGTCACCGGGAGAATCGGTCAACAGCCTTACGATCGGCGCTCTAAATAGCGACGACGGCGAGGAGAGCAGCCACAGCCCTCCGCTGATAGATCCACTACGAGACCATCCATTTCTTAGCGTGCTCTCTCCCTCTGGTCCAGGGTACGCACGAGCAATTAAGCCCGACCTGTTCTTCCCAGGCGGCAGGCAATTGCTAGAACAATCTGGGACAACGAATGGATTCAGAAGATTTAAACTCGTCACTTTAGCACGCCCCCCAGGGATTAAAACCGCGTCCAGCCGAGTCGAGACCTTGAATCAGCGCCCTTGCTATCATACCAGAGGCACCAGTAACGCGACCGCCCTGGCAACTCGCGCAGCGATAATCCTCTCCGAAGAACTCCGACGCCTGGAGGGCAAACCTGGTTCAAAGCTGCTGAAAACGATCCCCCTGGCCCTATGGCTGAAAACCCTGCTGGTTCACGCCGCGAGCTGGAACTCAGCGGAAGAGAAACTGAAGGAAATACTTCAGGAAAAACTCCCACAACGCAGAGCCAGGGAATATTGTGGTCAACTTTTGGGCTTTGGCGCGTTCGACCCGAGTCGTTGCGGCCACTGCCAGGAATATAGGGCCACAGGCATCAGCGGAGGACATTTAAGAGCGGATGGGTCAGACTGCCATCACTTTCCCATTCCTGACGAACTGTCCGGCATCGTAGGAATGCGAAGACTGACGGTCGTGAGCTTTCTATAAAGGATCCTAGTTTTTAGCGGCGGCCAGCCTTATCGTAGTGCCCATGTGTGAATCAGGAGGCTCTCTACGATGACGGTTCAGTCTGA
>JALHOV010000696.1 GCA_022842865.1 Vulcanimicrobiota bacterium | reverse complement strand
TTCCGGCAAAGCAGACATCCCTGTAAGTTCAAGAGCCAGGGCGGGGAACCTGGGCATGGCGTCGGGCCAGCTCTTCGGTGTGGTATTTGAAGGCTCGCTGCAGACTGCGCAGGTCCATCGCGACGCCAACCTGCTTGCCATAGACCTTCAGGCGCAGACGCAGGGTGATCGGGCTGGTCATCGGACAGCCGAATTTGCTCAGGAAAAGCTTGTCGCTGGGGGCGGTCAGGAGTCGGCGGCGGCCGTCCCTTAAGTAAGCTTCCCAGGTGGGGCGAATTGGCTCCAAATCAGGGTTCCAATCGATCGTGAAGAGATGCAATTGCGTCACGGCCAGGCCGGGCCCGTAGAGCAGTTCCATCAGCAGCTGGTCGCGTTGGCCAATCGGCGTGGTCAGGTCCGGCAAGTTCAAGAGCTGTTGGACCTGCAGACGGGTCAGCAGGTTACGGTCCGGCTGCACGGGGCGCGGCAGAACCCAGTGTTGGGTGGGATTTGCGGCGATCAGGCCCTCGCCAAAAGCCCAGCGGTAGAAATGGCGCAGCACGCGCCGCTCTTGATCCAGAGTGTTGGCGGCATAAAGGCCACCCCGCGAATGGCGTGCCCAGGCGCGTTGCTGCGTATAGACGTCCAACCACTCGGCACTGGCCTTTTCCCACGGTTGCCCGCACTCTTTGCAGCGCTGTCCGAAGCGGGACAGAATCCGGCTGTATTGGGCCTGGGTGTCAGGATGGTCCGATAGAGCTCGGGTCGCTAGAAATCTCTCAAAACAACTCATCGGGCGCGGGCGGTTCGCCGCCGGGGATGGGCCTTGCGAACGGCGCGAATCAGCTCCAGGGGCGTCACTTGCGTGTAGATTTGGGTCGTGCGAATCGAGGCGTGGCCCAGCAGTCGCTGCACGTCCTCCATCCGGGCGCCTCCTTCCAAAAGATGCGTGGCATAGGCATAGCGCAGGCTATGCAATCCACGCACGGGAAGGCCGGCCTGGCGGGCGTATACGCCAAAGCGGTAAGCCAGACTCGGCATTTTCAGGCGCTCTCCGTCCAGGCTCAAGAGCAAGTGGCTCTGCTCCGAATTGGGTGAAAGCTGGGGCCGAATCTTGTCGAGATACTGCGCAATCTGGCCGCGTAAAAAGGGGCCGGTCGGCACCAGGCGGTCTTTGCCGCCCTTGCCCAGGCGAATCCAGACGCCGATATCCGTGAGATCGGTCAGGCGCAGTCGAGACGCCTCCTGGCGCCGCAGTCCGGTGCCGTAGAGAAGTTCCAACGCAAAAGCATCTGCCCGGCCCTGCAGCGTCTGCGGTGGCTGCTCCAGCAAGATTTTCATCTGCTCCTGGCTGTATCGTGAAATCCACCGGTTGGCCGGCCGTTTTTCGTCATGGTCCTGGCCCAGCGGCAACAGCAAATGCCCTTTTCGAAAAGCCCAGCGCAAGAACACCCGGATTCGCAAATAGCGAGAATATGCCGAGTAGGGCTCCACGGGTTGGACCGATAGCCAGGCCCGGTAAGCGGTTAAATGACGCTCATTCAGTTGGTGAATCTCTTGAACTTCCCAGGGCAGATGCGCCAGGAACTGGCTCAGCGCCACCCACTCGTGGAACCGCGTGCCCCAGACACCCTGGTGGCCTTCCAGGTAGACGATGGCCAGGTCTTCAAGACTCATGAAAAACGCTCGCGGGGGTGGCAGCGGCGAACCACCTTGCTCAGGTCCGACACCTCCACCTGGGTATAGCGCTCCGTCGTCGAGATGCAGGTGTGTCCCAGAAAGGCCTGCAAATGCCGCAAGTTGGCCCCGCGCTTCAGCATATGGGTGGCCACGCAGTGCCTCAGCAGGTGCGGTGTGGCGTGGGGCAGTCCGGCCTTCTTGGCCCAGCGGCTCACCAGCGCCGTCATCGCTCCCCGCCCGATCGGCTTGCCCCGCGAACTCAAGAAAACGTGGCGCTCGCCAGCGCGGCGCAGCAGCTTGGGCCGCGCCTTCTGCAAGTATTCCTGAATCCACAGTTCGGCTTCGTCTCCCAGCGGGACCACCCGGTCCTTTCCGCCTTTGCCTTTCACCACTCGCAGACACTGGTTGGGTTCTTCCAGGTGTTCCAGCAGCAGAGCGGCGCACTCTTGATTGCGCAGGCCGGTCGCGTAGAGCAGTTCCAGGATGGCCCGGTCTCGCAGGCCCAGCACCGTGGAGACGTCCGGAGCCTCTAGCAGGCCGATGGTCTGCCGTTCGCTCAGCAGATTGCGCGGCAGCGTGCGCGGCACCCGAGGCATTTCCAGATCCTGGGCCACGTCCACGAGCAGATAATCATGGCGATACAAAAAACGCACGAAGCGGCGCACCGCCGTCAACTGCAACGCCTGCGTTTTCAGTGACAGCGGCGATCCCTGACGCGTCTTTTGCGAGAAAAGATGCAGCCGATACTCTTCCAGCAGCGTCCGGGTCAGGTTGGCCATCTGGACCAAACCGCGCTGATTCAGGAAATCCAGGAAACCTTGAACAGAGCGGCCGTAGGCCTCGATGCTGCGCGCGGCAAACCCGCGCGTCAACAAATAATCAGCGAACCGCTGGCGCCACGGTTCGGAAATCACGCAATAGCCGATCTCATAAGACCGTACTCTTGTACAACCTTATGTCTCAAGCCGTTTTCAGTTAAAGGAAAAGAGAGTTTCAAAGGGGTCCTTTCCTCCTCCCACCAGACCCAAAAGATCGGTGGTGTGTTTTTTCTCTCCAAGCATTTCCCCGCAAGCCCGCGAGGTTGGTTTTATGTCGCAGCAAATCCCTATAAAATATGGAGTTCAGCGTGCGCGCGGGGGTTTGCGAGGTTCGCGAGGTTCCTCGCAAAGCGTGCGCAGCTGGGCCGGTGGGATCAGGTAGGCGGGCACGTCCTCGTCGCGGGCAATCAGCAGGCGATACTGATAGGCCCGGCCCGGGGTCCCAGCGGCCACCTCCAGGTATTCCATCTCCACCAGTTCCGTCAGGGCGCTGCGCAACTGATGGTCTTCCGCACCCGTCACCTGCCGTAACTCCCGGCGCGTAAAAATCCGCTCAGAGAATGAAGAACCGGCCTCTTTTAAAAGCCAGTCGCGGGTCTGCTGCCAGACGTCTTTGGCCCCGCGAGAGAGCTCGTGGAGCGTCATGGCCAGCACTTCCTGGGCCAGCGCATAGGCCAGCTCGTAATCGTCCAGCGAAGCCAGGATGTAATCGTCGCCGTCGTCTGTTTTCCCGCGCTCTCGTTGGTGCTGGTGGAGAAACGCCGAGGCCTCAATGAGACACAGAAAACGCTCGTGGTCGCGCCGGTTGCGCAGTTTTTTGTCCGGAAAAGTCAGGCGGTCGGCATACGGGATGAATACCAGCACAGACTTTAAAAGTCGGTGGGCGTTGTGGTGGCGCTCGCGGATGTCGGCGCCCACCCGGTGCAAGTTCTCTGTCGATGGCATGCGCCGTTCTCGTTGCACCTGGTGAATGCGCCGGGTTTGTTCCGTCGTCTCGTCCAGCGTGATCTCAAAGCAGCGAGTAGCATTCTCGTGGTGGATTTTGGCGTCTGTGGTCGTCTCCAGATAAGCGACAGGACCCTCTACGGTGAGAATCTGCGTGGAGATCTTGCCGGTGGCCGGGTCTTTCAGGGGCACGGCCTGGGTCAGTTTCTGGCGAGATGATTGGGTGCAACACATCCCGCGCGCCCGCCAACACCAGGTGACCTATGCTGGCCACTTCGCCAACGCCCTGGGCAACCTGAATCCCAAACAGGAAAGCC
>JALHOV010000695.1 GCA_022842865.1 Vulcanimicrobiota bacterium | reverse complement strand
GCCTGGTCCAGATGAGGCTGGTTTTGTTCCACAGGGGCCAGAAAACTGTGGGGATACCAGCTGTTGCCCGGGGCTTGAGGCGCCAGAGCCCGCCACTCGGGACCCAGTTGGAGCTCCTGGAACAAGGGCAAGATACTCTCGGCTGTGGCGCCGCGGCCGTGCAGCAGGATGATTGTGTGGGGAGCCGACTCGGAGCCAGCTCGAAGGACTTTCATGGTTTCTCCTTAGTTTGGTTTATGTGTAAACTAATTGGTCAAAAAACTACAGCGCTTGCTCAAGAGTCTTGAGGAGGCGGCGCAAGGTGCCGACTTCCTGTTGGCCCAGACAACTCAGGGTGCGGAGCACCAGGCGATCGTGGACTGGCAATACCGATTCGATTTTATGACGACCCTGGGGAGTCAGATGCACCCGGTTGCTGCGGCCGTCATCGGGGTCCGCGCGACGTTCCACCAGGTCCAGTTTTTGTAGGCGGTCTAGCAGTCCCACCACGTTGCCTTTCGTAACTAAGAGCAGTTCCGCCAGTTCCTTTTGAGTAAGACCCTCGCTGTAGCGCAGCGTGGCCAACACGTCGAACTGAGCCATCGTCAGGTGTTTCTCTGCCAGCGTGGCCGAAATAGACCGTTCGATTTTGTAGAAAGTGCGCGCCAACTGAACCCAGGTTCTCAGACGCATCGCTTCCGGCTCTTCATGTACCGGCAGCGGATAGAATCGAGGACTGTCCGGGTCGTTCATATAGTTTATATATAAACTATCTTGTCAAAAAAATCAAGCCACCCCGAGTTGCGAGTCGGACAAAGCAGGCCAATCCTGACCTGCCAGTCCCAAAACGGCAGCCCAGGCGGTTACCGGTATTGTGTTGAAGGAATAAAAAGAGCCCCCGTTGCCCAAGAAGAAAAAGATAAGGCCCAAGCTTCCCGCGTGCAGACTGATGAGCCACACCGGAGTGCGTCGGTTCAGCCAGGGCGCCACCAGTGCCAGAGCAAACAGAACCGGCATCCACAGGTCTCGTCCTAGTAGTAGAATCGAACCAAATCGCAAGGTCATGGCGCCAAAAACGGCAGAGAAGCCAAGTCGTCCGGCCAGTGGGATCGCCTCCATTCCCATAATCCGTGCCGACTCGACCCGATTGTAATGATATAGCCCCAGGCAGAGCAGTAAGATGAGCAACGAGAGCCCCAGCCTGCGGTAGTTGCGCTGCCTCAAGTCGAAAATTACGAAAATCACCAGCAGTAGACCATCGAATTCTCGAATAGCGAAGGCCAGTCCAAGGGCTAAGGGGACCAAATACGAGCTCGGTCGGAGCGTCAGGATGGCCAGTGCCAGCAGTACGAATAGAGTGCCCCACGGATCCTGGATGAAGAGCCAGTAGTTGGTCTGGAAATAGAGATAGAAACAGAGGATCAGGCTGACGGCCGGCAAGCTCAGCAGGGGATCGGCTACCTTCCTGCTGGCCAGGTATACAGCGAAAGTGGCCGTCATGGTCAGGGCCCAGCCCACCCAGGCCGCCAGTCCTGGGCTGGGCAGGAAGCTCAGCAACCAGCAGAGCGTCGCAGAGCGCACGCTCATTCCGGGAAAGCCCTCGCCAAAATGCCGGCCGTCTTGCTGAAAAGCGATCAGGTTCGCTTGATGGTAGTTCATGCCCTTATAGTAAAGATGAAAGACCTTCAAGAGCATTTGACCGTCGAATACGTAGCCGGGTGCTGGTTCGGTGTCCAGGGCGGTCAGTAAAGATGGAGCGATCATTCCGGCTCGCCAGGGAAAGGCGATCAGGGCCAAGAGGGCAACCACCAGCCCCAGGGTGCGCCGTCTCGGGGCATCCCAGCGAATCGCCAAGCCCGAAGCCCAACCGAGCCCCCAAAGCAGGCATCCAGTCAGCCAGTTCGAGGGGCTTAAGTCCTGATAAAAAGCCTCGTTATAATCCATCCGCCAGAGCACCCATTGGGGAGGGCCAATGCACTGGCAGAGGATTGCAGCGGCGATCAGGACGGCCGGTTGGCGCGTGCTGGCTCGCAGAACCAGGGCGGTCAGGAAAGGCACGGTCAGCCAGGGGATGGGAAGAATTGCATGCAGGCTGCAGTAGAGGAGCAGAGAGGTGAGCAAGCAGCGCCCTGACCAGAAGTACCCGCTGTGGTTCTCACTGCCTCCCATGGAACTGATTTCGTTCGGCCGGTAGGCGTTCCTCCCGGGGCAGGGACTGAGAGAGCCGGGCCAAACGCAGCAAACCATGACCGTACACGCCCTGCAATACAGCATCCACTGGGAAGACAAGCCCGCCAACTTCACTCACATCAGAGCGGTCCTGGAGGAGCTACGTCCCCAACCCGGAGACCTGGTCGTCTTGCCCGAACTTTCCTGTATCGGTTTCACCATGAGGAGGGAAGGGCTGGCGGAACCGTCGCAGGGGCCCACCGGCGAATTTTTCGCCGGGCTGGCGCGCGAATACGGCGTCTTTTTTGTAGGAGGGGCGAGCTGGTGGGGGGAGCGCGAACTGGGCCGCAACATGGCCCTGGCTTTCGAGCCGAAGGGTCAGTTGTTGGGAGCCTACGCCAAGCAGCATCCTTTTTCATACGGCGGGGAAAGCGAGCATTACCAGGCCGGCGACGATTTTTTTCAGTTTGATTGGAACGGCTGCAAGGTGGCTCCGCTAGTTTGCTACGATTTGCGTTTTCCGGAGACTTTCCGCCATCTGGCGGCTCAAGGCACCGAGCTTTACCTGGTCATCGCCAATTGGCCGGCGGCCCGCGTGCATCATTGGGACGCCCTGCTGATGGCCCGGGCTATCGAAAATCAAGCCTATGTGTTGGGGGTGAACCGCTGCGGTGCTGATCCCAAGGTCAGTTATCCTGGATCGACTCGACTGATCGACCCGCACGGAAAGGTCGTGGCTCACTTGGGGGATCAACCCGGTCAGCTTTCGGCCACGCTTGATCTGGAAGACTTGCGTGCCTATCGGGCTCGCTTTCCGGCCTTGAACGATCTTAAGCGCTCTCAGCTTGGGCTTTCTTGAGGGCCTTCTTAGCTCTTTTCTTCTTTTTGGTCGCCAGATTCAGCCACTCCACCGTCTGCGAGAAGAACATCGCGAAGTAGATGTAGCCTTTATTGATGTGGTGGCCAGTGCCTTCGGCCACCAACATGCAGCCGATCAGGATGAGGAAGCTGAGCGCCAGCATCTTGATGGAGGGATGGCGATTGATAAAATTGCTGATGGGTCCGGAGAAGATGATCATCACCAGTACGGCCAGGATCACGGCCGCGACCATGATCTCCAGATCGTCCGCGATGCCTACGGCCGTGACCACCGAATCCAGTGAGAAGATGATGTCGATCACCACAATTTGGGCGATGATCTTCAGGAAGTTGGCGTGGGCCGGAGCCTCCATTTCGTCGTCGTCTTCTTCTAGTTTTTCGTGGATCTCTTTGGTGGCTTTGTAGAGCAGGAAGAAGCCGCCTCCCAATAGCACCAGATCGCGAAAGGAAAGAGCGTAACCGCTAAAGGGAACCACCAGACCGGTCGGGTGGGTCAGATGGGCCAGGTGGGACATGGTGGCCAGCAACATGCAGCGTGTGATCATGGCCAGTCCCAGTCCGATGCGTCGAGCCGCCGGTTGGCGTTCGGGCTCCAGGCGGGCCACCAGAATGGCGATGAAGACCAGATTATCGATTCCCAGGATGACTTCCAGCACCGACAGAGTGGCCAGGGTTGCCAGTCCGTTAGCTGTGAAGAAAGCGTCAAACATGAGGAG
>JALHOV010000694.1:3294-3760 GCA_022842865.1 Vulcanimicrobiota bacterium | reverse complement strand
AAGCCCGGCCAATCTCTGGAAATCGCTATCGACTGGCCCAGCCTTCCGGCCTTGCCAGTGGCCCCAGCGCGCCCTCCTCGGCTCCAGACTCCGCCGCCCAGCCTGCCGAACCGACCGACCTGGGTGGCACCAGCCCCGCCCCGGCCCTTGCCGCGCTATAACACCTATCAGGCGCCCCGACCTGTTTTCCGGCCCCCGGCCCGTCCGGCCGAGCCCTTGTTTACGCCCATTCCTCCCAGCCATTCCGAGCCGCCTCCAGCGCCGCCCAGCTACAACCCGGGCGGACCCGAGCCCGTCTTCACCCCTTTGCCCTGAAGCAATTCCCGATAATAGCGGGTCAACTCGGGATCCGGGTCGGCCACTCGCAGCCGCGTCAGCAGCTCCGCGACCTGCACGCCCCACCAGGGGTCCCGCATGCGCAGGGCCGCCCGACGCATAATCTTGACGGGCAGAAACTTGTTGACAT
>JALHOV010000694.1:0-3284 GCA_022842865.1 Vulcanimicrobiota bacterium | reverse complement strand
CATGGCCGAGATCGAATCGCGCTGCTTTTCCGCCAGCAAGGCACGGCGAAGATTGAGGGCGTAGGATTTTGGGCTGTAAAGCAAACCCTCGTCCACCACCTCGATGGCCTGACGGATCTGCCCGAAGCCTTCTTCCAGGTCATAGGCGATAGTGTCGTAAGCATCGGTGAAACTCGGATCCAGGTAGGTAACCATGCGCAGCAACGGAATCACTTCTTTCTGTTGAAAAGTGGCCACGCCGGCCGAATCTTGCTGCTCGTGGTACAGGTCCGCCTGAAACCAGAGAAGGCGGGCCAGCAGAGTCCGACCCTCGCCCAGCAGATCTAAAAATAAATCCTGGTAGCGAATGATCGGCTTTTGCGCCTGCAAACGCTGATGCTGGCCCAGCAACAGGTGAGACATGGCGGCTACGCCCAACCAGCACAGCAGCATGAGCGGCGCTCGCTTCACCGGATGCGAAACCCTCGGCGGCGTGCGATGTGCAGATAGACCGGCAGCAGAAGCAGGCTAAACAGCCAGGGCATGATGGATCGTTGTCGGATCACGTGCATAGGAGTGCCGGCCCGCTGGACCGCGGTTTCGGCAATCATGACTCCAAAGATAGCCGGACGCTGCTGATCCTTGGCACTGGGCGGGGCTTCGTCTTCCTCGCCCAGAGCATGTTCCATGACTTGCTTCTTCTCTTGCTCCTCGGAAAGCGGGGTGGCGCCGGGCTGAGCCCAGGCCAGCCAGGGAAGCACCAGAACCAGCAACAGGGCAGCCTTCACAGGTCTCTCTTCTCAAAGCGGATGCCGGCCAGCATCAAAAAGAGAGTCACCCAACCCATCGCGTAGATGAACTCATAAATGTGGTAGCTGGGGAAAATCGGAATCTCGTGAACCACCGGGTATTTGAGACGAAACACCTCAAAGTTGGGAAGAAAGTTCTTGGCCCCATCCACAAGGTTCGCCAGCATCTCGTTCTCACGGTCTTCACGCAAAAAGAACCGGGTGAAGGCGGTGGAAATTCCACCTACAATGTAAAGAGCCAGGCCCATAACGCCGGCCAGCGGCGGACTGGCCAGGGTGCTAAAACACAGGCAGGCGGCCACCAGCACTGTGCATTCCAGCGAGTAGCCCAGTGCGGCCGCGTAGATAGCCGAATCGAAGTAGTGGGACAGGCCGGCGATTCCGACGGCCAGGGCGGTGGCCAGCAGAAACATGCTGCCCACCAGCAACACCGCCGTTCCCAAGAACTGCCCGGCCAGATAGGACACGCGCGCCACCGGCCTGGACAAAATCGGATAGATGGTCTTGCGTTCAATATCTCGGGGCACCACGCTCGAACCCAGCATCAGAGCCATGGCCACACCGTAGTAACTGAGCAAGGTGAGACCAAAGTCTTTGGCGGCCAACTCAAAGGCTTGCAGGCCCATACTGAAGGTGTTGACATAAGCCGGCAGCGCCAGCATCACAAAAGCCATGAAGACGGTTATTAAGTGCACCTGGCGGCGAACATTCTCCAGCAACTGCAGCCGGGCAATCTCCCATATCGCTCTCATGAAGTGGCTCCTGGACCGCGGGTAATCTGGTAAAAAACGTCCTCCAGGCTATGCTGCACAGTGCTTAAGCGGCGCACGCTGCAGCCCAGTCCCAGGCATTTTTGAATATAACCATCGGCTTCATCCCGGCTCAGGGAAGCCCGGTGGAACTCACCTACCTCGTCAGATATCGGTTCCAATCCAGGCAATTGATCCAGAACGCCAGGCGGAACCTGGAGAACCACTTCCACCTTCTCGCGATTCTGGGTCAACTCGGGAATGGTGCCGCACACCTGAAGTTTTCCCTCGTGAATGATAGCCGCCCGGTCGCACACGTTCTCCACCTCGGTCATATAGTGCGAGGAAAAAAACACCGTAATCTTCCGCTCCCGCAGACCCACCAGGATGTCGCGCAAATCGCGCTGAGCGAAAGGGTCCAGACCCGAAGTCAGCTCGTCTAGAATCAACAACGGCGGATCTCCTACCAGCGCCTGGGCCACTCCAAATCGCTGCTTAAGGCCCTTAGAAAGCTCGGAAATTCGGCTGCGCCGGCGGTCCTCTAACTTGACCGACTCGAGAGCGACCCCACAACGCTCCTCGACCTTGCCACTCGGCACCCCTGCCAGGCGGGCGTGAATCCGCAGCAACTCCTCAACCGACATAAACTCGTGATAGGTAGCCACCTCGGGCAGGTAGCCAATCTTATTGCGGGCCGCCAAGGTGCCAGCCGGCTCGCCAAAAACCTCCGCCTGACCCGAGGTGGCCTGCGACAAGCCCAGCAAAATTTTGATACTGGTCGACTTGCCGGCGCCGTTCACTCCGATGTAGCCGAAGATCTCGCCCGCCCGCACTTCCAGGTCCAGGCCGCGCAACGCCTCGACCGGCCCCCGCAGTGTGCGGTAGGTCTTGGTCAGCTGCTGCAATTGAATTGCTAGTTCGCCTGCCATCCCGCCGGCTTCCCTTCGTCAATTTCCACCCGATCTGCCACCATTCTGTACAGGGAGATGACCGACCCTTCCTCGATCTGCTCTCCGACTTCGAAATTCCCCGTCACCGAAATCGGCTGGTCCATGTTCATGGCCACCGAACGCCCGCCGCGAAAGCGGACCATCACCCATTCATTCATCTCCGGAGTGCGCCCAAAACAGCACATGGCCTGATTGCGCACCAGAACAAAAGTGGCCACGTTCTCGCCGTCCATCTCCACCGGCATCATGTAGCCGCTGAGACGCAATGGAGACCCGTGAAGCCGAGTGACTGCCGGCGGAATGTGCACCGGCTTCTTCTGCTTGGTCCGCGGGGTGACGCTGGGCGCATAGGCAAAACTGCCCAGTTCTTTCCAGGAAACCGCCTGATACTCGATGGGACGGCCGGCACAACCGCCCAAGAGCAAAGCCAGCCCACACGAAACCATCATTCCGGACATACTGCGCACGTTCTCTTGCGGTTCAACCGCTCGCCCCAATCCCCCTATCAGCTAAAGGGATGAAAAGGTGCTTGGCCAGCTCGCCTCGGCCGTGCAGTCGCAATCGGGGCGAGGAAACACCTGGGCGCGATAACTCCCCTTGCCATTTCGGTAATGGCAACCACCCGTTACCAAGGGGTGCATCCAGCACAATCTCGGACGCTGGCCAACTCCAACGAAAATCGGGCCACATCTGCATTCTCGGCCACCATTCCGGCCCATGAAAGCGTTCTATCCACCAGCGCAACAGACAATGCAGGCAAGCCGATTGGCCCGGACGATAAAGATAGGGCCAGGCGC
>JALHOV010000693.1 GCA_022842865.1 Vulcanimicrobiota bacterium | reverse complement strand
AGGATCATCCCATAAAAAAAAGACCCCGAGTAATCAGGATCTTAATGGCGGGAGCGACGGGATTCGAACCCGCGATCTCCGGCGTGACAGGCCGGCGCCTTAAGCCTCTAGGCCACACCCCCGTGTGAGGTTGCAGGTTAACAGGCCGGGGGGCCTACGTCAAGACCCTCGGTCTCCCATTTTTTCGGAGGTTGCCGATCAGGACAAACTCTTCACATCCAAAAAATTGCGCACCAGCCGGCTGCCTTCCGGAGTCAGAATCGACTCGGGATGAAACTGCACTCCGAAGTGCGGAAGCTCTCGATGCTGCAACCCCATGATCTCACCATCGGAGGTCCAGGCTGTCACGATCAATTCGGCGGGCAAGCTGTCTTCGCGCACAATCAGCGAGTGGTAGCGAGTGGCCTGAAAAGGATTGGAGACCCCCTGAAAAAGCTGCGACTGGTCGTGGTAGACCTTACTGACCTTGCCGTGCAGCCGTCGTTCCGCCTGAACCACCTCGGCGCCGTAGGCCGCCCCCAGAGCCTGATGCCCGAGACACACCCCGAGAACCGGAACCTTTTCGGCGAAAATACCCATGGAGACACCGGCGCCCTCGGGACGGCCCGGGCCCGGTGACACCACCACTCGCTCGGGTCCCAGAGCGCGAATCTCCTCCAAGGTCAGCTCATCGTTACGGCGCACCTGAATCTCGCCAACTTCCAGCTGGCCCAGCAGCTGAACCAGGTTGTAAGTAAAAGAATCGTAGTTGTCCAGAACCAGAATCACTGCTCACCTCCGTGCAACCAGCCGCCTTCGGCCATTTCCACGGCGCTGCGCAATCCAGCCAGCTTGGCCAGGGTTTCGTCATACTCTTTGGCCGGCTCAGAATCAGCCACGATGCCTGCGCCAGCCTGCAGATACAGATCATCGCCGCGCTTGAGCATGGTGCGTATGGTAATGCAGGTGTTGACGTCGCCGGAAAAACTGAAGACACCCACCGCGCCCGCATAGATCCCACGGCGGGTGGGCTCCATCTGATCGAGCAACTGCATCGCGCGCAATTTGGGGGCCCCGCTTACGGTACCGGCCGGGAAAGCGGAGCGAATCAGGTCGTATCCGTCCTTGCCTTCGAGCAGCTCGCTCTCGACCCGGGAGACGATGTGCATCACGTGAGAAAAACGCTCTACCTGCATGAACTGGGGGACCTCGACGGTGCCATAGCGCGACACGCGACCCAAATCATTGCGCCCGAGATCCACCAGCATCACGTGCTCGGCCCGCTCCTTGGGGTCCTCCAACAACTCGACTTCCAGGGCCTCATCGGACTTATCGTCCGCTCCACGGGGGCGCGTGCCCGCGATAGGCCTGGTGGTGCAACGCTGACCCTCGAGGCGAACCAGCATCTCCGGAGAAGCGCCGATGAGCTGATACTCGCCGAAGTCGAGCAAGACCATGTAAGGACTTGGGTTGCACAGGCGCAGAGCTCGATACAAAGAGACGGCGTCGCAAGAGGTGGTCCGGTGCAGGCGCTGGGAGAGCACCATTTGGAAAACCTCACCCTGAGCGATGGCTTCTTGAGCGCGCACCACCGCCGCCTCGAAGTCCTCGCGGGTGCGGTTAAAGCTTTCTTGACCGGCCAACTTGGGCAGGGCTTGGGGCGGGGTCAAAGGCAAGGATAGGCGCTGGCGCATCTCCTGCAGTCGCTGCTGGGCCAGTTGGTATTCGCTCTCGGCTCCCCGCTCAGGATAAGTGGCCACATACAAAAACATACGCTGGCGCGCGTGATCGAAGACCACGCCCTCGCGCGACAGCAAGAAGTGAGCCTCGGGCAGGCCCAGGTCGTCCAGGGGACCCTCGCCCAGCGGCTGCCACTGGCGAATGGCATCATAGCTCAAGTAGCCGACCGCGCCCCCCCAAAAACTGGGCAGCCCTTGGGCCTTGACCTGGTTCATGGGCGCCATCAGAGAGCGCAGCCATTCCAGCGCATCCCGCTGGCCGCGTGGCTCGACGCCCCTGGCCGTCTCGACCTGGTCCTTGTCGCAGCGCAGCAGGAAGGTCGGCGAGGTGCCGAGGATCGAGTAGCGACCGACCACCTCACCGCGCTCGACGCTTTCCAGCAAATAGGCCGGCCCCTCCTGGCGCAACTTGAGAAACACGGAAAGAGGGGTTTCTAAATCGGCCGGCAGTTCGCACCAGCAGGGAACCACCGGTTGGGAAGCGGCCGCTGCTAAATACTCATCCAGGCAGGGTGTCATTGCCAATCTCCTCAGTGTAAGGACAAAACAGCGCCCACCAGGGCGGCCGTTTCGACCCGCATATTGCGGGGGCCCAACGACCAGCAATGCCAGCCGCGCCCACTGGCCATCGAGACCTCGGCGTTGGTGAACCCACCTTCGGGGCCCACGGCTACGTGACGATAGTCAAACGGCTTGCGGGCCGGGGCCGCCAGTTGGTGAAGCAAGCAGCCTTCATCGTGGGCCTGGAGAAACTGCACCAGGCGCATGGGAGCAGCAATCCGCAAGGGACTGCCCCGCCCTGCCAACTGGGAAGCTTCGGTGGCCACGCGCCGCCAGCGCTGCAGCTTGGGCTCGCTGATCTGGCGCACGTTGGTGCGTTCGGTGAGCAAGGGAGTCACCGAGACCACCCCCAGTTCCGCCAACTGCTCCAGCATTCGCTCAAAACGCTCGCCGCTAATGGGCGCCACACCGATGTGCAGGATATGAGCATGGTCGGCCTCGTTCGGCTGACAGGAGCCAAGCTCCACCCACACCTGCTGCTGCCGTCCGCTACCTCGAGGGGGCAGCAAGGTGGCGCGATAATCATTACCCTGGCCATCGCAGACGGTGATGATCTGGCCCACGTTGAGGCGAAGCACCCGCATCAAATGGTGGGAAGCAGATGGGTCGAGGGCCAGCTTCTGCCCCTCCTGCAAGGGCGGGTCCACGTAAACGCGGGGACTGTTCACAGGGGACGCTCCAACAGAAGGCTGGCCCACTCCTCGCGCTCCTTGTCCGACTTCAACACCAACCCGGCCGTCGTCAGAGCCGAAATGACCTCGCCTTTGCGCTCACAGATGATGCCTCCACAGATGAGCAACCCGCCAGGAGCCAGGCAGGCGTAAAGCTCAGAGGCCATTTCCATCAACAAAGAGGCAATGAGATTGGCGGTCACCAGAGCATAGCCTCCGGCCGGTGCTTGCGAAGCCAGCTCGACCCGAATGGAAGCGTCGTTGATCTGGACGTTCTCGCGGGCCACTTTGACGGCCACGGGGTCGTTGTCCACCGCCAGGATGTCGCTCACGCCAAGCTTGTGCGCGGCAATGGCCAGAATGCCCGAACCGGTACCCAGGTCGAGCATGGGCTGGCGAGGGGAGACCTCTTCTAAAAACTCAAGGCACAGCCGGGTGCTCCAGTGGTAGCCCGTGCCAAAGGCGCTGCCGGGGTCAAGAATCACCACTCGCTGGTCGGACCGCGGGGTGAACTTCTCCCAAGAAGGGCAGATGACCAGTTGCCGGCCGACCTCCAGCGGATGGTAGAACTGCTTCCAATTCTCGGCCCAATCTTCATCGCGGACCTGACCGCCGGTGGTCACCTGGACGCCCTCGATGGTGCTCTGCAACATGGTCAGGCGTTCTTGCCAGCCAGGCTCTTGCGGCAGATAAAGCAAGTAACCGAAACCCTGAGCCGGCTCCTCATCCACCCATCCGGGAAAGCCCTGCGACTGCAGCGCCACTTCGACGAATGAAACCAGCTCGGCAGGCCCGCTGACGCGAACCTCAA
>JALHOV010000692.1 GCA_022842865.1 Vulcanimicrobiota bacterium | reverse complement strand
CAACCTGGTCACACAATGTTAATATTCTGGAACGGTCGCACGGTGCGGCCGAAAGTTTTCCTCCTGTGTGTGTGTGTGTGTGTTGTGTGGCCCGGCTAACCCCGGGCCTTTTTATTTTGGCGACCATTTCTGCACTCCTTAAATGAAAAAAGCCCTTTCGGGCTCAGGTCCAGGGCAGGTTACTTGCCTTTTTGTTCAGGCAGCTTGCGCACTTCCGCTTTGAGGCTTTCCATTCGCTCTTCGTCAATCTCCAGCCGATGGGCGACGGCTTTGACGTATCGCAGTTCCGGTGCGTTCAGCGAACCGCGCGACATGGACAGAGCCAGAAGGACCCTCATCAAGTCTTCTTTGTCCTCGGTGGCGCTCTTGAGAATGGCGCCCAGGTCGGGCAGTTCGGGAGCCTCCTGCATCATCTTGCCGACTTCGGCCAGGTCTTTGCCGGTCAGCCCCAACTCGGTCAGCATCTGGCCCAGCAAGATCCGCTCTCGATCGTCCACAGTGCCGTCAGCCCAGACAATCTGAATGAGACCTTTGATAATTTCGCGGTGACTAGCGTTCATCGACGCGCTCCTATTCCTGGTTCACTTTCTTCTGGGCCACTTCTGGCGGCGACAGGCTTGTCCTGGCAGTGAAGCCAAAAACTAAGGCCCAGGTAGTAGACGGGAAAGAAGTTGCTCCAGCGGAAGCATTGTTCGTAAAGCGGTCCCGTGCCCGTCAGACTGAAGAGAACCAGGCAACCCCAGATGGTCATCAACACCATGCTCAAGCTCCGCAAATGACGGGTCCGGCTCGGGTAAATAAAGCGAATGGGCAGCAGCACGCAAAGGGATAAGGTCAGCACAATGGCTCCGTTCAAGGCCACCGGAAACTGCCAACGCCAGAGATAGAGGGCCACGACATTCCAGAGCGAGGGAAAGCCCAAAAAGTAGTCGTCGTCGGTCTTGGCCTGCGAGTTGGCCATGCCCAAGGCGCTGCACAGCAGCGGGGCGGCCCAAACCAGCGGGGGCAACCATCCCCACCAGACCATGGCGAGCACCGGTAGCAGCACCCAGGTGAAGTAGTCGACCATGTCATCCAGGCGCCGGCCATCGATTTCCGGAGCGTAGCGCAGCACCTGCCAGCGACGGGCTAGCGTACCGTCGACCGAATCTATGAATACGGCCACCATCATCCACAAGAAGGCGCCCCGCAAATCGTGCGCCTGCACTCGATCCAAAGCGATCACCCCGGCGACCACACCGGAGGCGGTGAAGAGATGGACGGACCAGGCTTTTAAACGCGGCGTGAGCAAAGTCGGATGTTCTTCAATGGGACTTTGACCAAGGCCTGCGCCTGCCGCCGACGCGTCGGGGCGGGACGGAAACTGGACCAAAAAGTTAACACAATCCCGCTCCTATCGGAAATACGGGGGCCGCCCAAAGAGTAAAACATGAGCACAGCAAACAACTAAGGAGAACATTCACAATGAGAGACCTCAACCCCAACACGCTCGGCGGAAACTCTTCCTCCACGTTGCTCAAGAACCTCAAGCCAAAGCTGTTTGTGGTGCCCACTATTGAAGAGCCTAAGAATGCTCCCACAGACACGCTGGAAGACGGCTCTAGAACGGCCAAGACGGAAGTCGACTCAAAGCAAATCGATCAACAGTTCAGTACGGCCAAGAAAGACACGTCCGATACGACGCCAACCAAAAAGTCCGAAGACGGAGAATACCTCGTGAAAAAAGGCGATACCGTTTGGGGCTTGCTGGCCGCTAAAGGCTTCACTCCTGCTCAGATCATGAGCTATGGAATCCCCGAAACCAAGAAGCTCAACCCGGGCCTCGACGACTTGAACAAGTTAAAGATCGGCCAGCCTCTCAAACTGCCTGAACTGCCAACGAATGAAGAGACCAGGGACGCGCAAACCAAATCCACCAAAACGAAGACCAAAGCTGTCGTGAACACCCCCGTCAAAAAACCAGTGGTTAAAAAGCGCACTCCTCAAGACGAGTCAAATTTTGCAGCCAGGCTAGCTCGACGCAACTTCAAGCCCCGGCCAGGCAATGAGTACAACTACGGAACGCCACGCCGCAATGCCAACGGTTCTTACACTGTGCGCATCACCTGCATCAAGGCTGCAGACAACGAAGTCGTTGGCGCCTACAAAGAAGTGACCATCTGGAACTCGAAGATCCAGAAAGACGAAAATAAGCTACCGTAATGTTCGAAGCGTGCGCTGCTCAGGCGCGTTCCAGTTCGTCCATCAGTTGGTCGGCCTCAGCGCAGATGGCGTAAACGTTGTCCCACTCGTCCTGCTCGCTGAGACGGTTCTCGCGGGCCAGGTCGATGGCATATTCCAGCGCCTCGAAGTAGATCTCCAGGGCTTCGCGCCATTGCTTGCCGATTTCCGTTTTGGGGGCGGCCCCGTGGTGGCCGCGCAAGACTTCCATCTCGCCTTCCAGGTCGGCTATCAGCTCGTCGCGAGTCTTTGAACCCTGCCGGGTCGCTTCGACGGGTAACTTCAACTTGTCCAGAAGACTCATTCACGCAGAGATACGCCGAGTGGGACGGAGATACCCTGCCCGACCGGACGGACCGTGCCGCAAGGGAGACAAGGGCGCTTACACAGACAAGCAAAAACGCAAAGCCGACCCTATGGCTGGGCTACCGTCAACAGCACCAATCACTGAGCAGGGCTGACTTCTACCCAATAGGACTGCTTGTGTCCGCGTGCTTCGTATTCGCGACAAGCCTGGTCGGCTGCTTCGCGGGTGGCGTGAGAACTTACCACCGCTCGGTTTCCGTGGTCGTCCATGCGCATCAGCAGGTAGGGCACGCTGAAGGATTCCCACCCGTCAAAAGAAAGCCCTGGTCATGGGAAAAGCACTGACCCTGGACGACCGCCTCATCGATTACTTACATTCGGTCTCTTTACGTGAGCCCGAATTGCTCCAGCAATTGCGAGCGGAGACGGCGGCCCATCCGCGCAGCGGAATGCAGATCGCCCCGGAACAAGGCCAGTTTATGGCCCTAATGGTGGAGTTGCTGGATGTTCGGCGTATTCTGGAAATCGGCTGCTTTACCGGCTACAGCTCGCTGGCCATGAGTCTGGCGATGCCGGCCGATGGTCATCTCGACACCTGCGACGTGGACGAAGAAACCACCGCCATCGCTCGACGCTACTGGCAAGCGGCCGGACAGCAGGACAAGATCAGCCTGCACCTGGGACCGGCTCTGGAGACGCTAAAGAAACTACAGGGCCCTTACGACCTGGTCTTTCTGGATGCCGACAAGGTCAACTATGATAGATATTTGGAAGCGTCCTACCAGCTGCTGCGCACGGGCGGTCTGATTCTGATCGACAACGTGCTCTGGTCGGGCGCGGTGGCCGACCCGAGCGTCACCGATGCCGATACCCAGGCGCTGCGCGCTCTCAACCGCAAGCTTCAGGGCGATACACGTTTTACCATCAGCATGATACCGCTGGCCGACGGCTTGACGCTGGCTCGCAAACTTTAAGGGGGATACTCTATGAACAAGCTCTTGTGCGCCGCTCTGGTGAGCGCCATTCTGACCAGCGCCCAGGCCCAGACGGTGGCCGAAAGCACCTGGGGGCCCGAGGTGGACGGGCGCATCCAGGGGATGTTGGTGCTCGACCTCAGCCAGTTCCTCTCGGGACCGAGTGCTGCCCTCCGGCTTGCGGATCTCGGCGCTGACGTCATCAAGGCTGAGCGTCCCAAGGGCGGCGAACTATGCCGCCAACTCTACATCTCCAACTTGGAG
>JALHOV010000691.1 GCA_022842865.1 Vulcanimicrobiota bacterium | reverse complement strand
GCTGTTCGGCTAGGGATTCCCGGCCATCGGGGCTCCCAGAGGACTTGCACCTCCTAGTCAATTTTCGGTTCGCTTTCGCTTACCGATTGCTCAACATCACCCCGGCCCTGACTCGTTCGACGATCCCGCGTCTACTGGTGTCAGCCAGACTGAGGCTTTTAAGTCAGCATTGGCGCACTGACTTACTGTTGACGTGCCATGCCTAGCACACGGCGGGCCGGCTGATGGTCACTTGGCGCGGCAGCGCCAAGTGACCATCTCAACCAAACCTGAAGATTACCGGTCAGAGACCCTAACCCCAACCCCTACGTGGGTTCTCATCGTCTGATAAGCGCTTTATATCTGCCTGTTGAGCCTCCACAACCCTTCGAAAAATTGCGGCAGGCTCTGGGTAGCTGGAAAGTGCCGATCCGATCATATTATAACCCGCCTCGAGTTGCTCTCTAAGGGGAGAAGTTGCCCAGGAACTATCGGGCAAACCAGGAGGAACAAGTTGAAAGCCCAAGTCGAGCAACAAGGCTTCACCTTCTTTTAGAGTGAGTCCAACCTGCAGAAGCTTCTCAAAATCGCTGAAATCTCTCTGCCATAACAACGTTTGGCCTAGAACTCGAAAGCTTTTTTCAGCACCCGGTTGCGTCAGCATCGTTACCAATTCTTCCACGTTACCGCGCTGAAGATGCTCCTTCATTAGATCGATCGGCTGCAAGTTACACCACATTTCTCAATCAATCGGCCACCACTGGGAAGAAATGTCCTATGCCCTCCGACCTTTGCACGCTGCATCATCACAGTTGAGCTTGGTCTGCATACAGAGATCGGTCTCTCTTGGCCACTCTGCTTTTGGAACCTCGAGAGACACGGTAGTCATGCATCGCATGAAGCGACCGAAGCAGTCTAATGGCTTTGGCTGTTCTTCAGCCTTCTTGGGCTTACCTCTCCTTTCTCTCTTTGGCTTCTTGAACCAAGTATGGTCGCCGACCTTACCGCTGGAACGATCTCCAGGGGGATTCTTCAGGTCTCCTTCCTTCGGGTGCCAGGTTTCCTCCTGTTGCTCTGATCGCGCTTCCCTGGCTCTGTTCCAGCGCTCATAACGGTCGCTTCCTTCGGCGTCAGGTATACCCATACTGTTTGAGTTGGCGGCAGCTGCAGCCCCGGCGGTTGGGAGTATAGCCCCCTCAGCTAGAGCGCTCGCCCCCTCAATCAGTTCCACTAATGCTGCACCAATTTCCGCTGCTTCGCCCAAAATAATGGGCAAAGCCATTGCTGGGGTGAGTCCACTTGGATCAATATGCCGGGTGGGGTTGTTCGCTACGTAAGTGTATAGATTTGCTCCGCCTTTCAAGCCAACCGGATCCCTCGAGTTGAAACGAAGACCAGATGAACTGTACCACCTCTGCCGCATGTAATATAGCTCGCTAAGCTCGTCAAATCTCACGCCGAGACTGCCGACAAAGCGCACGGGGAAGCCAGCCAGGACCGAATCTTCCGTCAACGAAATAGCCCGACCCCACGCATCGAAGTCATACCTGGCCACTACATCCCCGGCCTCATCCGTAATCATGCGCACGCTTCCAAGTGCGTCGCTGTGCACTTGGTAGATATTCCCGTCTCGAATGAAGCTCAGAATCTGTCCTTCCGGAATGTGATAAACCGTCTCAGACTCGCCGGTCACTTCCTTGATGCAGTCCCAATTGTCCCAGGTCAGCCGCGTGATATCCGGACCGCCATCATCCCTCGTAAGCATCCGGCCTATTGAGTCATAGCTATACGCGACGTCAACACTGCCGGGGCCCTGAACTCTAACCAGGCGGTTCTCATCGTTCCAGGTATAGGTCCAGGTATCGGTTCCATCGGTCTTGCCCGTCATGTTCCCGTTGTCATCGTAGGAGAACGTCCAGGTGTCGCCGCCCACCACCTGCTCCGTGATCTGGTTCAGGTCGTTGTGGGTGCGGACGTCGGTCGACGAACCGGCGTCGGTTACGGTGGTCACCATTTCGATGTTGCCGGCTTCGTCATATTGGTAAGTTCTCACCTCGCTGGCCAACATCCCCTCTCCCGAGAACGAAAGATGCACATTCCCGAAGCTGGGCGTCTCCAGACCATCGCTGGTCGAGAGCACGGCCTTGAAGCGCGCATAGCGCCCTTCAAAGTCCGAGGTGGCGTCAAAGTCCTCGCCGGCGGCCGTGGTAAACACGGTCCCCGAGGTGCCATCCGGCCCGATGTAGCTCCACGGGCCTTCGCGGTTATTGGAAAAGGCCACCTGGAATTTCACGTCGGTATTGGTCTCCAGCGTCTCCTCCCAGGAAATGCGCTCCCACTGGACCACCCGGCCGGCGTCAAAGAGGCTGCTCTGATAACTGCCTTGATCGTGGAACAGGATCGGGTCTTCGCTCAGATTGCTCAGGCCCAGCAGGCTGTAGTTCATGGCGCCGCGATAGGTGTAGCCGGTGATGCTCATCATCAGGGGAGCCGTGCCATAGCCGGTAAAAGTCGTGCCCGCTCCCGCCCAGCTCGACGTCCCCTCGTCCCAATAGGACAAGGTAAAGTTCGAGCCAACTCGTCGCAAGCGGAACTTGCCCACATTTTCGGGTGCCGCGTATTTCGACTCGACTCCGGTATTCCAGTAGTTTCGAAAGTAATAGTTATTGGTCGGCGGAAACGGCCAGACTCCATCGGTAGCGTGGACGTAGCCCCGCGTAATCATGCTCGGCCCGGTTCCATCGGCCTTGGTGAAAGTAACGGTCAATCGAGAGTCCGTCGGAAAGTAGACCTTCGCCGGATTCGAATTGACATACCCGTTCGGGCTCTCCAGGCACTCCCAGTCCAATTGCAGGTCAAAGTCACCCACCAGGGTCCGGCGCATTTTCAGCTCCTGGACGGAAGGCCAGGCTTTGTAGCCCACCCGGCAGCGCAATTTCGGGGACTGCGAAGAACCCACGGAGTCCGGGCTCAAGGGATAGTCGTAGGAGGTCCAGGCCGAAGGGTAGATCAAGTGCAGGCCCTGGCTTGCTCGCAGTTCATTGCCCAGATGGCGAGTTTCCCACGTTTGAAGTGGGGAGCCAGAGGCCTCCGACCGTGGACGCCAGCGGTCCACGTTCAGCTGACTGAAATCATCCTCCACGCTGAGCAGTTTCACGCGGGCACCGTCAAAATCCAACTGACATTGCTGCAGCTCTCCCTGGGCCAGGTGTTCCACGTGCTGGGTCACCCAGCGGTTGATCGTCTCCTCCACCAGGCGCCCGGATTTGTCCAGATGGTAGGTGTAGGCGGCCTTATCCGTCTGCTGCGCCAATCGGTCCGAGGCCAGATTGTAGCCGTAATCGAGCTTCAACAGTTCCACCTCGTCTAAAGTGGTGCGCAGGCTCAGCAGTTTCCCCACGATGTCATAGGTGGCTTCCGTCAGGGTTCCGTTCGGGCAGCTCACCACAGTGCGCCGGCCCTCCACGTCATAGCCAAAGGTGGTGCTATTGTCCTGGCTGTCCTTGAACTCCACCAGGCGGTTCATCTCATCAAAGCCCGCCTCCGGCACAGACCAGATCGGGCTGCTTTCTCCATAGTGGTCCGTTCCGTATCGAGCCGTCCCATAGAAGGCCCCGGTGGTTCCGCCGGTCACCGCCAGCTCGGTGCGATTGCCCACCTCGTCATAGGTGGAAGTCAGGTCCCAGGCCGGCGAGTCCGAACCCACGTCCGGAACCAGCACACAGCGCACCACGCGGTTCAGCTTATCATACTGGTAGGTTTCCACATCTCCGTTGCGCTCCGTGCGCGA
>JALHOV010000690.1 GCA_022842865.1 Vulcanimicrobiota bacterium | reverse complement strand
CGCACTTTTCAGTGGGCGCCGTTAACCAGAACCTCTCCGAATAGGTCTTCTGGCAACCGCTGTCGGCGCGCTGGTGGCTGACCTTGCACATTTTTACCTTCTCGGGCTGAGCTCGCAGGCCGGCGAAAGTGGGTTTGGGAGTGCCCGCCTCCAGATGACTCATGACGCGGGAGAACAGCACTGCGGGCAGGCTTCCGCCGGTCATCCCGTAAGTGGGCTTGTGATTGCTGTTGCCCATCCACACCGCCATGGTGTAGCGGGGAGTAAAGCCGACGAACCAGGCATCTCGATACTTGTCGGTGGTTCCGGTTTTGCCGGCCACCTGCACCCCGTTCAGGCGGGCCGCGCCGCCGGTACCCTCCTCGACCACGCGCATCATCATTTCCACCAACTGCGCGTCCTGCTCGGGAGACAGCACCTGGTCACGCCAGGCGCGTGGCAAGCGGAAAGTTTCTCCCTGGGGCGTCTGCACGCTGCGCAGGCAGGTGGCCGGAATAAAGAGACCGCCGCGCGCAATGCTGGAGTAGGCCGTAGCCATTTCCAGTGGGGAAACCTCGCCCACCCCCAATGCAATCGAGGGCACCTGGGGCAGCACGCTTTGAATGCCCAGACGGTGGGCCATCTCGATCATCGGATCGATGCCGGTGTAACAAATGATGCGGGCGGCGACCGTGTTTCTGGACAGCTTCAGGGCCTCCCGCATGGGCAGTTGGCCCCGGGATTTGTGGTCAAAGTTGGCAGGCTCCCAGAAGCGCACGTTTCCGCTGCCGTCGTTGAAGGCTACCTTGACCGGGTCGTCGGAGAAGCGCGTTTCGGGGGTCATCCCTTTGCTCAGAGCGGTCGCGTAGAGAAACGGTTTGAAGGAAGAACCGGCCTGCAAACGAGACTGCCAGGCCCGATTGAATCGGTCCTTGGTGCTATATTTGCGACCTCCCACCATCGCCCGAATTTCTCCGCTGGCGTTGTCGATCAAAACCACCGCCGCCGAGTCCGCCCCATAGCCGGCCCCCGAAGCATTCAGGGTAGAAGTGACTTCATGCTCCAGCAGGCGTTGAGCCCGCAAGTCCATGGTGGTGCGGATGCTCAGTCCGCCTTCATAAAGCATGTTGTGAGGCACCTGCCTGGCTACCAGGCTCAGAGCGTAGTTGGTGAAATAGGGATACTTCACCACATTGCTGGACTGCAGGGGGCGCTTGGGAGCCATCTTGTCATAGCGTCGGACACCCTCGGCCTTTTCGGCACTGGACAGGTAGCCCAGCGCCTCCATTCGATTTAATACTTCCAGGGTGCGTTGGTGGGCGCCTTTGGGATTGCTGTAGGGTGAGAGCCCGCTGGGGGACTGCAAAAGCCCTACGATCAGGGCCGCTTCCACGGGGCTCAGGTTCTTAGCCGACTTTCCGAAATAGGTGGCGGCCGCCGACTGAATTCCGTAGGCGCCCGAGCCAAAGTATACTTCGTTGAGATAGCGGATCAGGATCTCGTCTTTGCTCAACATTTTTTCCAAACGCTGGGCCAGTAACGCCTCTTGAATCTTGCGCCAATAGGTTTTCTCCTGGTTGAGGAAATAATGGCGCACCAGCTGCATGGTGATAGTACTGGCACCCTGGGTGTTGCCGCCACCGCGTAGATTGCCCAGGGCTGCGCGTCCGATGCCGTAGAAATCCACCCCCTGGTGCGAATAGAAGCGTGAGTCCTCCGTGGCGATCAGAGCCCGGATTACATTGGGGGAGATCTGGGCCAACGTGACCACCTTGCGTCTTTGCTCGCTCAGAGTGGCGATGATTTTTCCCTCTCGGGAATAAACGGTGGTGATCTTGCCCGGTCGGTGACGCTGCACCCAGCCCATGTCCGGTAGACTCTGGTCAATGTCCCGTAGGATGGCTCTCCCGGTGCCATAGCCCAGGTAGCTACAGATCATCACCGCTACAACCAGCGCAAGCAAAACAATGCGCACCAAGCGCCAGCGTCGAGTTTTCATAGCTCCCAGCTTAGGGTCCGTCGGCGGTGCTCCCCAGAGTTGGCGCTCACCCTCTTCTGGTATTTGTGTACTCTGGCGGGAACTATCCCCGTCCTACCTTGCTTGTTACTTAAGTCCAGCCAGTTTTTGGACGAGAAGGAGTCTGAATGTTCAAAAATGGGTTGGGAATTCTCGCTTTGCTATCGCTCACTTTCACGGCTCAGGCGCGTCCACGCATCGAGCTCACCGGTACCGACCAATCGGGAGGCCAGGCCGTCAACAGCTATAGCAACTGCGTCGGGCACATTGCAGCCAAAGTGGCTCAGCGCCCGCGTTCCAACCCTCGCCATTCGGCCCTTCCGACCGTCGGGAGAGCTATCTACAGTTACGATGACAGCGCTCACAGCAAGCTGGAACAGCGCACCGTCAGCTACTCCGCCTGGGATGGCTCGCAGTGGACGCCGGCCCAGGTCCAGCTGAATTCCGTGATCGAAGAAGAAGCGCGTCGCGCCAACCTGGATCCCCTGATCATCGAGATTATCGTCAAGCACGAGTCGGCCTTCAACCCCACCGCCACATCGGGCGTTGGTGCCCAGGGCCTGATGCAGTTGATGCCTGAAACGGCTGCCGACCTGGGCTGCAAAAATGCTTATGACCCGGTGCAAAACGTCGCCGCAGGAACCCGTTACTTTGCCGACCTGTATCGCCAGTTCGGCGATCTATCTTTGGCACTGGCCGCATACAACGCCGGCCCGGGCAACGTTGCCAGTTTCGGAGGAGTGCCTCCCTTCGACGAAACCCAGAACTACGTCGCCTCCATTGCCGGCGAGTATCTCAGCCGCCGCAAGAAACGGGGAGCTTGATCTTACAGCATCACCAGGCGACGGGCCTGGACGCTACCATCAAAGTTGTAGGTGGCCACCACCGTGACGCGCGGCTTCTTGTGCAGGTTCTTCCAGCTCTGGCCAGGCTCGAAGGCGTCTCGTCCCAGCTGCACCACGACTTGCTCGGAGGTCTGCGAATTTAGCACGGTTACGCTGCGCTGGGAAGCATTGACCGCGGTCACTTTCCCCTCCAAGTTCAACAACTGTCCGCGAGCCGCTTCCCAAGGGGTCAAAATGGCCACCAGCAGGAGGGCCATCACTGCCATCATAACGCTTGTTGACATCCATCTGTGCTTTCTCACTGGGACCACCTGCTCTCGAAATTCTCTAAGCACAGAGTAATGCCAAAGCGCAATCTGTAAGAGGGTTGACTATCAGCAACTTGCGCAGACCCCGATCCCCCCGACCAGTACTGGTGTTTTGTCGAGGTCCGGATGGAGTACTAACGGGGCTATCGGAAAACCAGGCTAAGTTCTGCGCCCTCCACCAGGACCCCCACGCCATAAAAAAGAACCCGCCAGCATGCGAAATCTCGGTTCACTTCAAGTCAGTTCTCTCGGCTACGGCTGCATGGGTCTATCCGGCATCTACGGAGGCAGCGACGAGGCCCAGGGCATCCGCACCTTGCAGGGCGCCGCCGATGCGGGGGTGACCTTCTTTGACACCGCCGACGTCTACGGCAACGGTCACAACGAAGAACTGCTGGGCCGGGCCCTGGGCGACCGCCGCCAAGGTTTGGTCATCGCCAGTAAATTTGGCCTCAAAGCGCAGACCAGTAGCGACCGCCAGGTGAGTGGGCATCCTGAGTATGTGAAACAAGCCGTGCGCGAGAGCCTGCGCCGACTGAAGATGGATTATCTCGACCTGTATTACCTGCACCGGGTCGACCCGAGTGTCCCCATCGAGGAGACGGTCGGCGCTATGGCTGAACTGGTG
>JALHOV010000689.1 GCA_022842865.1 Vulcanimicrobiota bacterium | reverse complement strand
GGCGCTTGACTAATTGGCGATAGAGGCTACGCATGGCCGCGCTGGTTTCGGCCGAACGCAGCTTGCGCAGGCGCTGTTCACCGGCTTCCTGTTTGTCTTTCTGGTCCTGCAGACGGCGCCGGTATTGCCAAAGCTCCTGGTCTAGTTGGCGTTCCAGCGCCTCCAGGTCCAGCGACTCGCCGCGGACCAGGCTGGATCGACGCAACTCCAGGCTGCGACGGGCCCGGCGCAAGTCGAGCTGAATTTGTTCCAGCTCGCTCTGATACTTTCCCAGCAGCGATTGAAACCGAGCCTCCAGGTTTGGTCCCTGAACCAGCAGCATTTGTTGTTGCTCAAAGAGCAGTTCCGAGAGTTCGCGCCGGACCTGGCGGATTACATCTCCGAGAGCCACACTGCGACCTCGCCCGGGGGGGCGTACTTTCCGATCAAATGCTTGCCGGCTTCGAGCAGTCGCACCAAAATTTCCAGACCGGGATGTTCCAGTCGTCCCAGCGGGGTGCCGCCCTCGGTGAGCGCTTCCAGAAAGGGACCGCGCAAACGAAGTTCGAGGCGATGCCCTTCGGGTACCGCCGCCAGAAAGTCGGCGCTGGCCTGAGCCTTCAGTTGGGTTTGCACCAGGAATACGTCCTGACTGTAGGGTGCTCGCAGGCCTTCGCGATAAGCCGGCAGCAGGTTGGGATCAATGGGGGCGGGCAGATTGCTGCTCAAGATTCTTCAGTCCTTCGGTCAGGTTGTCCGGTTTGCTAGATCTTTGCGCAATCGGACTCCGGTGCCTGCTGGAGCGCCGATTCTCAAGTCGGAGCAGCAGGGACCAGAGCAGCCCAACGCGCAAGAATGCCCACAGCAGTTTTTCGGAGGAAGTGGTCCTATGTTTGATGCGGTTCAGTCGGGCTTGGCGTTTCCGGCGCTCGAGGAAAAGGTGTTGGAGTTTTGGCGGCAGCACGGCACATTCGCCAAATCGGTCCTGCGCAATGAAGGCAAGCCGACCTACGTATTCTATGAAGGCCCTCCGACCGCTAACGGCAAGCCCGGGGTGCACCACGTTCAGGCCCGAGCCTACAAGGATCTCTTTCCTCGTTACAAGACCATGCGTGGTTTCCACGTGCCGCGCAAAGCCGGCTGGGACTGTCACGGCTTGCCGGTGGAAATCGAGGTCGAAAAGAAGCTAGGGTTTTCCGGCAAGAAGGCCATCGAAGAATACGGCGTCGGGCCCTTCAACAAGCAGTGCCGTGAGTCGGTCATGGAGTACGAAGGCCTCTGGGAAAAAATGACCGAGCGCATCGGCTACTGGACCGACCTCGACAATGCCTACATGACCATGAGCAACGACTTTGTGGAGTCGGTGTGGTGGTCGCTTAAAGAACTGTGGAATAAGGATCTGATTTACCTGGGCTACAAAGTGGTGCCCTACTGCGCCAAGGACGGCACGCCGCTGTCTTCGCACGAAGTGGGCCTGGGCTACAAGGATGTGCGAGATCCCTCCATCTTCGTGCGCTTTCCCTTGAAAACTCCGGAAGCATTCGGAGTTCCGGCTGGGGCCAGCCTGCTGGTTTGGACCACCACTCCCTGGACGCTACCGGGCAACGTGGCCGCCGCCGTGAAAGCCGATCTCGACTACGTGGCTGTCCGCCACGAGGAGGAGGTGCTGGTCCTGGCCGAGACGCTGGTGGCCAAGGTCTTTGACAAACCGGTGGAAGTGCTGAGCAAGTTTCCCGGCTCCACCCTGCAAGATCAGCGCTACCTGGCTCCCTATGACTTCTTCAATGTAGCCGAAGGCGCCCATCGCATCGTCACCGCCGACTTTGTCACGGCCGAGGACGGCACCGGCATTGTGCATATCGCGCCCGCTTTCGGCGCCGACGACTTGCAGGCCGGCCGCCAATATGGTCTGCCGGTTATTCACGCTGTCGATACCTCCGGGCGCTTTTTGCCGGAAGTGACTTTCCTGGCCGGACAGTGGTTCAAGGACGCCGACCCGCTGGTGATCCGCGAACTGAAAGAGCGCAAGCTGCTCTTCAAGCGCCAGGACTACACCCACAGCTACCCACACTGCTGGCGGTGCTCCTCGCCTCTCATGTATTTTGCGACCGATAGCTGGTTCATCGCCAACACCAAACTCAAGGAGCGGCTGATCGAGAAGAATCAGGAGATCGATTGGCATCCGCCTCACATTAAGAACGGTCGCTACGGCGACTGGCTCAACAACCTGGTCGACTGGGCCCTGAGTCGCACGCGCTATTGGGGGACCCCACTGCCCATCTGGATCTGCCAGGGCTGTGAGCACCGAGAATGCATCGGCGGCTATGAGGAACTGGCCGCCAAGGCCATTGCAGCTATCGACATCAAGTCTGAAAGCTTCGATCCCCATCGTCCCTTCATCGACGAGGTGGAGCTAAAGTGCGAGAAATGTCAGGGCATCATGCGGCGTGTGCCCGACGTCATTGACTGTTGGTACGACTCGGGCTCCATGCCCTTCGCTCAGCTGCACTACCCCTTTGAGAACAGGGAGTTGTTCGCCAAGAGCTTCCCGGGCGACTTTATCTGCGAAGGCCTGGATCAGACGCGCGGCTGGTTCAACAGCCTGCACCAGCTTGGCGTCATGCTCTTTGATTCCATCGCTTACAAATCGGTCATCTGTCACGGCCTGGTACTGGACGGCAACGGCGAAAAGATGTCCAAGTCGCGCGGCAACGTGGTCAATCCTTGGGAAGTGGTCGAAGCGCAGGGGGCCGACGCCTTGCGCTGGTATCTTTTCGCCAGCGCTCCACCCGAGGTGAGCCGACGCTTTTCCTCCGAGCTGGTGGGAGAAGCCTCCCGCCCCTACCTGGGCACGCTCTGGAATACCTATTCTTTCTTCGTGCTCAACGCCAATTCCAATCAGGTAGACTGGCAGTCCAAAGCCCAACCCACCGAAATGGACCGTTGGGTATTGTCAGCCCTGAATCAAGTGGTCACCTGCGTGACCACTGCCCTGGACGATTACGACCCGACCGGCGCCGCCCGTGCCCTTCAGGAATTCGTGGACCAACTGTCCAACTGGTACGTGCGCCGCAATCGTCGCCGCTTCTGGCAAGGAGAGGCGGCTGCTTTTCAGACGCTCTACCACTGCCTGCTCACAGTCGTCCAGTTGACCGCTCCCTTCACTCCCTTCCTGGCCGAGGAACTCTACCAGAACCTGCGCAAGCTGCGAGGCGATCTGCCCGAAAGCGTGCACCTGTGCGACTGGCCCCAGGCCGGGGAGCAGGACGAGAAGCTGCTTTACGCCATGAACGTGGCTCTGCGCGCGGTCTCGGCCGGACGCTCGGCGCGCACGGCTTCCGCCATCCGCACTCGCCAGCCCCTGGCTTACGCGCTAGTCGGAGGGCGTAACGATCAGGATCGAGCAGCCCTCCAGCACTTCGCAGCCGAAATTCAGGACGAGCTGAACGTCAAGGAGATCCGCCTGCTCGGTCCGCGTGAGTCGTTCCTGGACTACCAGATCCGGCCCAACCTGCCGCTGCTCGGCAAAAAGCTGGGCAAGCAATTACCCGCCCTGAAAAACGCCCTGGCGGCCGCCAATCCTAAAGAGCTGGCCGAGCAAGCGCACGACCGGGGCAGCGTCAAGTTGACCCTGGCCGACGGCACCGTTCTGGATCTTAGCGCTGAGGAGTTGCTCATCGAAGCCCGCTCCCCGGCCGGCTACTCGGCTCAAGAGGACCAGGGTCTGGTGGTGGCCCTATCCACCGAATTGACTCCAGAACTCGTGGATGAAGGCACCGCCCGCGATACCATCCGCCACATCCAGGAACTGCGCAAGACC
>JALHOV010000688.1 GCA_022842865.1 Vulcanimicrobiota bacterium | reverse complement strand
GACATTGCCTGTGAGCAGTTGGCTCAGGAGCACGGTCTCCTGCCCCTGCTGGACATTGCCGAGTTCTCGGCACTGAAACTATTGCTCAGCCTCCCGCCGGAAGCCGACGCAGCTTACGCCTCAGGTGCCCCCCTGGACATTCCCGCTAGCGATTGGCGAGGCAGTTGGCAGGATCTGAAGAAAGCCGAAAGCCACGCTTATGACCGGGAACTGGAGGCCTGGGCCCGCATGTATATGCACCGCAAACTCCTCACCCTCCATCGCCCTCTGCGCCGCAACCTTTGGAGCCTGATCCTCATTCCTCGTCTGCTGCGCCTGACCTCGGCTCTGTGGCCCCACCAGGGCCAGTTCTGGACTTCCCTGGAGCAGGCCGAGATCTTGCTCGGCTCCCGGGGGCGCGCCCTGGACCCCCTGGCCGCCCAATTTGAGCTTTTTTTGGCACGAAACTGAACACGGTCTTCGTCCCGACCTCCGAGTATCGAAATACCTGCTTGCCGGACCCGCAACCCGCTACCATGAGGTAGAGCAAACCTGTGGAGGTGACCGTGTCTGATTTTAAGCACCGTAAGGAAACGGCGTCCTCCGACGCTCGCCAGGCCCTATTGGTCCTCCAACAACTGATGAAGCTCGAACTGTCGGTGCTCCAGTCGAATCAGGAGTTGAGCCATGTGTAGAGGCATCGCAACTTTGGCCTTGCTCGGCCTGGGCAGTGTGTTTCCTGCCCTGGCCGTCGACCCGCAGGCCGTGGCCGTCATCCATCCCACCAAGAACAACAAGGTTGAAGGTACGGTGCGCTTTGACTGGGTCAGCGCCAGCCAGGTTAGGATTGTGGTCGACATGAAAGGGCTCAAGCCCAATTCGGAACACGGATTTCACATCCATGAATTCGGAGACGTCACCGCCAACGACGGCAAGGATCGGGATACTGGCAACCTGAAGTCCGACGCCAATGGCAATGCCCATCTTGAACTCACCATGAACGACCTTGCTCTATTTGGGAAAGAGGGCATACTTGGCCGCGCCGTGGTCATTCATGCGGACAGGGATGATTTCAAGACTCAGCCCATTGCGGTGGGCGTCATCGGTCTGGGCAAGTAGTCTCAGGCGGCTGCTAAAAGTTTACACTTTAGAAATACCAAAATGCCTCGTTTCGCGATTGTTTGACCCGTGCAGCCTACCCTGAGGGTATGAACTTGCTCTCGATGTCCCAACCCCCAGGAATCACTTTTCCCCTCAATCTTCGCTACCAGGCGCCCGCCGCCGCCCCTCAGATCACCCGTCCGGACTATCCGGCTGCCGGCGAGCCCGGTCAGCTTTTGCAAGGTTCGCCCGCCTCCAATCCTTGGAATGCCGCCCCTTTCACCGCCGTCCAGGCGGACGCGGCCCGCTCTGTGACGGGTGAAGAAGAAGGCAAGGGAGTCATTGATTACACCGGCACAGCCGCCGGGAGCGCCGCTGACGCCGCCGGTCAGGGCGCTAAGGCCGCCAATGCCAGCGCCGCCGCCCGTGCTGCCGCCCAGGCTGCCGATACGGGAGCCGATGTCGTTCCCGCCCTGAGCAATGCCGGCAAGGCTGCCAAGGTGGCCGGGCCCGTGGGCACCGTAGTGGCCAGCGGCATCCAGGTTTTCACCACCGGTTCGGAAATCCGCGACATTCAAAAAGACGATAGCCTCAGCGAAAACCAGAAAGAACAGAAAACCGGCGCCGCCGCCACCGAGGGAGCCGGCAGCATTGCTGGAGGACTGGGTGGGGCTGCCGCAGGAGCCGCCATCGGCGCGGCTGGTGGACCTCCCGGAATGATCATCGGCGCCGTCATCGGCGGACTCGGCGGAGGCAAAGTGGGCGAAGTGCTGGGCAAGGCCGTGGGCGACTCGCCGGTCGGAAAGTTTGTCGGCAAACTCTTTGCTTGAGGAAGAATTTCGCCAGCTGGCTCGGGAACTGCCAGATGAGCAATGGCGCACTTCGCACTATCTGGAACTGATTCGTCAGTTGGATGAAAGCGAGGAGCCCCAGCTTCTGGCATTTCTCGAGGCCCGCCGCTCCCAATTAGAGCAATCTCTCGAGGGCTACCGTAAGAATCAGATTCTGGACCAGGAAGTGACGGCGGAGACGGTGGCCGGCCACCGCCTGCTCGAAGAGGGTATTCAAGGCTGGCTTCAAGGGGTAGAATGGCTCTTGGAGGCGATTCCCTCCGAAGGAGACTGCGAGCCGGCTCTGGACCGAATCGAAGATTCCAATCGTTTGCTGGTCAGTGTGCAACGCCTGCATCAGCGTGTGGCCGCCCAAACCAACAGCCCGAAGCGAGGGAGTTACTAGCGCGATGATTAAATCCATTTTGGTGCCGCTGGACGGCTCCCCGCTTTCGGAGCGGGCCCTTCCCTGGGCATTCGATCTGGCTGAGAAATACTCTGCTCAGATCATTTTGCTGAGGGTGGGCATCCTGCCGGACGTCTGGAGCCTGCAGGATCCTCCCGAAATCGATACGCGTCTGGATGAGTTAGAAACGCAGTGCATGAAGTATCTTTTGCAGGTCGAAAGCCGCCTTCAGGACCGCAAGGTCCCGGTCAAAGCCGAATATTGCGTGGGTAACGCAAGTCAGCGCATCGTGGAACGCAGTCAGCAGCCGGACTGCTCGCTGATCGTCATGAACTCGCACGGTCGGGACGGCCTGGCTCGCTGGATGATCGGTAGCGTAGCCGAAAAGGTGTCCCGCCACGCGAGCTGCCCGGTGCTTTTAATCCGTAAACCGGAAGCGGACCAGGAATAACGTAACCAGCTGAAGCATGACCACCAGGCCGACACAGGCGGCCCAGCCGCCCCAGGGCCACAAAAGGCCCGGCAGAGCGGCTCCGGCGCTGCCACCAAGATAATAGAAGCAAAGGTACAAACCCAACACGGTCGTGCGCTCGGCCCCGCCGCGCTGGCCCACGTAACCACTGGTGCCGGCCTGGCCCACGAAAGCCGCGCAGCAGCTCAGGGTCAGTCCCACAATCACCAACCCGAGACTGGAGCTCAAGGTCAGCAAGGCTCCTAAAGTTGCGGTGATACTGGAGCCTAGAAGCGATTTGCGAAAGCCCCAGCGGGCCATCAACGAACCCGCCAGCGGCGTGACCACGATTCCGACCAGATAGACGCAAAAAATGCATCCCAGCGTATCGGCGCTTAGAGCAAAGGGGGGCTCCGACAGGCGAAAGGTGATATAGGTAAACATGGCCACCAGCGAAAAGAGCACGTTGAAACCGCTCACGAAGGCCGCCTGCAGGGGACCTTGCCTCAGAAAATAGGCCAGTCCATGCCCGTTTGTCAAAACCCCCGTAGGCTGCCTGCGCGGTAAATTGATAAGCAATAATGCGCCCGACAGGGCATTGAGCAAAGCCGTCATGCCCAGGGCCGTGCGCCAGCCAAAGTGAGCGCCTGCCCAACCGGCCACAAAACGTCCCAGGAAGCCGCCCACCACCGTCCAGGTCACGTAGTTGCATATGGTGCGGCTGAGCGCACGCCCCTCCCAGTTCTCGGCTACAAAGGCCATCAACGATGCCACCAGGGCCGGCAGAAAGAGCCCCTCGGCAAAACGCCACACGATCAGCTCGGGTAAACTTTTGGCAGTGGCCGCCAGCAGGGTGGTCAGCACCAGCCCCAGCAAAGAGCCGGCCACCAGCGTGCGCCGCTCCCAAACGGCGGCCAGTCGGCCCGCGAAAGGGGAGGCTAGCGCTACCGCCAGGGTGGTGGCCGTCACCGTCAGGCTAACCTGATGACGGGGTGCGGAAAAGACTTCACAAAGACTGGGAAGCAGCGCTTGAAG
>JALHOV010000687.1:780-3816 GCA_022842865.1 Vulcanimicrobiota bacterium | reverse complement strand
GGCTGCGGATGGCGGCCTCACGGCCGGCGCCGGGACCCTTGACGAAGACTTCGAGGAAACGCACACCGTGCTCGGCAGCCAGTTTGGCGGCCTGCTCGGCGGCTACACCAGCCGCAAACGGGGTGCTCTTGCGCGAACCCTTGAAGCCCTGGCCGCCGGCCGAGGCCCACGAGATGGCGTTACCCTGGGGATCACTGATGGTGACAATCGTGTTGTTGAACGACGACTGAATGTGAGCGATGCCGCGAGGAGTATTCTTGAGAATCTTCTTGCGTCCGCGGACCTGTTTCTTTGCCTTAGACATTGTTCAGATTCCTCGCTTACTTGCTCTTCTTGCGGCCGACCGTACGCTTCGGGCCCTTGCGGGTACGTGCGTTGGTCTTGGTGCGCTGACCACGGACCGGCAGACTGCGGCGGTGGCGGATGCCACGGTAGCAGTTGATCTCGATCAGACGCTTGATGTTTCCGGTGATATCGCGGCGCAGGTCGCCTTCGACTTTGACGTGCTTGTCGATGTACTCACGGAGCTTACCGACCTCGTCTTCCGTCAGGGCGCGCACGCGCGTGGATGCATTGACGCCGGTGGCGTCAAGGATCTTTTTTGAGGTGGTGCGACCGATGCCGAAGATATAAGTCAGACCGATCTCGATCCGCTTTTCTCTGGGCAGGTCTACTCCTGAAATACGAGCCACGATGTTTCTCCTAACCCTGGATCTGCTTGTGTTTGGCTACCGCGCAAATGACGCGGACTCGGCCCTTGCGGACAATGATCTGGCACTTTTCACAGCGCTTTTTCACAGAAGGCTTAACTTTCATGTTCTTAACCAGCTCCTCTTAAATCGGCCCGACTGAAGTCTCAGGCCTTGCCGACAATACGTCCACGACCTTTGTGATACGGTGAAATCTCGAGTCTTACCCGATCTCCCGGGAGTACTCGCACCAGCTCACTGCGCGCTTCTGCTGAAAAGTGGGCCAGAACTTCCGCGCCGTAATCGGTCTTCAGTCGCAAGATTGCGTTGGGTAGTACTTCTACTACCGTGGCGATGACCGGGTTGGTTTGGTTCTGGGACACTGTCGATTCAGCGATTCCTTCGCAGATCGGCGCAATAGCGATAGCCCGCTCAAAGCGCTCGGGTATATTAAGGAATTATTCCCCGTTCGTCAAGATCATGGGACCGTTATTTGTAATGGCCACCGTGTGTTCGAAGTGGGCCGAGTGGCCTTTGTCCAAAGTAACAATGGTCCAGCCGTCTCGCTTCGAGACCACCTCGAAGGTACCGGTATTCACCATGGGCTCGATGGCGATGACCATACCGGGTTCCAGCTTGGCCCCCTTGTCCTTCGAGACATAGTTGGGAACCTGCGGTTCTTCGTGGAGGTCTTTGCCCACGCCGTGTCCGACCAGGTCGCGCACCACGGAAAATCCGTGGCCCTCGACGTGCTCTTGCACGGCCCGGGAAATGTCCTGGACATAGTTGCCGGCCTGGGCTTGGGCAATGCCCAGGTACAGCGACTCTTCCGTAACTTTTAACAGCTTTTGCAGCTTGGGATCGATTTCGCCCACGGCGATGGTGGTGGCTGAGTCGGCGATCAGGCCTTGCCAGGCCAGGCCGCAGTCCACGCTCACGATGTCGCCGGCCTTGAGGCGGCGGTTATTGGGGATTCCGTGGACCACTTCCTCGTTGACCGAGATGCACAGGGTCGCCGGGAAACCGCGATAGCCCTTGAAGGCCGGACGGCCACCGTGGGAGACGATGAAATCGTAGGCCAACTGGTCCAGGTCTTTGGTGCGAGCCCGCTCAACGGCCGCTTCTCGCACCAACTGGAGGCATTGGCGCAGAAGTTTGCCGCCTTCTTTGATGATTTCGATCTCTCGAGCCGTTTTGAGGATGATGCCGTTCTTGGTTTTGCTCACGCTGCCGCTTCTTTCCCCAACGCCGAGATAATATCCACGGTGATGGCGTTGACCTCACCCATGGCACTGATTTCCTTGAGCAAGGGTGTCTTGCGATAATACTCCACCACCGGTTCGGTCTGCTTGTGGTAAACGTGGAGGCGGTTCCGAATCGAGTTTTCGGTGTCGTCCGAACGCTGGATGAGCGGCGAGTGGTCGACGTCGCATTCGCCTTCGATTTTTGGCGCATTGAAGAGCAGATGATAAGGACGGGAGCACTGGGAGCAGATGCGCCGGTAGCTGAGGCGCGTCACGATCTCGTCGTCGGGCATAATCAATTGCACGACGGCGTCCAGCGGGCGTTGCAGTCGGTCCAATAGACCCTGGGTAGCTTCCGCCTGGACCTGCGAGCGAGGAAATCCATCAAGAATGAAGCCCAGGCGGCAGTCCTTCTGTTGTAGGCGCATCTCCACCAGGCCCAGGATCATCTGGTCGGAAACCAGGTTGCCGGCAGCCAGGGTGTCTTTGATCTGGGTGCCAATTAGACTGCCGACCTTCACTTCTTCCCGGAGCATTTCGCCGGTGCTGATATGTGGGATGTGGTAGTGGGCCGCCAGGCGCGACGCCTGAGTCCCTTTGCCAGCCCCGGGAGGGCCTATCAATACCATTCTCACGACTGACTTTCCCCGTTCAGAAAACTCCGCCCGCCTTCTGTTAGGAAAGGCGGGCGGATACTTGGTAATCTATGGCTGTTGCAGGCCTATTTCATAAAGCCTTGGTAATTGCGCAGCACCATGCGGGCCTGGATCTGGCTCATGGTGTCGAGTGCCACGCCCACGATGATGAGCAGCGACGTGGCGCCCAGATAGAAGCTGTTGACGTTGGTCATTTTCATGATGTAAGTCGGCAGGACGGCCAGTGCCGCCAGAAACAGCCCGGAGACCAGGTTGAGACGGCTGAGCAGGCGACCAAGGTAGTCGGCCGTGGCCCGCCCCGGGCGGATGCCCGGGATGAATCCTCCCTGCTTCTTCAGGTTGTCCGCGATGTCTTCCGGACTGAAGGCGATCGAGGAGTAGAAGTAGGTGAAGAAGATGACCATGGCTGCGTAGAACAGGTTGTATAGCGGATTCTCGGGGTTCAGG
>JALHOV010000687.1:0-770 GCA_022842865.1 Vulcanimicrobiota bacterium | reverse complement strand
CGTTTCCTTGAACTGAAGAGCCCACCCGGGAGCCGTCTCCGGAATCATTCCCACCACCGTGCTGGGCAGATACATCAGCGAAACCGCGAAGATGATCGAGATGACACCGGAGTTGTTGACCTTGACCGGGATAAAGGTGGACTGGCCGCCCATCACTCGATTGCCGACCTGCCGCTTGGGGAACTGAATGGGCACTTTGCGCACAGCCAGCGTCATCACGATGATGGAAATGACGATTCCCAGGCTCATGATGAGGAAGACCACCAGCGAAAGCCCGGCGCGTGCGCCGCCGGCCTGAGCGGCCTGCAGCGTCTGCATCAAATACATCGGGTAGGACATCACGATACCGGCAAAGATGAGCAGCGAAACACCGCTACCCAGCGACTTTTCTGACATGGTCTCGCCCAGCCAGATCATAAAGCAGGTTCCGGCTACGAGCGTGACAATGATGCCCGCCAGAAAGAGCGGATGATGCGATACGAAGACCCAGCCAGCAGGGTCGTTGGGGTGGTTGGGGTCGACGTGGCGGGACAGCGCCGTAATCATGACCGTCGACTGCACGAAGGCCAACACGATGGTCAGCCAGCGAGTGTATTTGACGATCTGGCGTCTGCCGATCTCGCCGCCTTCTTTTTGCATGTCTTTGAGCTGAGGTGAAACCACCGTCAACAGCTGCATGATGATGCTGGCGTTGATGTAGGGGGTGATTCCCAGCGCCACGATGGAGAATTTGTTGAGCGCGTTTCCAGTGAACATTCCCAAGAGTTTGA
>JALHOV010000686.1 GCA_022842865.1 Vulcanimicrobiota bacterium | reverse complement strand
GAAATCGCGGTGGACGCGATAGCCCGCGCCTTCCAGTTCGCGCTGCAGGGCCTGACTCATGCGGCGGGCCCCGGCCGCCACGGCATCGGCTTCTTTGGTGTCGCGGGGATTCATCTCGGCCACTTCCATGATGGTCCGTTCCGGATCGATCGCGTGGCGGATGAGGACTTCGCGCAGATCGCCGACCTTGAGATGCTGGTCGGGATCCAGGCCGCCCACCACCCAGAGCTGATTGCGGGCGCGCGAGGCGGCCACGTTGTAACGCTTGATGAACATGTCGCTGCGACGCAAGGACAGAGCACTCTGATCGTCGGCGGTTTCCACTAACGACAAGAACATGACATCGCGCTCATCGCCCTGGAACTGGGCTGCGTTGCCGCAAAGAACCCGGCGAGACTGGTAGTCGGAGAGCGGCATATGTTGGGTGAGCATTTTGTCCACCAGCAGCGCCTGTTCTTCGCCCACCAGCGAGATCATGCCCATGGTCTGGCCGGCATACTCTGGTTGTTCCGAGCAGGCCACCAGCAGGGAAGCCACTTCTTCCGCTTCGGCCTTGTTGACCTTGCGTTGGTAGCTGCCGCCCTCCACCTTGTGAAAATGAGTCGGTGGGCGCAGTTTGCCCTGGTGTGACTCGCGTAGAGGCTGAATTTCGCCCTGATAACAGAGCTTGTGGGAGAAGGCAATGATTTCGGGCACGCAACGGAAGTGCTCGACCAGGCGAATGGTGCCGCCAAAAGACTGGCGGGCCAGATCGTAAACCGAGGTCTTACCGTCGTAGAGTTCCTTGTTGGGCACATCGTAGAGATGCTCGTCGATGAGTTGTTCGATCTTCTCGTAAGACATACCGACGGCTTCCGGGCTCACCTGCTCGTTGTCGCCTACCACCAGGACTTCGCGACCCAGGGCAAAGGCGATCAGGCCGGTGACGTCGCACTGGCTGGCCTCGTCCAGGATGACGACGTCAAAGAGCGTTTCTCCCGGATGGTAGCTCTCCGCCACTCGGGCCAACGGCATAATCCAAACCGGAACGGCGTCACGACATTCGGCCAGTTTCTCGCGGGCGGTGGCTTTGAGCTTGGGAGCTCGCTTGCCCTTGCCGGCGCCGATTTTGCGCATCAGGTCGAGCCAGCCGACCAGGGCCTGCTGCTGGCGCACACCCGTGCGGCGAAGCTGGTTGGCCCAGGTTTTGTGTTCCACATATTGAGCGGTGGCCAGGCGCAGTTGATTTTTGAGCAAGATGGATTCTTGTTGGAGATGCTCAGGATCCACTTCGGCCCGAGTCTCCAGCTGCTGGGTCCACTGGCGGAATTTCCAGGCCGGGCCCACTTCTCCGGGGGGTTCGCTGCGGTCATGCGGTTGGCGGTGGTCGCGAATGGCGCGCGCCCACTCTGGGGCTACGTCGCGAACTTTGTGCAACAGCACATTGCGAGCCGCCACCGGTTCCTTGAGTGAATGCAGTTGCATGAACCAGGCCCAGGCGCGGCCATAGGCCTCCGGATCCAGGCTCAGGGTGGCCTGACGCAGGCGGCTGAGAATGCCGCCCATATCGCGGGGCTGGCATTGGGTCAGCAGGCGTTCTTGAGCTTGCAGGCGCTGGTTGTAAACCGCCGAGTCCAGGTCGGCCTTACGCGACTGAATGGTGGGAATCAGGTAACGGCGCGAGGCTTCGCGGATGCGGAAGAGTTCGCCAAAAAGTCCGGTATCGATGGGTACTCGGTCCACGATAGCGGACCAGCGTAGCCCCTGATCTTTCATCAGGCGGCGACAGGCTTCCCATTCGTTTTCATACCAGGCCAGAGCGGCCTTCATCTGCGGCAGATAGCTATAAGCGATTTCGGTCGAGGGTTCACCCAGGCTGTCGAAGGTTGGGGCTCCGCGAGAGCCCATCTGGCGGTCCCAGCGGCTGCGCAGCATTTGCTGGCCCTGCTTGAGTTTGAGGAAGGCGCGCACGCCTTCCGCTTCCTCGACGTTCTGCAGTCGGCTCTTGCCGTGAACGCGGACGTTGGCGATGAGTTTCTTCCAGGGCCCGCTGATAAAGGTCCACATCGAGATGGAACCCTTGGTGCGCAGATGGGCGATGATTTCTTCGATAACGCGTAACGATTCGTCTACGCTCATGTCGTTATCGACCACGGTAGCGCCGGTGGAGAGTGTCACCCGGTCGAGTTCGGCAAACTCGTGAACGGCATTCTCGACGGTGGTCACCAGGTCTTCCCAGGTCTGTTTATGGGCGCCTCCGAGCATGCCCACACGCATACAGTCGAGCACCCAGGAAGTACCATCCTGGATTTGGGTGATGGCGCGCTCGACCTGGTCAAGCATGCGCTGGAGCTGTTTGGAGTCCTGAGATTCGTGATCCCAGAACTCTTCGCCCACGCCTTCCTCGGTCTGGAGTGATTTCTTCTTGGCAACCAGTTCCTTGAACTGGAACTCAGAGATCAGGTCCTCGATGGGGGGGAGCACCTGATCCAGGTCGGCTTCCAGTTCGGCGGGAACGTCCCGGTTGAGGCGGTAAAGCTGGCGGAGCTCTTCCTGGTCGAGAGGGAAGTCCGCGCCCGCTACCACCTGACCAGGGATCCATTGGTGGCGAGTGGCGCTCTGATCCACCAGGAGCTGGGCGGCTCGTCCAGGCGTGATAGATTCCTGGCCGACCTGAAGGGGGCGGTATTCGTCCAGGCGGGCGTTCAGCAGTCTCTCTTCTACCGAGGTCAGCTTCTCGCGCAATTCACCGCGACGGCTCTCGTATTGCTTGGCCAGCGCGTCCAGTTCGTCGGGATCGCTGCTGGTAAAGCGATTGACAATGCCCTTGACGGCCGCTTCCAATTGATCACGGCTTTCCGACTCCTGCTCCAGCACACTGACGCAGAGCGGGCGCAGTTCGGGAATGACCATGTCGCGCACAATGCGCAGCGCCTTGGAAGCTTGACTGGTGACCAGAATGCTCTTGCCCTCGGCCAGCAGATGGCCGATCAGGTTAGCGATGGTGTGGGTTTTGCCGGTGCCGGGCGGCCCTTGCACAAGCACCGCTCCGGCGCTGTGCAGGCGTTTGACCACGCGTTCTTGTTCCGGGTTGCTCGGCATGGTGAGCAGCAAGTCGTGGTCTTCCAAAGGCTTGATGTCCGAGGGAGGACCGGGGTCGACGCCCACCACACGCACCAGCGACGGCGGCAATTCCTTGACGTCCGGCAGAGCACGTAAGAAGGCTTCGATGGCCTGGGTAAAGCTAGCGCTCCGAAAACCCAGATACATGGTCGGCTCACGACGGGTGGCCGGCGAGTTCCCGTTGGGCCAAAGAAGAGCCCACAAGGCGGAGAAAAATTCGTTGGTCGACTCTTTGCCAAGGGGGTGGACTGCATGCTGTTGGAGCAGCTTGCGGCTTCCCACGATGGCTTCCTCGCTTAATCCCAGACGGCGTAGCAAGGCCAGATAGAGTTCGCATTCGCGGTCGGTCTCGCGGATAACGATCTCGGAGCTTTCGGCCAGGAATTCGATCTGGAGCTTTTGCAGTAACAGGGGGTGCTCTACGGGATCGCCACCGTCGACTTTGACAATGCCGTCGCCGACCACCAGTTCCACTTTTTCAGATTCGCGCTCGATGATGTTGTTGAGCTCCAGCAAGTGCTCAAAAAGCGAGTATGCGGGGTCCTTTTTCTCGGTCGGCTTGCGGACGCGCAAAAGAAAATCGTCTCCCGGATCTTCTTCTCCCTGGGAGAGACGGCCGAGCTGGATATACTTGCTGGTGGGCAGATCGGCCCAACGCTGCTTCCATTGGTAGCTCTTGAGGTTCAGGCAAGGAGGCGAGCTGAGTTGCTGCATGCCGCCCATGAA
>JALHOV010000685.1 GCA_022842865.1 Vulcanimicrobiota bacterium | reverse complement strand
ACGCCACCCAACACTGCACCATCTTCGCGCAGGTGGTAGGCAACGTGCCCATCGTGCCGGAGGCGACTGCGCAGCAGATTGCCAATACTTGGGATGCCCCGGGCACCGGTATCTACGACCGGGACCGCGACATCTTCGGTTCGGAATGGACCGTCGGTGGCGGTCGCGACGGCGACAGCAAGGTGGTGCTGGTCTTCCTGAACAACTCGGGAATCGGAGGGTCCCAATTCTTTGGATTCGTCAGTCCCGCAGATACGGGTACGGGCCCCAGCAGCAACCAGGGCGAAATTCTCTACATGAATTTTGACAAATTCGGTGCCGACGGCTTCGATGTCTACAGCACCCTGGCTCACGAATTCGAGCATCTGATCGCTCTCAACACCAAGTTGGTCCGCCAGGGCGCCTTTGGCGGCCAGATAGAAAACGCGGCCATCGATGAGGGCAAAGCGGTGTTGGCCGAAGACCTGGCGGGCTACGGCCTGGAATCCCCTCTGGGCGGGAACACCTTTACTTTCCAGGCCTGCAGGGCCTTTCTGCTCAATCCCAGCGCTCAGGGCATCTTCCAATTCAACAGCAACCTGGACTCCTATGGGCGCGACTACGCCCTGATGCGCTATCTGGTGGACCGATTCGGTTTGAACACTTTTCGGACCTACGCTCAATCCAGCGGCGTCGGATTGGCCCAGCTCAACGCGTCCTTCGGAAGCATGAACAACGTCTTTACGGATTGGACCAATGCCTTGCTGGCCTCTCCGCTGGGCGGAAGCGTACCCTCCAATCTGCGCTTTACCGGGCCCTTCAACCCGGGCCGAGCTTACACGATCCGAGGCCTGGGGGCGCAAACGCTACCCACCGTCGCACCCGGCCAGACCGTCACGCCGCCTCAAGGCAGTCAAACGGTCAACCTGGGACCCTGGGTGTTCAGTACGGTGCTCTATAGAAACGGCACCGGCAACCCTCTCAGCGTTCAGGTGGAGGGGTTATCGACCCAAGGAGCCTCGATGGTGGTAGAAAATCCGACGGGAACCTTCGGGGGCGTTCAGTAGCCAACGTGAAAGTTGCCGTTCTGGCCGGGGGAGTGGGTGGAGCAAGACTAAGTCAGGGGCTCTATCGGATCCTCCCCCGCGACTTGACGGTCATCGTCAATACCGGCGACGATTTTCAATTGCACGGCCTGTCCATTTCTCCTGATCTGGATACCGTGCTTTACACCCTGGCCGAGTGGGCCGATCCGGTGCAAGGTTGGGGATTGCAAGGCGACACGCAGACCTGCGCCCAGCAACTGGCCCGACTGGGCGGGGAAACCTGGTTTCGACTGGGTGATCTGGACCTGGCCACCCACCTGTTCCGCACCCAACGTTTGAGCCAGGGAGCCAGCCTGACCCAGGTGACTGCCGAACTGGCGCGCTCGGCCGGCCTGCAACTGCAGTTATTACCGATGTGCGACGCGCCTGTGCCCACAAAACTGCGCCTGGCCACGGGCTGGGTGGACTTCCAAGATTATTTCGTGCGCCGTCAACATGCTGACCCGGTGCTGGAGTGCCGCTATCAGGGGGCCGACCAGACTCCCCCCAGCTCGGCGGTGTTGGAAGCCTTGAAAAACGCCGAACGCATCGTGCTGGCCCCGTCCAACCCTTTCCTCAGCCTGCAACCCATTTTCTCGCTGCAGGGCTTCGAGTCGCTCTGGGCCGGCTGCCCGGCGCGCAAAGTGGCCGTTTCTCCAATGATTGGGGAAGCCGCCGTCAAAGGACCGCTGGCTTCGTTGCTGGCCAGTTTGGGACACCCCGTCAACAGCCTGGGCATCGCGCAGCTACTCAGAAAATGGGTCGACGTCTTGATCCTGGATGAAAGCGATAGCGCCCTCGTTCCGGAAATCGAAAAGCTTGGAATCCAGGCCATTTGCACGCCCAGCCTGATGAAAACCACGGAAGATCGGGAGCGATTGGCTCAGGTGGCTCTGCATGTCTGATCCCTGGATCGCGGTGTTGCCCTTCAAAGGCAATGGACAAAGCAAGACTCGCCTGCCCGTCCCGGAAGCCCAGGAACTGGCGCAGCGATGGCTGACGCAAGCCCTGGAACGATGCTTGAGCACTCCCTCCATCAGTGAGACCTGGGTGGTCAGCCTGGGGGACCAGTTGCAACTCCCGACCTCGGTTCGCTGGATGCGCCAGGCCGGCCCCGGGTTGAACGAAGGTCTCCGGGAATGGAACTCTTTGGTTCGGCCCAAGCGTTGGCTGGTGATCCTACCCGACCTTCCCCACCTGAGCGGCCCCGATCTGGAGGCGCTCATCCAAAACTGCCCGGCCCAAGGCTTGGCCCTGGCTCCAGACCGCCACCGGCGCGGCTGCAACGCGCTGGCGATGGACCACTGCTCGCCGGAGCTCGTTTTTGGGAAAAATAGCTTTCTGCGCTTTCAGTCCCAACCGTTCGCTCAGGCGGTAACCGAGCGCTCTGGTCTGGCCAACGATGTGGACACTCTCGAAGATTGGAACTGTCTGGCATGCCAGCACCAGTAAGCCTTCTGCCCGTGACGGGCATCCCCGAGATTGGGTCCGGCGATGCACTGTCTGAAAAAATGCTGCCGGCCGTGGTAGGGTTAGCTGAAGCCGGTGACGTGCTGGTGGTCACCCACAAAATCGTCAGCAAGGCGGAGGGCAGGGTGGTCGACCTGACCACCGTGGAGCCCTCGGAGTGGGCTCGTCAATGGGCCGAACGCTGGAAGAAAGATGCGCGCCAGATCGAGGTGGTGCTACGCGAGTCTGCCGGCATCTTGCGCATGGAGCACGGCATCATCGTGTCCCGCACCCGCCACGGACTGGTATGCGCCAACGCCGGCGTGGATCGCTCCAACAGTCCGGGCGAAACCGTGTGCTGCCTGCCCGACGACCCCGACGCGTCGGCTCGCCATTTGAGCAGCGAGCTGTCCAGAGGACTGGGCTTCACCCTGCCGGTGCTCATCTCCGATTCCTTCGGTCGGGCCTGGCGCATTGGCATCGTCAACGTGGCCATCGGCGTGGCCGCCATGGACCCGTTCACCGACTACCGCGGCCAGGACGATCCTCACGGTTATCCCTTGGAAGCCAGCATCATGGGCTCGGCCGACGCCATTTGCGCCGCCGCCGAACTGGTCATGGGCAAGACCGATGGAGTGCCGGCCGCGCTGGTGCGTGGATTCGATTGGAAGCCCATGGAAAACCCCAGCTCGAAGTCCATGATCCGACCCCTCGAGCAGGATTTCTTCCGCTAGCGAACTCGAATGATATCATAGGCAACCACCGCGAAGGCACTGGCCACGTTCAGAGAGTTTTTGACTCCGAACATGGGAATACGCAGGAACACGTCGGCCAGTTCCAACACTTCGTCCGACACGCCCACTACCTCGTGGCCCAGCACCAACGCCACCGGGCTGGGCCAGCGATACTCGCCCATCACCTGCGCATCCGGGCGGGTCTCCAGCACCACCACCGGAATCCCCTGGGAACGCAGCCAAAGCAGGGCTGCCTCGGTGCTCTCGTGGCGCTTCCAGGGCACATATTGATGGGCCCCGAGCGAAGTCTTCTCGAGCTTTGGGTGGGGCGGCCAGCAGGTGATGCCGCACAGGTGAATGCATCCGATGCCGGCCGCGTCGGCGGTGCGGAAGATAGAGCCGACATTAAACGCGCTGCGCACGTTGTCGAGCACGACATGCACGGGAAGTCGCTCCGGAGGCGTTCCCGAATCATCCGAGTAGTAAGGCTCCCGCGTCAAAGTCCCAGGTAAGCCTTCTGCACTTCGGGATTGGTAGAGAGGTCGGCGGCAGGCCCGCTGAGCACGGCGCGGCCCACCTCGAAGACATA
>JALHOV010000684.1 GCA_022842865.1 Vulcanimicrobiota bacterium | reverse complement strand
GCAGCAAGTTGAGCAGAACTTGCAGCAATTGCACTCGGTCACCGTTGACCGTCGGCACCGTAGGATCCAAATGCGTTTGCACGACCAGACAATGACTCGAGAACTCGCTTCCGAGCAACCTGAGCACTTCACGCACGAGGTCATTGGGGTCCAGCGGCTGTTTAAGCACTTCGCCTTTCTGAAGCAGCAGGCGCAAGCGGCGAATGACTTCGCCGGCACGTTTATCCTGCTCCACAATATCGGAAAGTATCTCGCGCAGCTCGTCAAGGTCAACTTCACCTCGCGCCAGGAAATGCTGCGCTGCCTGGGCATTGCTAAGGATGGCGGTCAACGGTTGGTTCAATTCATGGGCTATCGAACCTGACAGTTCCCCCAGCATGGTTACCCGGGAAAGGTGAGCCAGCTCAGTTCGCTGCAGCTCAATCTCCTGCTGCGCCTCGCGATGATAGGTAATGTCCATGGAGACGCCCAGCAGACGGACGGGCGTGCCCTGGTCGTTTGTCTCGACGCGACCGCGCGAAGCGATCCAACGCACCTGGCCGTCTGACAAAAGGACTCGATACTCCGTCTGGTAGCCGAACTGGAGAGCAAAGTCCTGGGTCAGGATCTGATGTACGGTCTGTTTGTCTTCCGGGTGCAATTTATCCAAAAAGCTGTTCAGATCGATTCTTTCCGACTTCGAGAAGCCAAGCAGCTCCCGCCAGGTATCACTCCCCCATATTTCACCTCCAACCAGGTCGCGAGACCAAATTCCCAGGCGGGCGGCTTCGGCCGCCAGAGCCATACGTGATTCACTCTCGCGCAGCTCGCCGCCCAATTGGACTGCACGCAAGGTGGCGGCGCTCAGCTCAAAGCTCATCGCCGCTACGATGCTGAGGAAAGTGAGGCTGCTGATGATGGGCCCGGGGATGATGCCCCAAAGCACCAGCACGAGGTGGCCCATGCCTACGGCAATAAAGAAAATGGCACTACCGCCAACCACCAGTGCGCGCCGCCGCTCGCCCCGGCGCCAGGCCGCCAGAAAAGCCTGGTTGGCCAGGACCAGGAGCAATAGCATGCTGGCCTGGCCAACAAGCATGCATGGGTTGCGCACACCCTCGGCGACGGAGACCGACTCCCCCAGTAACCTCGTGTGCCGCAACTGGTTGATTTCGAGGAAGTTGAGATTCTGTCCGAACGAAAAGTTTAGGATCAGCGCCAGCACACGCAGCGCGCAGATACTACGGACCAGAAACCGGCTGCCTCCCTTCAAATACACGTGCAGAAAGCTGGCCATGGACACGATCAACAAGAAGCCGGGAACGTGTATCCAGCGCAAAGTGGTGGAAAACTGCTCCGGCGTCTCGGCTCGCAGCATCTGCAATTCAAGCAGCGTGTAGGCGGCCGTCGAAGCGGCCAGAAGGGCAAAGAACAGGTTGCCCAGGGCCTGTCGTTCACGGTACCAGGAGAAAAAGTGCAGCGAGCCCAAGGTCAGGCACGCCGAAGCGCTCATAGACCAAATGACAGTGACCCAATCATTCGTCACGAGCGACGGGTTCGTCCACAAAAGTCTCCAAAGTAGGCACGTGTAGTCATGGTTCAATCGGTGCAATTCTAAACTAGGAGCATTGGACCAAGGTCCAACTGGTGCCCGCAACCGGCAACTTTTAAAATGGAGGCCGTATGAAAGTTGGCTATGGGCCAACCCGTCCTCTAAGGGCCGCTGGCCCATATCTAGTTTGGCAAGGAGTTCTCCTTATGCAACCAGGAAAGCTGGCTGTCAGCCTGTTTTTAGTGGCCCTGTGTGCGGCTATGCCGTGCTCGGCACAGTCGAGCGTCGACGACAATCCGTTCATTCCCCTGTGCGCCCCCTACGCGCTTTACCCCGATACTCTGCTAGCCCAGGTCTTAGCCGCCTCCACTTACCCCAATCAGGTTATGGAAGCCGCGGTCTGGTGCACGGGTCACCCGGGCACTCAGGGAAGCGCCCTGGCTACCGCCATGGAATCTCAATCGTGGGACAATAGCGTGAAAGCCTTGTGCACTTTTCCGGATGTGATCCAAAAAATGACCGGTGACATGAACAAGACCACTGCTCTGGGCCAGAGTTTCCTTGCGGACAAGGCCGGCGTAATGGACTGTATTCAGGGCATTCGGGCCCAGGCGCAAACCATGGGAGCCCTGGAAACCACTCCTCAACAAAAAGTGGTGGCCAGCGGTAGTACAATCCAGATTGTCCCCGCCAGCCAGGATACGATTTACGTCCCAACCTATGACGAGACGGCCTTTTACGGCAGCACTGCTCCCTACGGAGCGGGGCTGATGGCCTTTGGAACCGGCGTGGCACTGGGCGCGGCCTACACGAACAATTACGGAGCTTTTAACTGGGCCAGTCACGGAATGTATTGTGGCGCCAGCGTCTACACGGGCGCTGCCTACCGGGGAGGGGCTTACGCGGGCACGGCCGCTTGGGGCCACAACTACGCCGGCGGGGGTGCCTATCACAGCGGAAGCACGGGAGTCTACCACGGCCCCGCCGGTAACACTTCCGTCTATCATACGGGAACGACGGCTGCAGGCTATCGCGGTTACGGCGGTAGCGGGGGGGCGTATCGCAGCGGCAGCACCTTTGCGACCACGGCCGGCGGGGGCATGAGCAGCCACTACGCCAGTCGAGGCTACAGCAGCATGGGGGGAAGTGCTGCCCATTATGGTGGAGGACGTCGTCGATGAAAAAGCTGATCCTACTCACAGTGCTGGCTGCCACTTGGGCGCTGCCGGCTTTGGCCCAGGAGTCCGGGCAAAGGACCTTCGCCACCCCGGAAGAGGCGGCCAAGGCTCTGGTTGAAATTGTCACCAAGCAAGACTTGAACGCTTTGATGAGCCTGGTAGGTAGTAATGCCAAAGCCATCATCACCAGCGGAGATCCCGTCGAAGACGCAACCAACCGTGAGAACTTTCTGAAGTCTTGTAAGGAAAAGATGCAACTGGTGCCGCAGGGCGATTCATTGACGATGATGGTCATCGGGACGCAGAACTTTCCTATGCCCTTACCCTTGGTGAAGAAGAAGCAAGGGTGGTATTTTGATGGGGTCGTCGGGCTCGAAGAGGTACGCGCGCGGCGTATCGGCAGGAATGAGTTGAGCGCTATTCGCGCCTGTGAGGCCTACACTCAGGCTCAGCGAGCCTATGCTACCCTGGATCCCGACGCCTCGGGAATGGTCCGCTATGCGGATCGCTTCTTGAGTTCGACCGGCAAACACGACGGGCTCTACTGGGAGCCCGGCCCAGGCGAACTTGGGAGCCCCTTGGGACCCTTTATGGCCGAAGCCGGAAAGTCCAGGGCCGATGCTGGCAAAGCCTTCCACGGCTACTTCTATCGCATTCTCACGGCTCAGGGGCCTTCAGCCCCGGGCGGTGCGTTTTCTTACGTTATCAATGGCCATATGGTGGCCGGCTTCGCGCTGGTGGCCTACCCGGCTGCCTATGGAGATTCCGGCATCATGACCTTCCTGGTGGGTCCAGGCGGAGCCATCTATCAACGCGATCTGAAGGAGCGTACGGCGGAGTTAGGTGCCGGCATGAAAACCTTTGATCCAGGCCCTGGCTGGAAGCGCCTCTAGGGCCTGTTGACATAAGCCATCGGCCGAAAAATCGTCTACATCTCCGATGGCGTCGTTGCGGGCTTTCCTGCGGTGCAAGGGTGCGCAACGTCCGTTCGGGGCTCGCAAGCTCGCCTATCAGAACAGCCGTTTCACACACATTTGCAACCAGCAAAATCCGCTCCTCGGAAAGCCCGCGCCTAGCCCTCGGAGCGTAGCCGAATTTTCGCCTCGACACCTTAAATGTCAACAGGCCCTAGTCAAACCACGCT
>JALHOV010000683.1:502-3866 GCA_022842865.1 Vulcanimicrobiota bacterium | reverse complement strand
TCTAGCAGCTCGTACTCGCAAAGACGCCTTAAATTGCGTCCCTTGGGCTGGGTCTCGGTCACGCTTTGGGCCAACAACATGCGGCCCTGCTTGAAGTCGAACTCATACAGCCACTCGGTCTCGGTGCGGGGGGTTTCGACCACCTTGCGGCTCACGATCTCGGCCACGTCCCCCCGGATCGCGGTCAGCTCGTAGAAAGCCCCGTCTACCGTCCAGGCGTCGCCCTCGTTCAGGTCCTTCTCCGGCAGAGCCGGCAGAAAGTCCGGCAGGGACTGGCCCATCTGAAATTTACCCGGGCGCATCAAATCGTCAGGCACCTTGACGGGACCCGAGCGATTTTCAATGCGCGTCTCGGTGGTCAAAGCGCCTTGATCGCCCACCTTGAGAACGACCAGCAGCTCCATTTCATCCACGTCGGACTCGGACTCATCCATCAAGGTGACGTCTAGCTGATACTTAAGGACCTGGCGGAAAGCCAGCTTGTGCTGTAATTGCGGCATAAGGCCGGCCTTCAGCGAAAACCACCCACCGCCTGCAATCGAACCACCAGATCCTCGCTCAGCTCGGAGGCATTCCACCTCTGGTTCCAGAACCTGCCCCGGTGAAAAGTGCATTGCTAATGATGGCTCTGGCCCTGCCCGCCCTGGCGGAAGAGCCGGTGCTGCGAGTTCAATCGATTCAAGCCGTCGACCCGAAAGGCCAGACCCAACTGCTGCAAAAGCGCCCGGAAGACAGCAAAAGCTACCCCGTCACCATCAACGCGACCGGCTACGTCCAGGACCACTTCGTCACCAACTCCAACACCCTGGCCGCTTTGGAATTCCTCATCGGCGGCCGCGTCGGCATCAATCAAAGCACCGATGTGGAAGTCCTCAGTGAACGCTCGGTGGGCGACAGCCAGCTACCGGTCAAACGAATGGTTTTGAAAGGCGGCAGCATGTGGGTGAAGGCCGACGCCAAGACCCTCAAGCAACCCCTGGAAATCCAGACCAACGGCGGCGTCATGGGCATTCGCGGCACCGAATTCACGGTCCATGAAGAAGAAGATGGCACCGTCGAAGTCAACTGCTTCGAAAGCAACAGCCAGCAAGGCGGCGTCGAAATCCGCGACCTCTCGGGCCAATTGGTGGGCACGGCCCGCCCCGGCGACCAGGTGCGCGTTCACCGCTCCCGCCGCCCCGTCTTTCGCCGCTTCCAAAACATTGCTCAGTACCGTCAGCAAATCCTCAACGGCCGCCGCTTTCAGTCCCTGGGGCGTAACGCTTACTTCAACAAGCGTTTCCTGGGCGGCCTGGGAACGATGCCCAGCCCCGAGATGGCGCGCGCCTACTTTCGAGCCCAACAACACCGGCAGCTCGAGCGCAACCCCTACTCCCGCTATCACCGCACCAACCCGGCCCATCCCGGCCGACGCAAAGCCGCCATGGCTTTCATTAGCATGACCTTCCCCAGCCGCCTCCGACCCGACTCGAGTGACCCTGGGCAGACCCCGGTGGGACCCTTCCCCCGCTTCGACTGGCTGGGCGTGCCCCGGGCCGATGGCTACCTGCTCACCATCTCCCGCGACGAGGCCGGCCAGGAAAATGTCTTTACCCAGCGGGTAAAAAACAGCAAAGCCTCCTATCCACCCTTCATGCGACCGCTCCCCAGCGGACGCTATTACTGGCGGGTCACCCCCGTTGACGCCCAGGACAACCCCGTCTTGGAGGCCAGCCAGACCACCTTCGAGGTCCAATAAAACCGGGCTCGGTCTGGCCCTATAAGCAGGCCATCGTCAGCGAATTGACCTGGACCCCCGGTGCAATCTCGTTCCAAGAGAGCACCACCAGGGTAGGGAAGGTACGTTCACACAGGCGCCTTAAGGCCGGGCGCACGTCGGGGGCCGTCAAAACGATTGGTTGCAGACCGCGCTCACGCAATCCTTCGACTTCTTTGGCAATCGAGCTGAGGATCTGCTGACCCTCGCGCGGGTCCAGGTTCAGCTGCAGCCCCATCCCGTCGCGATGCATGGCAAGGCGCAAGCACCGCTCGATTTCGGGGTCGAGCGAAATCACGTTGAGCAGCTTGTCGTTGTTGACATACTCCTCGCAGATATTGGCGGCCAACCGCACGCGCACAAACTCAGTCAGCAGATCCGGGTCCTTGGTCACCCCCACGTGGTCGGCCAGACACTCCAAAATCCGCGCTAGATCCCGAATGGACACGCGTTCCGAGAGCAGATTGCAAAGCACTTTCTGAATATCGCCCAGGCTCAGGTCCTGCGTGGCTTCTTTCACAACCATCGGCTTGGCACGCTTCACCAGGTCCAGCAGAGCCTGCACTTCCTGACGTCCCAGCAGCTCGGCGGCCCGCGCCCGCAGAACCTCGGTCATCTGGGTGGCCATCACGCTCACCGCGTCAAACAGCATGCAACCCAAACGTTCCGCATCGCCCCGTTGCTCCGGGCTGATCCACACGCCCGGCATTCCGTAGGTCGGGTCGGTGGTGCGGGTGCCGCGTAGATTCTTGAGCTTGTCCTCAGGACCGATAGCCAGGAACTGGGAAGGAAAGACTTCGCCGCCAGCTACCTGCAGGTTGCGCATCTTGATCACATAGCGGTTGGGCGCCAGCTGAAGATTATCCCGAAAGCGCACCCCCGGCACGATCACTCCCAGTTCCAGGGCCAGGTGGCGGCGAATGGCCACCACCCGAGAGATCAGCTTGGCCTCCTCATCCGGATTGACCAGCCCCAAGAGCCCTCGTCCCACCTCGATGCCCACCGCATCCACTTCCATTCCGATGGTCGCCTCGATCGGCTCGCGGCGCTTGACCACCTTGGCCTGCTCGTCCTTCACCTCGGTGACCTGCAGGGCGGCGTCCCGTTCCGACTCGAGGCTTTTCAGGCAGAAGTGAAGCATACAGCTGAGCGTCAGGAAAGGGGCCGGAGGAAAGGCGAACAAACCCGTCAGGCCCAGCATTCCCATCCCGAAAAGGGCGCGGGTGGCCATCTTCAGGGCCTTGGGTTGAGCCGTGATCTGCAGGATCAAATCCTGGGCCAGATTAGATTGCGAGGCCGCCCGGGTCACGATCAAGCCCATCGAAGTAGACATCAAAAAGGCCGGCACGGTGGTAATCAGTCCATTGCCGATAGAGAGCAGCGCAAAGGTGTTGAGCGCATCCCACAGCGACATGTGGAAGTAGAGCACGCCCATCCCCATCCCGCCCAGGATATTGACCAGCATAATAATGACAGCGGCAATGGCGTCACCCGTGATGAACTTGCCGGCGCCGTCCATCGACCCGTAGAAGTCGGCGTGGGGGGGCGGCGTGACGCGGCCCCCCAAGGGCGGGGGGGCGGGGTTTGGTCCCCCGGCCCCCAAAGGGT
>JALHOV010000683.1:0-492 GCA_022842865.1 Vulcanimicrobiota bacterium | reverse complement strand
CAGATCTGAGTCGATGGCCATCTGCTCGCCGGGCATCTTGTCTAGCGTAAAGCGCGCCGCCACCTGGGCCACCCGCTCCGCCCCCTTGGTGATGACCAGAATCTGGATGGTGATCAGAATGACGAAAAGAATGAGTCCCACCAGTAGATTCCCGCCCACCACCACCTTGCCAAAGGCCGGGATCAAATGCCCTGCGCCAATCGGTAGATGCGACACCGGGTCCTTGAGGTAGCCGTTCAGCAAAATCATGCGCGTGGCCGAAACGTCTAAACTGAGCCGAAATAAAGTGGTTACCAGCAGCATGGTGGGAAACACGGAGAACTCCAACGGCTCCACAATGCTCAACGAAATCAAGATGGTAATCACCGAGAACGTGATGTTGCATACCAGAAAGAAGTCGAGAATACCCGGAGGCAGCGGCACAATCAGCATGAAGACGATGCCCAAGACCACGATGGCCATCATTACTTCCGAAAAGTCGAGTAGGCGTTG
>JALHOV010000682.1 GCA_022842865.1 Vulcanimicrobiota bacterium | reverse complement strand
CAGCCGCCACCAGCAGTGGACCCAGCTTGATCACGGCCAGCAGGTTGTTGCTCAGGGCTCCGCTGCGCGTCCCCAGCAAGTTGACCAGCGCCAGCAGGCCCACGATGGCGCAGGCCAGCGCCTGGCCGTGGTGGAGGTACTCGGCCAGCCCGACGGCCACGCTGGAGAGGCCGATCAGCCCGGACAGCCACATGACCCATCCAACCAGAAAGCCGGCCCGAGGCCCAAAAGCTTCTCGGGCATAGAGACTGGAGCCGCCCGTACCGTGAAAGCGCTGGGCCAGTTGCGCGAAGCAGAGTGCCACCGGCAGGCAGCAAAGTCCGCCCACCAAAAACATCAGCGGCCCGTATGGACCCACTTGTTTGGCGATGTCGCCCTGAGTGAGAAAGATGCCTGAACCGATGACGCAGTTCCAGCCCAGGCACAGGAAGTCGAAGAGGCCCAGGCGGCGTTGCGGCGAGTAGTCAGAATTTCCCATCTCGGATGCTTGCATTTGGTGACTGGTTTCGCTAAAGTATCTCAATCCTCTTGGCTCAAGGGGACTTTCTTTTCTCGGGGGGAGCTGCCCAGGAAAGGAGGATACGCCGATGACACAGCAGGACGTGAAGCAGGCTCGTGAAGCCTTGCTTCAACTGATCGCCGAAAAAAAGCACTTGGCGGGTAAAAAATGAACGACGGTAGTAGTCCACAGCCCTCTGTACGAAAGATCAGAGGGCTGTTTCTATTTCAGGCAGCTTTCCACGCAGCGCAAAAACAGTTCCATGGCTAAGGGTATGGCCCGCTCGTCCAGGTCGAACTTGGGATGATGATGAGGGAATACGCGGTCGGCCTGGTCCGGCGCCGCTCCCAGGAAGAAGAACGCTCCAGGCACTTTTTGCAGGTAATAGGCCATGTCCTCGCCTCCCATGGTGGCTTGAGTCGACAAAGGCAGCTTCATTTGTTCGGCCGCATCCGCTACCCATTGACAGGGAACGGGGTCATTGATCAGGGCCGGGTAACCTTCGAAGAACTCAAACTCCCCTTCCGTTCCATAGCTTTTGCAGAGGCTGGGCACCATCTCGTGCAGTCGCTTGATCAGAGCGGCCTTGGTGGTCGGCTGGAAGGTGCGAATGGTTCCTGAGAATTCTACTCTTTCGGGAATGATGTTATCGGCCGAACCGCCCTGGATCTGAGTCACCGACACGACGGCGCTGTCGAAAGGGCTGGTGTTGCGGCTGACCAGCGTTTGCAGGGCAGTGATCAGAGCGGCGGCTGCCACGATAGGATCTGCGCTTTCGTGGGGGTAGGCGGCGTGGCCGCCTTTGCCGTGGATCTTGACGCGAAAGGTGTCGGCCGCGGCCATCACCGGCCCTGGTGTGATTGCCACGTGTCCACACGGGAGATCGGACCAGAGGTGGAGGCCTAAAGCGTAATCAACATTGTCGAGCACGCCTTGTTGAATCATGGGGTCAGCACCGCCCGGGCCTTCCTCGGCCGGCTGAAAAATGAGTTTCACGGTGCCTTTCAGGCGCGGCTGCATATCCTTGAGAATGCGGGCTGTGCCTAACAAGATGGCGGTGTGCAGATCGTGACCGCAGGCGTGCATCTTGCCCGGTTCCTGCGAGGCAAATTCGAGGTCGGTTTCCTCTTCAATGGGCAGGGCATCCATATCCGCTCGTAGCATCAGGGTGGGTCCTGGAAGGTTTCCTCGGATTTCGGCGGTGACGCCTGTGGTCGCGATCCCCACCGTGGGTTCTAGTCCCGACTCGCGCAGAAACTCCGCCACCTTGGCGCTGGTGCGGAATTCCTGAAAACCAAGCTCGGGATGGCGGTGAAAGTCTCGTCGGATTTCGATGACCGTCTCGGTCATCGCTTGAACCTCGGGTCGTATCATGATTTGAGCTCCACGATCTCGCGCATTTTCTTCAACTGTTCGGGCGTTCCCAGGGTGATCAAGATGTCGCCGGGCTGGCAGACCAGTTCGGGGTCTGGATTGTGAACAATGACGCGGTCTTCCTTGATGACCGACATCACCACCCCTCCGAAGTTCTGGCGGATGCCTGAATCTTTTAGGCTTAGCCAGGCCAGCGGCGAAGTCTTAGAAACCGTAAACTCTTCGATGGTGATATCGAAGTTGTTCTGTTCCAGGGCCACATCCAGTAGCTCCAACACGCGGGGCCGAGTGATAGTGCGGGCGATGCGCCGCCCAAGTAAGGAGAAAGGGGAGTAGACGTGCACCGCCCCGGCTCGCTCGAACTTCTTCACATTGGAGTCTTCGTTCACGCGGGCGGAAACCTCTACTTCCGGGTTGAGGCCCTTGGCCGAAATGAGAATGAATAGATTGGCCGCGTCGGTGTCCACTGTGCAAACCAGACCCCGGGCTTTGGTGATGTTGGCCTCCTGCAGGACTTTGTCGTCGCTGGCGTCCCCAAGCAGCACCGTCCAACCGCAGGTAACGGCGGATTGAACTTTTTCGGCGTTGGAGTCGATCACCAGGAACGGGATCTGACTTTCCGAAAGTTCCTGGCAAACGGCCCGGCCAACACGGCCCAGTCCGCACACGATATAATGTTGCTCCATTTTTCTTGAGCGCCTCCGATTGAGGAGAGTGGTAAAATATGTGCGATGTTGTTCGTCGAGTAGTAGTTCCAAAGTAGTCGAAACCGAGTAGGCCAGCAAACCCACCCCGCTGAAGATCAGAGCAATGGTGAAAACTTTTCCGACCGCGTCCAGTTCGCCTACTTCCCGATAGCCCACCGTGCTCATGGTGATGACCGTGAAGTAGAAGGCGTCCAGCCAGGAAAGTTTGCAGAGTAGCCGATAGCCGATCGTGCCGGTCACCAGCAGGACCAGCACCAATCCCCCAACTCGGCGGATACGCTCTAGCGGGCGCAAGGTAATCTGTAGTTACAGCAGCAGGTTGGGCATCTGAGTGAGAGTGGCTTCGTCAGGCGCTTTACCGCCCCCCAGAGCCTCGCTGACATTGTCTAACCATGCGACCGCCGCGTCGTTTCCGACGTTGGCTTTGGCCGCCTCGGCTTTGGCTTTGGCCCCTTCCAGGTCTTTCTGTTGGATCAGCACCAGAACTTCGGCGAGCAGGGCAGCCGGGAGACTGGCGTCCAGTTCGAGGGCGCTTTGGATGGCCTTTTGGGCGTCACCGCCCTTGTTTAGCCGCACATAGGTCTGCGCCAGTTCCACGTAATATCCGGCTTGCGGGGCAATTTGTACGAGCTTGCGGAACTGCACCACAGCCAGGGTGTCCTTGCTGGCGTTGCAGTATGCGCGGGCCAACTGCAGCAAGAAGGACGGCTCGTTGGGATAGCTTTTCTGCAGATCGCGGTAGAAGTCTACCAGACGGCGCCCGCTCATGCTGCTATCGGAATGCAGCCGGTAGAGGGCGTTATGATAGGTGTCGTTGGAGGGATCCTGTGACATCATCTCGCGCAGGAGGTCCTCGGCACGGTCGTCGTCACCCAGCAGAGCTTCCTCTACCTTGGCGCGCAACTGGCCTTTCCCTAACCTCTCTTGCGACTCGGCGGACAGTCCCTCGAGACCTTTGACCTGTTCGAAGATTTCGCTAGCCGATTTCTTCTCGTCCAGGAGATGCTCCGCGTGAGCCAATAGCAGTCCGGCATAAGCGTTTACATCGGGTGCGGAGGCGTAGAGCGCGGCTGCTGCCGTCAAGACCGCTGCCCAATCACCGGCATTTTGCGCCACGCTCAGGGATGCCCAGTCACCGGCGGCGACCTGCGCTTCTTCGGCCTTGGTTTCCTCGACCTCGGGTTCCGCCACGGGGGCTTCCTCGGCTTTGGTTTCCTCGACCACGGGCTCCGCGACGGGGGCTTCCTCGGCTTTGGTTTCTTCGACCACGGGCTCCGCGACGGGGGCTTCCTCGGCTTTGG
>JALHOV010000681.1 GCA_022842865.1 Vulcanimicrobiota bacterium | reverse complement strand
CCGCCCCCACTCGACCTGGTAAGTTAGTCCCGCTTCTATCGACCTTTGTGCTCGGCTTCGCGTCCGAGCCTATTCGTATGTACCGACTCAGGGCACCGCGGCCGGGGGTTTCAGGCTAGCTTCGGTATTGGGCCATGCGTTGGTGAAGGGCGTAAATCTCGGCCGTGACCCATTGCTGGATAGCTCGCAGACGCTCGTCCTGCACCACAACCAGGCCGGATGCGTCGGTGTGGACCAGATTGGAGGAGACGACGGCCACCCAGCCTTCGCTGGGGAGACCCTCCACAGGTAGAGGATCGAGCAGCATACCGTGGCGGGATAACACCAGATAGTTGCCGGTAACACGCATGCGCGTGAAGAGGGCCCGGCAGCGCACCCGTTTGCCCGAAAAGCGCGGCAGCTCCACAGCAGGGTCGATGCCCAGCCAGAGCCGCCCGGGCTCCTCCTGGCCGGGCTCGGTCCATTCGGCCACGCACAACCCCTGGGGAGGTTGCTGGCCCAGAGGTGCGTCTTCGGCGCCGGCCCCGGCGAAATCCAACCAGTAGACCTTGGAAACCGGCTGCCAGCTGCGGTCGCGCAAGAATGGCGGTCGTCCTTCCACCCAGTAGCCGCCGCCCGGTTGCAGCACCGGGTGGGCCACCGCCAGCGACGCGCCGTCGGGGTCGGTCGTGAAAACATAGCGCTCCCAAAGCTTCACATTGCCTTCCCGGCGGCGCTTATTGCGCATTAACGAGCTGCTTTCGCCCAGGCTCAGTTCCAGACCGTCCATGTGCAGAGGAACAGGGCAAAAGCTCAGGCGATAGACGGCTTCGGCCTGCAGGGCTGCGGCCCAGTTCATTCCCAAGTAGGCTTTGCCGGGGTTGAGCACCAGCGCGCAGGCCGTGCGCGTGCCCGGTTTGCTGGGCAAGTTCTTGTATTCCATGCCGTTGGGGGTGGCATTGAGCACGTAACCCGGATGGTCGCCCTCGACCATCATGGCGAAGCTGCCGGGGTTGAGGGCTCGACCCCAGAGCAGAGCCTGACGAAGGTTTTGGGCCGCGGCCAGGTCTCCGCGCAGATCCGGCTTTTCCTCCACGCCCTGAAAGGAATAGCCATCCAGCAGCGTGGGACAATCATGGTCGACCCAAAAACACAGCGACATGGCCTGACTGCTGGCGCTGATGCGCATTTCGGCAGCGCCGAAGCCCACCGCCGCCTGGACCGCGAAAAAGACCCAACGGTGGACGTTCTGGCGGGCCATCCCGCTGAGCTTTTCCAGCGCTTTATGAAAGTCCAGCGTAAACTGGCCGCGCGATTGAAGGTTCCCCTCGGTTTGCAAGCCTTCGAGGTAGCGCTCTAAATCCGTTGCTCCCGACATGCTCAATCGATGGGTGGATAGGTCGAACGATGGCCCTGCAGCCCATCAGGCATGGCCACGACGCCCCAGTCCTGACGGACCGGCAACTTCTCATCGGCCAGCGAGCGCACGTGGCGAGCCACCGTCTCGGGAGACTGGTTTTCCATGCCGCGCAGCAGTGGCACCATCAACTGGTCGGCCAGACGTTCCGCCTCAAAGGCGATCTGCTTGAGGTCGACCTGCTCCAGTGACAGCGGGATAGCGCTACCGTCCTTGCAAAAGGCGAAAATCTTGAAGGGACCACCGTAACTACCCCGGCATACACCCAGGGCGCGCACCGCCTCTTTCTCCGGCTGCACTGCGCTGGTCTGAAGACCGTAGCAGACCCGATGGCGGATGATCCGCAGACTATCAATGTCTAACTCGATCCAGCGCACCTGGGCCATGACCAGAAAAAAGGTCAGCGTCAGCGCTATATACATCATCGGAAAAGCTGTCAGGGCAAGACTTTGGCCGGTAGAGACCAAGCCCATGCAGCCCATCACGCTAAGCAGGCCCAGGGCAATCAGCCAGGTGCCTCTGCTGGAAGGCTGGCGAAGGACCGGGTTTCCCTGGCGCCACAGTCTGGGCTTATCGCCCTGGGCAGCTGTCCCCATGCGTCCATTGAGAAAAGGCACAAAGCGGTAAATCAGCGCGAACCAGCCCAGCAAGAAAGGAGAAAGCGACACCCAACAAGCCGGATCTGCCCATAAGGAAAGCCGCGTCGGGTCTCCAACCTGTTCGTGCAAAGCCAGAAACCAGCTGCCCAGAGCGAGCAAAGGAGAGAGCGCCAGCCCGAACTTGAGCCGGTGCCGGTGCTCCAACAGATCATCGAAATTCGCCATTCAGGGGAATTCTACGTCAGCGGCCGGGGCCTTCTATTTTTGGACGGTAATGGTGGTGGTGGACAGAATTCCCGGCTCGCGCACCAGAAAATCGTTACCTTGACTCAAAATGCTGCTGTGGGTCGTGCCCAGTCCGCGCTCGGAATAATTCATGCCGTTCTCGCCGCGGGCGATGCTTTGCGAACCGAGGCCCCAGGGTTCGCTGATCTTCTGCTGACCGTTGGCGTTCAGCTGAATATCAGTGCGCCCCAGGCTGCCACCGAAGCGTTGCACGGTGATCTTGTCGGCCTCGCGGGTGATGCGCGTGTCCACCAGACCACCAATGCCCCAGGGATGGACGTTGGTGACATTGCCCTCCTGAGTAATTTCAATGCGATTCAGTGCCTGCAGGCCGTGGGGAGCCCAACCCTGGATGACGGTACGATTACCATCGCGGGTGATCTCGATGCGGTTGAATTTCTGGAAAGGGCTGAAAGTGCCCAATTGCAGGGTGGTCTTGTTCTCTGAGTCGCGGGTCACGGTGGAAGTGAAAGACAGCGGCGAGCGGATGCTGACCTGATTGCCATTCTGGGTGATGGTGTTGCGGCTCCAAGAGCCCAACTGGCCCTGAATGTTGATCTGGCGAAAATCCTGCGGAATGATGGGCTGGTGCAGCACTCGGTCGGGAACCAGGCTGACATTGAGGCCGGCGTCCAGGTAAAGGCCATTGCCCAGGTAAACGCCCACCGGCTGCAGGTCATCTTTGACGGTTTCCGTACGGGTGCCCTCACCGTCAGAGTCGGGCACGGTCTCGGTGTGGGTTTGGCGGATGATGTCGACCTTGCCCATCGCGTTGGGAATCACTTCAAAGCGCAGTGCCTGCTGGCTATCCTGAGCGGCCGTCTGCACCGGCAGAGTGGCTCCTAGCTGTTCCGGACTCAATTGGGTGCCGCAGCCGCTGAGCAACATGCAGGCCACCGACAAGCCGCCCAGCGCCAGAGCGCCGACCCAGCGTTTGGAAGAGCCTCTGTCCTGGGCCGAAATCTCCACCTGGTCACTGGGAAGCACCGGGGCCTCGGTCTTTTTCGTGGCCTGAGAAGCACGAGCGGTGGTCTGGTTACGGAGGGGAGAAAGCTGGCTGATCATCATGGCTTTATGCTAATGCGCCCGCCTCAAAAACTCCTGAAGCTTCCCTTGAACAGGCTGTTCTTGAGCCGAGGAAGAACTTAGCCCGACGTGGATCCAATTTATTATCAGGTGAATCAGACCCGGCTGACCGAGGTCACTCAGAAATCGAGTGACAATTTGCGCTTGCAGAGCAACAAAGAAGCCAAACGCAAGGCCGAGAAGGCCGGCGACGTGGACAAGTCGGCTCTGTTTGACGATTCGAGCGCGATGTCAGACGACATGCTCGGCAGCATGGACCCGGACGATTACGGAGGCGGCGCCCAGCAATTTGCTCAAATGTGGAAAGAGCAGATGGAAGACGAGGAAGACCCACCCGAGGAGGACGAGGACGAAGAAGAAGAAGAGTGGGACGAACCCGAGGACAGGGCCGCTCCCAACAAGGAAGAGGCCGAGATCGAAGGCCCCCCGGGCCAGGCCGGGGACGAGCCGCAAGGCCCCCCCGTGACAGCGCCTCCGCCCGTAGCCAGCGTGGCCGCCGATCACGCCCAGGCCCAGCAG
>JALHOV010000680.1 GCA_022842865.1 Vulcanimicrobiota bacterium | reverse complement strand
ATGATCTCGCCCGGTTTGACGGTCATCTTCTGGAATTCGGCCGCCTGCTCGGCGGTGATCAGACTCATGTTGCACTTGGGGCAGGAACCGGGCTTGGCGGACTGCACTTCCGGATGCATCTCGCAGGTGTAAGCGGCGGTCGGCGCCGCGTGCTGGGCAGCGTCTTTGCCCTCCACGGGATGAATGTGCAGAAAAGGCGCGCCATTTTTACCCAGCGCGATCACGTATGAAAGAAGGCACCTTCACCGGCAAGAAGCTGGGCGACTACGTGGGCAACGGACGCCAGGACTTCCACAACGCGCGCCGGGTGGTCAACGGAACCGACAAGGCGGGAGCCATCGCTCAAACCGCCCAGCGCATTCAGCAAGCGCTGTAGACCGTTTTGGATGGCAATGCTGCCGGTGGGCCGGCCGAGAGCCTTGAACATCAACAATCCTACCACCAGTCCGCCGAGGTATTCGGCGACCAACTCGTCACCGTTTCCCAGTCGCAAGGCTCGGGCGATCATGGCTGCCAGGAGCATCCCCGTCATCTGACCGGCCGCACAGTGGACCGTCGCCTCCGCCGCTCGCTCGCGGGGCGAGGAACCGATGGCTCTCCCGGACCACCAGTAAACGAGCAGGCTGAACGGCCCGGTGTAGAGAGTGTAGAGCAGCCAGCTCAATTTCTTTATCCGACTGGCCTTCCCATGGCCTGGACGCAACTGCTCATAAGCCATAAAGGCTACGGACAGGGCGGTGAGGAGGAACCACAGCCACAAGAAGCGGCCGTTGTCTGCTGGCATGCAAATCCCTTCGTCGTGGGCAATCCAGGATAGCGCTTGCAGAGACTTCAGGGTATGACGGCCGTCTTTCAGTCCCTCGAGTTCGACTCGATCTGGAGTGGGCGTCACAGTTGGCTCATCTCCTGGCACAATTCTCCGAGTTCGCGTCGCTGTTAGTCCACGGCCCGCTAGTGAAGGCCGGGGCTCTGGAGGTTCAGTTCCAAGCTGGGATGTGCTATCGGGAAACCGTCGAGACGGCCCAACGCGAGGCCCGCCACATTGACACGCGAGTCCAGGCGGGCGTGCGGCCCCGCAGCGAGCTACTCGGAGAAATGCAGCTTTCTAGGGTCTAGCCTTCGCCATAAAAGGTTGAGACGGAGCCGTCCAAGTTGATGCGGACGTTGCCAACTTGAGTTCCCACGCTGCCGTCGCTGCCGACCCAGGTGTCGCCGATGCGGGTTTCCGTTCTGCCATCGGAGTGAATCCGTTGGTTCCCAAAGTTGGTGGAGGTCGTTCCGTTGCTGTAGACCGAGTGATTACCGAACGTCGTGCCATAAACGGGCATTGCTGAGAACTCCTTTGCGTTGCTTGAGACTCTCTGTATTATAGCGGCTGAGGACCTGGCTGTGCCTCGCCAGCGGCCAGTGGTCGGATTACCACCGTGAGTGGCTGCGAACCACCTTTTCACGATGTTCATAATGAGGTCAGTAGGCGCCCCCCGTTGGCCGGGGGGAACCTCTCACAGAACCGGACTCGTGGCCCACGCATCCGGACCATCAAGTTGATATCTCAGAAAGGCGGAGCACGATTGGGTTGGTGGTTTATTGCATCATGGCCATTCGCCAGGCTTCACTGACCGCGGCGACACGGGAACTCTGACAACGCTGGACCTATCCGCGTGACCCAATTGCGTGCACGTAGGTAGAGACAAGGTTGCGTCGAAAGTCGACCGATGCTGAATGTCCAAGACGAAAAATTCTGGACCTACGCGGACTATTGCAAATTGCCCGAGGATGGCAAGCGCTACGAAGTCATCGATGGGGTTCTCTATATGTCACCCTCTCCCAAGTCGATCCACCAGGCTTTGTCCAAATATCTGCAGTTTCTTCTGTTTTCCCTGGAACAGGCCGGTCACGGCTGGGTTTTCGCGGCCCCGATGGATGTGATCATGCCAGGGGCCACGCCAGTGCAACCCGACCTGCTCTTCGTGGGCGTCCAGCAACGCCAGATCCTTACTCGCGACAACGTTCAGGGCGTACCCATGCTATTGGTGGAGATCCTTTCAGCCGGCCGCCAGGGCTACGATCGAGTTACCAAATTGAACAAATACGCCCACTGCAGCGTCCCCCACTATTGGATTCTCGATCCTGTTTCTCGAACTCTGGAAGTCATGCGCTTAGACGGTGGCACCTACCGGACGCTGGCAGCGCTGGACAGCGGGAGCCAGTTCGTTCATCCTGACTTCTGGGACTTGAAACTGGATGTGGCTGAACTCTTTGCCCAGGTGCCCGCGGAGATCGACCCCGAAGATTAGGTTATGGATCGTGCCCAAAGGGACTGAATCAGGCCCAATGCGATTTGAAGCCCTTGGGCTTTGGAACCGCCGACCTCTGGAAAATCGCTGGACTTAAAGGGCTTTCAGAAGGCATCGCACGTTTTCACCTCGGTAAGCCTGGTTCAGACACTCTAAACGGGAGGGACTCAAACGAGAAGTTTCGACTCGCAGGTCGTTTTCCAGAAAGTCCCTGGCCTCCCGTGTATTCTGAAACGGCCCGACTCTCCTCAGCAAAAGGTCGTCACAGAGTGCCTCTCGTCGATTCGGATCCATTCGATTCCCACGCAGCATTTCTCCAACGACACCCTGCTGTAAAAGAATCGTCCCAGAGGAGTGTTCAAAGTGACGATTCCGCACAGATTGGCCAGGTAGTGCACCAACGCCGCGGTTCAGGCTACATAGTCAAACTCCTCACTGGGGAGCACTTACTTGCACTCGCTACCTGAGCTCGATCTCTCCGGCCGACTCGCAGGATTCCATCTGCTACTGGTGTTGGGCAAGCCAGCGCGGGCGATGCTTGCAGGTTACTTGATCCCACCAGGCCCCGCTCGCCACCACCACCCGCGCTCGACCAGGACCTGGCCCAAGAATCGCTATTCTCCAACTGCGAAAGCCAGATAACGGCCGAGTGGGACGAATGGGAAGCCGCCCCGATTGACAGCCAATTTCACTCTCCATCGCTGACTTTCAGCCTGCAACATGCACCAGAAGCCTCATCAGCGAGGGATGGGGGCTTGAATTGCTTACCGGCTAGGATGTCTTCAACATTTGTTGATACTGGTCAATTTCAGCCTTTTGGTCCTGAATGATTTTGTCCGCCATGGTCTTCAGTTCGGCGGTGTCGGAGCGCGCATTCACCAGTTCACTCATGTCGATGGCGCCCTGATGGTGGGGAATCATCATCTCCAGGAATACGCGATCGCTGTCGACCGGCATCGCCATCATCGATTTCATGTCCTCGCGCACCAGGTTCTGCTGTTCGAGGGAAGGCTCGGCCTGATGCCACTCTTTGAGCCAGCCGGTCATCTGCGCGATTTCTTTGGTCTGGGCCTCAATGACCTTATCCGCCGCCTCCTTCACCGGGGGCTTGGGATTGTGGCTGAGAGCTTGTTTGGCCATTTCCACGGCCGCCTGGTGATGGGCAATCATCTGCGAAAGAAAGGCAATGTCGAAATCCTTGCCCTTGAGGGACTTCAGAGCTTCGACCCCTTTCGTACCCATTTTCATGCTGTGTCCCGCCATCTGGCTATGATCGGCCATGGGCGTGCTGGTGGCGCTGGTAGGCGCCGGCGGATTGCTACAGCCCGCCAGCAGCAAGGCCGACAGGCCCACGGCCAGCAGGGATTTGCTTCGATTGTGATTTTTCATGAGGTTCTCCTTAATTGACTTTGACGGTGAAGGGAGCAATAACCATCGCTCCCTTACGTTGGAACTGGCCCCAAACTTTATACAGACCGGGGCTGGGAAAATTGGCGTGAAAGATGATCTCGCCCGGTTTGACGGTCATCTTCTGGAATTCGGCCGCCTGCTCGGCGGTGATCAGACTCATGTTGCACTTGGGGCAGGAACCGGGCTTGGCGGACTGCACTTCCGGATGCAT
>JALHOV010000679.1 GCA_022842865.1 Vulcanimicrobiota bacterium | reverse complement strand
AACATGGCGCCACCCATCAGCAAAGATAGAGTGCTTTCTTCGACGGCCAGAGCCCATAATCATGCAAGACCGCGGTGAAGTTTGCTATGTCAATGGGGTTTTCGGCCGCGCTCCTAGAGGGGCGACCAGAAAGTCCACAGCCGGTCTAGCAGCCACTGGAGAATCGCCAGCGCTGGATAGAGCAGCCAGAGGAGCACCAGGGGCATGGCCAGCAGCGGGAAGTTGTCCATCCACTGACTGGTCCTGCGGAATCCGTATTTGATGGTGGTGCAAGGACAGACCGGCTGAATCACCCCATTCAGCCAGTCGCGCAGGGACTCGGAGAAAGCCCTTACATCCGAGGGTCTGCGTGACTTTTTTTTATGCAAGGCTTGCTCCACGATCCTGGCCAGTTCGATCGGAATGCGACCTTGAATCGAGTGGAAATAGGAAGTCATCTCCTTGGGATTCTTCTGGAGTACGGCCACAAAGAGCTTGCCCACACTGTCTTCCCCGAACAGGGGATGGAGAGTCAACCATTCGTAGAGGGTGGCGGCCAGGGAGTAGAGGTCGGATTGGCAGCAGGCCGGCTCGCCGCTCACCCTTTCTGGAGCCGCATAGAGCGGGGTGCCCTTGAAGTATTCCCCCGATGGCCCGACTTCCTGGATCGTCCCCTTGGCCAGTCCCCAATCGAGCACGAACACTTCCCCCAGGTCCCCCAGCATCACATTGGCCGGCTTGAGGTCCCGGTGAAGAAACCCACGCTCGTGAGCGTAGGCCACCGCCTCGCAGACTTTGAGGAAGAGGGCCACCCTTTGCGACAAGGGATAGGCCGCGTGGGCCTGGGGGCAACCGCGCCTCAGTTCGGCAATGCAATGCTCTAAAGTCTTGCCGCGCACCAGCTGGAGGGAAAAATAGGGTCTCCCCTGATCGTCCAGGCCCAGGTCATAGAGAGTTGGGATGCCCGGATGTTCCAGCCGACTGGTGGCTCGTGCTTCTTGCAAGAACTCGGCCACGGTCGAGTCGCTCATTTCGGGGAGCGGTCTCTTAAGAGCCACCTGGCGGCCAAGTTCCCGGTCTTCTGCCAGTCTTACCTCGGCAAAGCCCCCCTTCCCCAGCACCTCCCGCTCTTCATAGCGATCGGGATACACAGGCTACTCCTTGATCTTGGGACAGTTCGCCAAAAAGCTGCTTGCGCGCGCGATGGATGCGAGAGCGAACGGTTCCCATGGGGATTTTTAGAATGCCGGAAATTTCCTCATAAGAGAAACCTTCTACCGCCGATAAGAGCAGAGCGGCCCGAGTTTCCTCGCCCAGTCGATCCAAAGCTCGCAGCACTGTCTCGCTGGGAATCTGGCTGCTCAGCAGATAAAGCGGGTCGCTTTCCGGCTCCGACTGCTGATGAAGCAACTCTTCCTTACCGATTTCCTTGGGACGGATCGAATTCCAGCGTATTTTTTGGCGCAGACAGTTGTGCAGGATGGTGAAGAGCCAGGCTTTACAGTTGGTGCCGCTGCGAAATTGATGAAAGCTACGAAAGGCCTTCTCCAGGCATTCCTGGACCAGGTCCTCCGCTTCCAGTTCCCGGCCCGTCAGGCGCCGGGCAAAATGCATCAGAGCTTCGAGGTGGACCATCGCTTCCTGGTTGAAGCGGGAAAGCCGATCTCTCACGGAGCCACGGCCGCGATGGACTGCGGGTTGAAGCCGCTGAGCGCACCTTGACGAATCCATTCTTGCATTTGTCCGGCTGGGGCCTGTGCGACCAGAGCCCACAGGCAACCCTCGTCGGTCCAGGTCAAAATCCGATACTTTCCGCACAAATCTTCCTGGACGCCGGTTGGTAAGGTGCCGTAGGCTTTCAACTCATTGGCAGTGAACAAAAAGATAGAGACCATCCCGCTCTTGGGTGCGCGGAACATCCAGTGAGGGGATTTGGAGGTCGCCAGCACCGGGCAGCCCCGGCGGTCAAAGAGGTGAAGGGAGCGGCCCATTCTGTCTCCCTTGGCCAGCGGGAGTCCGGGATGACTGTGAAGCCAGTTTTGATACTGTTGACTGCGGGCCTCACTCGAGGGCACTTCCCAGCAGGTCTCGTGATGACCCACCAGGTCCAGGCTGAGCTGGCTGGCCCTGGGTGGCACGGCTAGCTTCCAGAACACCAGAATCAGACTGGCCGCTACCAAGAGCTTGAGCGACCAGGCTCGCCAGCGCTGCTGTTGCTCCACACGTCGTAAGCGCAACTCCACACTTTGCCGGAAAGCATCGGAAACGGGCTGCTCTTTGATGACTCGCGATACGATTTGATCGAGGGACTGCTTTGGTTCCATGCCCTCCTAATCCCGCTCCCCTGGGAAAAGTTCGCTGACCTGGTACCAAACGGCTTGTTCAGGGGAGCGAAGCGGAGACTTTAAGGCGAATCTGTGAGCCGTAAGTCTCCATACGGCCCGAACAGGAGTTGGGGACCAACGGAGTGGCGCGCCACGGAGGCTAGATCTTCAAATTCTGGCCGCGCGGGAGTTTCTTGCGAAAATGCGGGGCCAGCAGGCGTTCCCAGGAGTCGAGCTTTTTGGGATAATCATGGACGTAGCGTTCTAGCTGACGCTTCGGAACCAATTTTTCGGCGAACATGTAACGATTGGGATTGGCCCCGTACATCAGCCCGATGATTCCGTAGAAACGCTGCATGTCGAGCGAATGTTCGTCCCAGAAGGGCAAATCGGCGTTGTTTTTTCGCGATCCCATGATGCCGAACCACTTGGCCGCGGCCAGCGCCTGGTCGCGGGCGGCGCCGCCAACCTGGTGTACGGTGAGGCAAGCGAAATCATCGACGGCATCTTCTTCTCTTCCGGTGGTGGGAATGTCGAGCTCTCCCACCAGGGCGTGGCCCATCTCGTGCAGCACCACGAAAAAGAGAGTGTTGAGGGCGTCGGCTCGAGCTTCCTTTTCCGGTTCCACCTTGCGGAAGAGCTCCAGCAGAAAGTCCAGAAGTTCGTAGCTGATATAGATGCGATGTTCTTGCTCGATATACCAGCAGTTGACCTGGCCGGTTTCGGCAACCACGATGATCACGTCGCGGGGAAAGAAGAACTTGCGATTGTAGGAGTCGGCCATGGCCTCGAACGGCCTGAGCTCTTTGAGAATCTTTTCGACCGCCTGATGTTCAGGTTTTTTGGCCCCCGGATAGACCACTCGAATTTGCCCGTCATCGGCACTCGCCGAAGACCACAAACCGGCGCCCAACAGCATGGCGACCAGCGTGGCCTTGTAAAACTTCAACATCCAGCTTCCTACTCTCGAAAAGTTCTCTGTGGTTGGCGGTTGTCGCTCATCTCCCTTTGCTATTCCCGGTCCTGGGCCGGAGAATAAGAGGGAGCCTTTGGCGACTGCGGGAACCGTTCGTCAATCTTTTTCAAGGAGTCCGGTCTTGCGCTTGCTATCTCTCATCCTTTTCCTTTGGATGTCCGCCCAAATCGCCTGTGCCCAGGTGCGAGACGGCCAGCTTCAGGTGGTTTACTCTCCCCCCAAATCGGCTTCGGGCAAAATCTGGGAAGCGGCCATTCGGGAGGGACAGTTTTACGAGAAAGCCGCCCGCAGACTCAACAATCACCTGGCCTGGCCCCGCGACGTGCTGATTGTGATCGGAGATATCGGCACGGCCAATTGCTTTTACGCCCCCGGTCAGCACCGCATCTACATGGGTTACGAGATGTATGATTTTCTCTTCGAGCGCTTCCGGTCGGTGGAGAACGCCGGAGACGCGCTCCGGCACACCTTCCTGTGCATGGACTTCTTTTTCTACCACGAAATGGGCCACTGTCTGGTGGGAGAGTTCAACTTGCCCATCACCGGACGCGAGGAGGATGCTGCCGATGATCTGGCTGCGGTCTCTCTGGCCGAAGGGGGAAAATACGGGGGCGACGTGGCTCTGGCCGCCGCCCAGTTCTTTG
>JALHOV010000678.1 GCA_022842865.1 Vulcanimicrobiota bacterium | reverse complement strand
CCTCTTCTTCCGAACGGGGGCGGGGCCTCTTCTCGCGCACCGCTGGCGGCGGCTCCAGCAGCTTCTCGGTCTCGCTAAAATCGGCCGAAGAACCGAGCGAATTGACCAGTCCCAGGGCAAAATAAGCCAGGATGGGATAGGGCAGCAGGGCCAGCAGTAATACCGGCAGGCTCAGCCCGGAAGCGGAAACCGGCTGGGCGGCTTCGACCTGAACGCCCTTCTTCATCATGATATCGACGGTGCGCTGCACGCTGGGGGAAGCCACCACCGCCAACAGCGCTCCATCATACTCGGCGCGAATGATGTTGCCGTCGACAATGGCTTTCTTCACCTTGAAGTCAATAATGTCGCGCTCGAACTCCTCGTAGCTCTTCTTGGGGGCTCCCCAGGGGGCGTTGCGCAACCACAAGAACTGAATAGCGATGAAGCCGGCGCCCAGCAGGGTCAGCAGCGGCAGGGAAACCTGTAACACGCGCGTGATCGAGACTTTACGGGGGCGGCGCCGGGCCATCAGTGGGTGACTCCCTGGTTAAGCAGCTGCTCTTCATTCTCGACGGAAAAAAGCGCCAGCAGGGCCGAACGGAGGCCTTCGCCGCGCAACTTGTGGGTGCGCAACTGACGAACCTGAGACGACATAGCCGCCTGACCCAGCTCCAGCTCGAGCCAGTTAGCGAAATCATTGCGCTCCAGATGATAGACCAGCGAATCGCCATCCACGTAGTGGAGGGTATCCACGAACTCCCGCAGGGTGCGCGCCTTGACCCCCAGGTAGCGGCCCGAAGTCCAAAAATGGAAGGCGCGGTCTTCGCTAACCATGGTCGGTAGATTGGCCGTTTGCTCACGGGGAGCATTGGGAGCCACCACCGGAGCCTCCTGGGCCAGGGTGCGAATGAGGCCGCGGTACTGGTCGGCCAGCTCGGCCAGGCGCTCGTCGCTTTCGGCCTCCACCCACATCTGCATCTCGGGCAAGGAGCGGTGCGGAATGATCAGCACCCAGCCCCCGATCTCCCGGACTTTTACGCCGTCAATGACCTCCACCGGCTTGTCGACCAGCTTTTCCAACAGGGCCCTCATGACCCGTCCTTTAGCGGCGATTTCGCACTCTACCTGGTAATGACGTAAATGAATTTCGGGAATCTCGCTCTCGTAATCGGAAAGAGGCCTCTTGGTGGCCGAGAGCATCTCGAGCAGCTTGGCAAAGGCGAACATTCCGTCAAAGCCGCTACTGAAGCTGGGAAAGGCGAACTCTCCCAAGGAGGTGGCGGCCAGATGAAAACGCGTATCGCCCAGTAGAGCTGTATAAGTTAGGGAGCGACTGTCGGTACGGGCCAGAATCACCTTGGCGCCGTGCTTTTTGCCCAGGTCCACCAGCATCGAGGGGGCATTGACGGGTACGGCGATCATGGCGCCAGGATGACTCTGCATGACCAGGGTAACGAAGAGGACGAGTAGTTTAGCCCCCTGCCAGAGGCCGCCCTTTTCGTCCACCACCATCAGGCGCTCACCGGTGGAGTCGATGGCCACGCCCAGTTCGGTACGCAGCGTGGTGACGATGCTGGAAAGTTGCTCCAACACCTGACTGGCGCCGCCGCTGCGTCCGACCCGCAAAGAGTCCATAAATGCGTTGAGACTGACCGCTTCAATGCCAAGACGGCCCAAGATAGGCGGCAGAACAGTACTGGCGTGGCCGTGACCGTAGTCGATGACCACCTTGAACGCCTGTTTGCGAATGGCTTCCACATCTAGCTGGGCGCGGAACGCCTCTTGATACTGCTCCAGAATCCGGATAGGGAACTCGATCATGCCCACTTCGTCCATGGGCGTGCGGCGAAAATCCTCACGGAAAAATCGGTTCTCGATCTTGCGTTCCCAACTGCGATCGATGCAGACGCCCGAGGCATCTAGAAACTCCAACTGCAGTTGGCGGGAATCCTTGCTGCTGACACGCACGTGAATGCCGCCGTAGCAATCGGCGGCGTTGCGCAATGCGTTACGTCCCACCGGGGTGGGCACGGCCTGCAGATCGCGCACGCTTACACCCACCGAAACCAGGCCGCAGATCAGGGCGCGATTGATCATACGGGTGGCCGGATGGCTGTCGCGACTGGCCACCACCACTGCCCCTTTGGGCAGCACGGCGCCATAAGCAGCCCCCAGCTTGAGAGCGTATTCGGGGGTAATCTCGATGTTGCCCAGGCCGCAGATACCGTCGTCGGAAAACAGCGAACCGGGCCATTTGCGTCCCCAGATCAAAGACATGGAAACGGCTGCGCCAGGCTCCACATTTTTGTCCGGCCAGACCTTGACGTCCGGTTGCAAGGTGGCGCCACGGCCCACGAACACGTTGTCGCCAACCACCACGCCCTCGGCCACGCTGGCGTGACTTTGCAGGGTGACATTGCGACAGAGGACTGCCCCAAAAGCACGCGATTTGCGCCCCACGTAGGTGTTGCCCCAAAGCACGGCCCGCTCCAGGCTGGCGCCTTCTTCCACGATGCAGTTGTCGCCCACCACGGTCGACTCGCTCAGACGCACTTCGCGACGAATGCGGCAATTACGACCCAGCAAAACCGGGCCTTTCAGGCGGGCGCCAGGGTCAAGCTGGGTACCCGGGCCCACCCAGATGCCCTCCCCGAGCTTCTGGCCGGGAGGCGAGAAGCCCACTCGTCCTTCCAGCATATCCAGCTGGGCCTGGCGGTATTGCTCCAGGTTGCCGATATCGCACCAATAGCCCTCGGCCACGTAGCCATAGAGTCCCGCCTGGTCGGCGAGCATCTGCGGAAAAAGATCCATGGAGAAGTCGTAGGCCTTGCGCGGCTCCATGCGCTCGAGTACGTGCGGCTCCAGGATATAAATACCGGTGTTGATGGTGTCGCTGACCACCTCGCCCCAGCTGGGTTTCTCAAGAAAGCGCTGGATACGTCCGTCGGAGCCGGTCACCACAATACCGAACTCCAGAGGATTGGGCACGCGCGTCAGCACCATGGTGACGTCGGCCTTCTTGGCCCGATGAAATTCGATGGCCTTACTCAGATCAAAGTCGGTGAGGGCATCGCCACTGACCACCAGAAACGTCTCCCCCAGGTACTCCTGGATGCGTTTGATGCTGCCGGCCGTACCCAGCGGCTCATCTTCCACCGAGTAGAGCAGCCGCATCTCCCACTCGCTGCCGTTGCCGAAATAGGCCATGACTTCGTCGGCCAGGTAATGCAGAGTGACCAGACAGGTACGGATCTTGTGCCGCCGCAGCAGTTCGATGGCGTACTCCATGACCGGGCGGTTGCACACGGGCACGAGAGGCTTGGGACGATTGCAGGTAAGCGGACGAAGCCGGGAACCCTGCCCGCCCGCCATAATCACAGCGCGCATCGACGCCCCTTCGCTGGGAAGGAAGTGCGGGCCTTTACGAGAACGCAAAGCCGGCAAAACCAGGAAGGGCTTATTTTTCACATGCTGCAGATCCTACATCGACAATTACCGGCCAGACTCACGGCCGTGGAAGCGCAAAGGTTGCAGCACAGCCTTCAGTCCCACTTCCCCTCACTGCTGGCCGGAATCCGCCTGGAGTACCTGCGCCGCCTGGGTCTGGAAGATGAGCCTTCAAGAGTCTTCGGTATGCAGGAAAACAGCCGACTGCTCGGCGGCGAGGTGTTCCCGCTCGAATCCGGCACGGTGGCCTATCTCAAGATTTCCAAAGAGGACGGCGGCATCGACGCCGGCGTCGTTTCCAACCAGACCCAGGTCGACTCCAGCCGCTTCTTTCAGGTGGTGCAGCGCGCCGCCCAGGAAGTGACCGGCCGCAACACCGAGTGGTCGAACAATGGCGATCAGGCCCACAGCGAGCCGGAAGACGCGCGCCCGGTCAGCCTCGAAGTTTCCGAAAAGGAACTGGAAGCGGCCGGTGAGTTCCTCAACCCCGCCTCCAAAGAGCTTCTCCA
>JALHOV010000677.1 GCA_022842865.1 Vulcanimicrobiota bacterium | reverse complement strand
CCAGAACGCGGCGTGACCGCGACCTTCGTTCAACATCCGGCCGGTGATTTTAGGGGGCTGGGCTGGAGCTGTCCGCCGCCGGTACGCACGCTCCTCCCCAATGGCATCCCCCTGATCGTTCAGGAGTCCTACTCTTCGCCTACCGTGTCACTCAATATCTTTATTCGCGTCGGCAGCGTCTACGAGAACCCCCAGCATAATGGCATCAGTCATTTTTATGAGCACATGTTTTTCCGTGGGACGCCGACTCGCACCGGGCTGCAGTTCAAGCGCGCCATCGAGTCGCTGGGGGGCATCACCAATGCCACCACCGGTCGAGACTATACTCACTTTTATATCAATCTGCCCAAGCAATACCTGCGCCAGGGTCTGGAGTTGCTGGCCGACGCCTATCTCAACGCGGAATGCTCGCAAGACAGCGTGGAAGCGGAGCGCAAGGTGGTGCTCGAAGAGTACAATCTCGGGCTGAATCAGCCCGCCCGCCTGGCCTCGGACAAAATTTATAACCTGGTTTTCTCGAACCATCCCTACGGACGGACCATCATCGGCACCGAGGACAATCTCAAGAGCGTGGGTCGGGCCGAGCTGCTGGCCTTCAAGCGAGACTATTATGTGCCCTCGCGAACGAAACTGGTGGTGACCGGGGACCTCGATGCCAACGAAGTCCAGATGGAATGTCGTGACTTGTTCGGAAACTACAAAGCCTCCGGAACGGTCGAGGACAAAATGCCCGCGCAGACAGTCCCGGCCGAAACGGTGGTGCTCAACGAAACATCCCGCGGTGGGGGCGGACAGGTGGCTCTGGCCTTCCTGGGCCCGTCCGCCAAGGAGCACCAGGACGTGCATCGCGTCGATCTTCTCAGCTTCCTGATCGGCAACGGCAAAGGCAGTTTGCTGGGCAAGGAATTGGACTCTGCTAAGTCCGATCTTGGCGGCAGTATGGAGTATCTTACCTCTGCGTTTCCGGGCGTGATTATCATCACGGCCCAATCCAAGCCTGGCCAAGAAGACGAGACCTTGAAGAAGGTAGACACCGTTCTGGCACGTGTGCGCAAAGGAGACTTTAGCGATAAGGACCTGGCGCGCGCCAAAAAGACGCTGACCAACCTTTATCGCTTCGGCCTGGAAACCAACGCAGGCAAGGCCGGCAACTGGGGCACCTATGAGACCATCGACAGAATGGATTTCGCCAAAACTTATTCCCAGGACATCAATAAACTGACCAAGGCCGAACTGGCTGCCGCCGCAGAAAAGTACTTCTCGCGGAATCACTACCGCCTGGTTTTCAAGGCGGGGAGAACAGCCGGACCAGGATGAAATCGCTAACCGTCGCGACACTGGCTTTGGCCCTGACTTGGTCGACCTGCTCTCAACCCCTGCCTGGCAGCATCCACATTTCCGCGCCCAGCGGGTCTTCGGGTCGCTCGACCGGGCGCGATGTGGGCGGCAATGTGCGTGCGGCACGGGCCACGCCGGTGGGTCGGCAGGTTCTCAAAAATGGGCTCAGGGTGCTGGTCAACGAGTCGCCTCAGGAAGATATCGTGGCCTTGGAGTTGCTCGTTCAAGTCGGTGCCATGGAAGAGTCCACTCCCGTCGTGGGTATCGAGCAGATTATCCAGGAATTGCTCACCGAGCGCATCAGCGACACACCAGAGGGCACGGACCGAATCGAAGATTGCGCTGCTTCTCTCAAGGTGACTCCCGAACTCGACTACATGCGAATCAGCATGGTGAGCACCTCGGGAGATTTCCCCGTCTTGCTTTCCGCCGTGGCCGACGCTTTGAAAAAGCGCCCCCTGGACGAAGCCGAACTCGAGAAAGTTCGCAAAAAGATCCTTCCCAACCTGGAGTCGCCCCAGGGGGCCCTGAACGAACTTTATGACATCTTTCGCCAGCAGTTCTACCGCTACCACCCCTACAAGCGCACCGGACGGCTGGCAGAAGGCTTGCTGGAAAGACTACGAGCTCATCAGGTCCAGGAATTCATGGACCAATACTACGTTGCCAATCGGATCATTGTCTCGATCTCGGGGCGCATCGATCGAACTGTGGCCGTGAAAATGGTGGAAGACCGCTTTGGCACTCTACCGCAAAAAGAGATTCGCAGTCTGGAGGTGAGCTGGGATCCGAAGCCGACCGAAAAAGAAGTCTTTCTGACCGGCGGTGGCCAACTGGGCTGGCTTTTTGTGGGCTATCCCGCCCCCTCTGGACCCAGCCGGGACTATGCGGCCATGCGCGTGATCAACTCCATCTTGGGAGAGGGGCTCTCTTCCCGCCTGTTTACCGAAATTCGCGAAAAGCGCAGCCTGGTCTACGAATTAGGCTCCATGTACCCGGTGCTACGCGGACCCTCACACTTTCTTACCTACACCGTGACCAAACCCGACCAAGTCTGGCCGGCGCGCAAGCAGCTCCTGATTGAGATCGAGCGCCTGAAAAAGGACGGCATCACCAAGTTGGAGCTGGAGGAAAGCAAGCGCAAAGTAATCGGGAGCTACTGGCAGGGGCGGGAGACCAATCAGGGACGCGCCTTCCAATCGGCCCTGGGGGAGCTGTTAGGGCTCAGTTATGAGTTCGACAGCCAGTTCATGCGCTCGTTGGAAACCGTTACCACCGATGACGTCAAGGAGGTGGCGCGACGCTACTTGGACAACGCTACTTTGATTGTGGCTCGGCCACGCGGTATCTTCTATTGGGATCTATGATGAAAAAAGCAAATGTCGCCATCGATGGCTTCGCCGGCAGCGGCAAAACCACTGTGGCTGTGGAGTTGGCTCGCCAATTGGAGCTGGTTTATTTGGATACCGGCTTGATGTATCGTGCGGTGGCTCTCCAGTGTTTGCGAGAGGGTTTGGACGCCTCGCAAGAGCCCTTGTTGGCCGAATTGATCCAGCGCCTGGACCTCAAGATGGAAGTGGTGGCTCGCCCTCACCCCACCTGCCGCATGCTCTTGGGTAGCGAGGATGTCACCGATGAGCTTCATGATCCCCGGGTTGGCGGGCTGGTTTCTAAGGTGGCCGCTTGTTCGGCCGTGCGTCGCGATCTGGTGGCCCGCCAGCAGGCCTTCGCCGAGCGGGGAGGCGTCATTATGGTGGGCCGTGACATCGCCTCGGTGGTTCTGCCTGAGGCAGAACTGAAGATATTCCTGGCCGCCGACCTGGCCGAGCGGGCCCGCCGTCGCGCCCTGGAGCTGGCCTCCAAGGGCAAGCACCTGACCGAACAAGAGGTGGAGGCCGAACTTTCTCTGCGTGACCGTCTGGACAGCGAGCGGGCGGACAGCCCGCTGGTCTGTGTCGAGGGAGCGCGTCAACTGGATACCACCGGTCGTACGGTGGCCGAAATTGTCGATGAGATCGCCGGATGGGTGCGTTGTGGGAGCGTTTGATCCCAAGGGTGCTGTGCTGGTCGAGGTGTTTCCCGACAGCGCGGCCGAGCGGGCCGGACTGGTGGCCGGCGATCAGATCATGGCCATCGACGGAGTGCCGCCCACCGATCTGATGGATTTGATGGATCGCACCTACGCGGGTCCCACTCGCTTGCGAGTGCAACGGCAGCAGGAAATTCTCGAGATTGGATTGCCTCGGCTTGAGCACGAGCCTTTAGGCGCGGAGTTTTCCGACACCCTTTTCAACCGCGTCAAAACCTGCCGGAACAAATGCGTCTTCTGCTTCATGGATCAGATGCCCAAGAAGATGCGCGGTTCGCTCTATTACCGCGACGACGATTACCGACTCAGCACCTTGCACGGCAATTTCATCACGCTGACCAACGTTTCCGACGAGGAATGGCAGCGCATCCGCGATCAACACGTCTCCCCACTCTACATTTCGGTCCACGCCACCGACGAGGATTTGCGCGAGGAACTGCTCGGCTCCACCAAGCTGGCCCGGATGAACCTGATGGACCGGCTACGCACTCTGGTCGAGTGGGACATCGACTTT
>JALHOV010000676.1 GCA_022842865.1 Vulcanimicrobiota bacterium | reverse complement strand
CCGCGGCTTACCCACAGAGAAACCGCCGCAATGGCCAGATTGAGTAGACCGGCCAGGGCTACCGACAGCTTGAGCCCCAAGATGGGCAACAAACCGAAGCCGGCCAGGGCCACCCCCACCACGGCTCCAAAGGTGTTGGTCGAGTAAAGGCGGCTCAAGTTCTTGCCAACACCTTGCGAATCGCTGTGGTAGAGGCAACTGACCACCGGCAAAGTGGCGCCCATGGCCGTGGTGGGGGGGACCAACACCAGCAGGCTGGCGGCGAAAGCGATCAGATACAAACTGGTTCCCTGCACGCCCCGCGCGGACATCGAAAGATAAAAAGACTCCACCAGCCCGAGGAGCGGAAGGCTCATGAAAGCCCAGATTCCGACCAGGCCCTCCAGGCGCCCGTAGGTAGCCAGGAACCACCGGGCCTGCTGGCCGCGCGCCAACTGACGGTCGGCCCAGCGCCCCCCCAGCACACTGCCAAGCGCCAGGCCGCCCATATAGGCCGTTACCACAGTAGACACGGCCAGAATGCTGTGGCCAAAGACGAGATTTAGCCGACGAGTCCAGAGGATCTCGTAGATCAATCCGGTCAGGCCGGAAAAGAAAAAGAGAGTTCCCCCCCAAAGCCGCAAACGACTTAACGATGATTCGGTGGCTTCGGTCACTTGGAGGCGTTTGCCACGAGCGCGGTTTTCCCCTGGGAGAAAAATGAGTCGGGAAAACCTCGGAGAATGAACGCGCATGAAGAAAATCTCGCTGGTACTGGCCTGCGCGGCCACTTTGCAAATCGCTCGGGCGGACGAGCTCTCGGGTCCAGGCCGAAAAACGCTGGTCAACGAGCCCTGGGGCACCGTTTACTGCCAGGAAACATGCACCACTCGCAGCGACCAGTTCGGCAAACGACACTACGTAACCAGCGACAAAGGCAAGATCTCTCTAAGCCAGACGCTTGACGGATGGTTGGTCCAGGCGCCCAATCAAAACATGCGTCTGCGCCGCCAGCTCAACCTGGACGGTAGCGAGCGCGTGATGGTGACTTTTAATGCGTCAACTTACGTCTTTGAAACCAAAGCCAACGACTACAGCTGGATCTTTCCTGGCGATCGAGTGTTCTTCGGTCTGCGCGAGGGCGAACTGCGCAGTGCCCTGGGCAACGAGGGTGCCTACAAGATGCACAAGAAGTCCGGTGGAGTGGCCTACGACATCGAGAGCGAAGCCGGCGAAAGCAAAGTGCTGCTCGGGCGCAAGAAATATACCAAGTTTCCGGGCTCCCATTACGTGATCGTACGTCAAGAAGGAGAAGATCTGGCCCGCCACCCTTACCTGGTTCACGGCGTCCTCTTCGACAATGGCCCGGTCGGGATGTTTATTAAAATGCCGCGCAACCCGGTGCTGGATGCGCTCGACTTCAGCTTCGTCAAATCGGTTGCCTCCACGGTCCCCTACCCTGAGGCCAAAGTAGTGGAGACTCCGGTTAAAGAACGAGATCCTTTGCAGGCAGTGGAAACTCCCGCCAACGAGGATCCTTTGGGCCTGAAGCGAAATGAAGGTCCAAAGAGGGATATGAAAAACCCCGCCCCACCTGACACGAAGGAAAACAATCAGTGGAACGTCGTGCCAAAGTAGGTTCACACACACTCATACTTCTGGCTTTGCTTTTTCTCGTCGCGCTTCCGGCGCAAGCGCAGGAATTTTTCAACCTCAAAGACTTCGCACTTCCCGACATCAAAATCGAGCCGGTGAAAAACTCCTCGATCCCGGCTAATCTGCAGGTCTCGTTCTTCATCATCAGCCTCTCGCTGATCCCCTACACGATCGTCTCCTGCACTTCGTTCATTCGCACCACCATCATGCTCTCTTACCTGAAGAGCGCCTTGGGTTCTACTCAGGCTCTGAGCAATCAGTTGATGATGGGCATTACCATGTTCATCACCTTTTTCATCATGTGGCCGGTGGGTCAGCGCATTCATCAGACCGCCGTGCAGCCCTATGCCAGGGGAGAATTAGACCAACCCGCCTTCATCCAGGCGTTCGCCCAACCCGTGCGAGATTATATGCTGGCCCAAACGCGCGACGACGACATTGCGCTTTTCACCCGGCTGGGCCAGCTTCCCAAGCCCAAGAGCTACAACGACATTCCCTTCCGCGTGGTCATGCCGTCTTACATTATGTCGGAAATCAAGACCGGCTTCTTCATCGGCTTCCTGATTTATCTGCCTTTTCTGGTGGTCGACATGGTGGTGGCATCGGTCCTGATGTCCATGGGCATGTTCATGATCAGTCCCACCACAATTTCCTTGCCCTTTAAGCTGGTGCTTTTCACGTCCCTGGATGGCTGGCACATCCTGATCACCGGGCTGGTGCGAAGCATCAACCACCCGCCATGGTGGCCCCACTAACGAGGAACGGCACGGCCTAAGCTGCGGGTTTTACCCGCCGTGAGGCGCCGACTTGTGCGCAACGGTGAAGTTTTGGTCAAGGCCCCCTGTACCAGTCGCTCAATCAAATGCTCCACGTGTTCGATGGGCAGGCTGGCGTCCACGCGCTGCAACAGCCCAACCGAGCGGAAGAATTCTATGACCGGCTCGGTCTGTTCGTGGAAAACGGCCAGCCGGGTGCGGATGGTCGCCTCGTTATCATCCTCGCGATGGACCAGAGCGGAACCGTCGGCATCGCAATAACCGGCCGCGATCGGGGCGTTGCTTTGCAGATGATAGACCCTGCCGCAAGCCGGGCAGCTTCGGCGCAGACAGAGTCGGCGCACGATTTCCTCATCCTGCAGGTCTAACTGGACCACGCTGTGCAGGGGTTGGTTGTGGGCGGCCAGGCGGGAAACCAGGGCCTCGGCCTGAGCGCGACTGCGCGGAAACCCGTCGAGCAGAAATCCACGAGAAACGTCGGGCTGCTGCAAACGCTGAGCCATCATGTCGAGGATCAGAGCGTCGGGGACCAGTCGGCCGGCCGCCATCAAGGTTTTTGCCTGGAGACCGAGCGGACTCTGACGTCGAACTTCTTCGCGCAACATGTCGCCCGTGGAGATGTGCGCCAGGGCGTAGCGGTCCTTGAGAACGGCGGCCTGAGTTCCCTTGCCTGCGCCGGGCGGGCCGATCAAGATGAGACGCAGCGCCTGCTGGCGCGCGACTCCGGTCAGTCTTCTCAGATCGAGTACGCTCATTCGGTTCAGCCCCCCTGAATGGTCTAGACATTTATCCTATCCAATGGCGGCCGCACAGGTATGAACGATTTGTTAATGGGTTTGTAACCCACAGAGGGCCGGACCAGCGTTCTTGCGAAACGAGGCGCCATGACCTCACCCCACCCGACGCAAATTGGCGCCTTTTCCATTTTAGCGCTGCTGGGTGTGGGTGGTATGGGCAAGGTCTACCTGGCCCGCGATCGTCAGGGCAAGCAAGTCGCCCTCAAAGTGCTGCTGCCGGAACTCACCGCGGCCACCCTGGATCGCCTGCGTTTTGAACGCGAGTTTGACATCGCCTCGCAGATGGACCATCCTGGTCTGGTCAGTGTCTACGAGCGGTCCTTCGAAAACGACCTCTGCTATTACAGCATGGAGTTCGTGCAGGGAATGGACATCGGCCGGCGCTTTCAGGCCGCGCCGGGCCAGAGCCTTTCTCGCCAGGTTGGGCAAGAAGCGCTAACCTTCTTCATCCAGTTGGCCGACGCACTTCACTATTTGCATCAGCACAACATCATCCACCGCGACCTCAAAAGCGAAAACGTGCTGGTGGACAGCACCAATCAGGTGCGACTGCTCGATTTCGGCCTGGCCTGCTTTCACAAGATCGCCAGCAAAGCCAATCGCATCACCAGTCCCGGCATGGTGTTGGGCACACCCTATGCCATGGCGCCGGAACAAATCGTGGGGGACGGCGCCGATATACGCAGCGATATCTACAGCCTGGGAGTGATGATCTACCAGGTTTTTTGCCAGCGG
>JALHOV010000675.1:1588-3946 GCA_022842865.1 Vulcanimicrobiota bacterium | reverse complement strand
CGCTCTTCCGATCTTGCGTACCGACGTCGCCCTCGAGCTGAAAGCTGTTGACCTTGAGCGTGCGTTCCTTTACCTCTACGTTGGGAGTCGACTCGGGGCCCGTGCCCGGAGAGGTCGCCTGTCCCAAGCTGGGCGCGGCCAGGTCGGGAAGCTCTTGGGCCCCCACCGCCGTCGCCAAAATCAGACTGCCCACCAGGAACCGTGCGGCTCCGGCCTTTAAGTTGCTTAGCCTCATCACCCTACCTACCCATTCAACCTCAGGTTGTTGTAGGGGTGCTCGATTGTAGAGTCCGTCCCCCGACGACCGCCGCCCTTTTGCCAACGGTGTCACAAATCCCCTGCGAAGCGAGAAAACCAGGATCGGAGTACTAGTCAGTCAACTCGACTTCGACCAGCGAAACGTCGTCGGACTTCGGATTGCGGGCCAGATCAGCAATGGCCCGGCTCAGGCCTTCGTTATCCGGCAGTTGGCACAGATTGTCGAGGATTTCCAGGCCGTCCGAGTAAACGGCCACCCGGTCCAGACGGCCGCCCGGCCCGATCAAGGACGACACAAAAAGTCCCGGGCTCCCCAAAATGCCGCGGCCACTCGACCAGCGGTCTTCGGTGCGGAATCCCTCTAATTTGCATTCCTGGCCAGTCCACCAGGTGCGGCAGCGCACGTCGCCCAGCCAGGAAAGCACCAGGTGCCCGTGTGGGTGAGAGGGGTTGGGGCGCCAGATGCGCCCACAGGCATACATGCTTTCCGACCCGATCGACCTTTTTTGTTCCAGGACCTGTCGCAGCATTTCCGGTAATTCGGCGGGCAATGGTTGGTTTCGCACGTCCTCGCTGACCTCCAGGCACAGCTCGCGCAGACAAGTCTCCAGGCTGGCGCGCGCAGACTCCAGGCTGACGCCCGGTTCCAGTGTATTCAGCCAGTGCACCAGCCCATCCGCCAGCGCGGCGGCGGCGAGGTCCCCGAAAAAGGATTGACTGACTCCGTCGGTCACGCAGAAGGAAAAACCCTGAGCGGCCCGAGCCACTACCACGCAATCCTGGCCCACGTCTCCACTGGCCCTGGTTTCGGCGGCCCGGGCGAAAGCACAGCGCCAGCGCAGTCCCTCAGCCTGTTCCCAGGCAGGTGCACTCTCGCGATCCTGGGGTAAGCGGCGGGCGCTGAAGGGAGAATCCACTTCAGTGCACAGGGGTGGCGGCTGACATCTGAAAGCCCATCGCGACAAATTCGGGGCTGTGACCCGGCAGCACCATTAACGAGCCGGAGGCCATCTGGTAATTGGCTTCTCGCATCATGCGGGCGTAGCTCTCCGGCAGCGGACTGGACATGCGGCAGAGCTTGCGCGCGTATTCACTGGCCAATCCGGTGCTGGGAGTGACTCCCCCCCAGCGATAGGGATCGCTGATCGGGTCCGCCAGAAACTCATCGGTGATAAAGATGTTCTCTACCAGCACGTTGCCGTCGGCCACGGAAATCTGCTTGATTCGCTGGGCCACTGGCTCCGGGTCCTCTCCGGTAAACTCGCCGTCGGTCATGTGGCAAACCACCGGGGCGGGCGAGTTGCGCAAGGCCGGTAGTTCGGCCAGCAGCAGGCGCTCGGCCGCTTCGAAGGCTTTGGAGGTGCGTGAACTGCGCAGCGTGGAAAGTTCGGGAACGCCGAGATGGGCGACTCGATCGACCGACTTGATTCCGTCGAGCAGGTCGTAGACGTGGTCCGAGTACGCGTACATGGCCACGCGGTAGCGCGGGGAAATGCGCACGCCTTTGGTGGAGCGAAAAACCATCTGGCGCAAAGCCGCCCCCAGGGCGGACATCACCACGTCGATGCGGCGTTGATCGCCCATCGGCAGCATCATAGAAGCGCTCACGTCGATGAGATAGACGATCAGGGCCGGGGTGGAGGTGGTAGCGAGGAGTTCGTATGCCATGTGGCCAGGTGGTTCCCGTCCTGGAGCATTCCCTCCTTTCCAAGGGGAATTCGGTCAGATGAAGAAATGCCGAAAGCCAACAAGCGGGGAGGTAGATGAATGGGTCTGGTTCGGGAAACGGAAGCAGCTGTTACGGCCGCTCAAGAACTCCAAAGCGCCTCATCGAAGGACACCACGACGGTCGATGAATTTGCACAGGCGGTGGCCGGCCGTCATCAGACGCTGGTGGTCGAGATTCAGTCCACCAACCAAAAGCTTCAGGCCCTGGAAACTTTCCTTCATACGATGGACTCAACGCTAGCGTCAGGTCTGGCTACCTTCCAGACAGCGGCCGGAGCCATGGAGGCCCGCGTCACACAGCTGCACGCGGGCCTGGTGGAGGACCTTGATGCCAACGACCGGGCCATTCAAGCACTCGTTCCAGGCGTGCAG
>JALHOV010000675.1:0-1578 GCA_022842865.1 Vulcanimicrobiota bacterium | reverse complement strand
AGACAGCCCTTCAGGAAGTTGAGAAGGCTCTGTCCCAGACCGAGCAAGGAATGCAGGAACTGGCTTCGCTGCAGCGCCAACTGGTGAATCAGGCGCAGACGGCGGCGGGCCAGGCAGGTGATCACGCCACCCAACTGCTGGCGGCTGTGACCGCGGAGTTGCAGCAATTGACTGCCCAAAGCGCTGAGTTGGACCTGAACTGGAACGCCCTCAGTGGCCAGATTGACCAGCAGGTGGCGCAGCTCCAGAGCCAGTTTGGCGCCGTCGCGACGGCCGCCCAGAAGGCCCTCCAGGAAGTCATCCTGGGTCTGACCACTCAGTCCCAGGAAGCCGATCAAAAAGTGCGGCAGGCATTTCTGGTGGATACGTTAGACCATTTCGAACAACTGAGCAAAGCCCTTGAAGAGGCGCTGACTCAGCTGAAAGACCTGGCGAAACGACCTCTCGAACTGGGCGAAACGATGCACGCTGTGGCCCAAAAACTGACCGAGACCGTCGCCGAACCGCTCGCTTTGATTCGGGCCATTCACAACAAAGCCGACCAGACTTACGACCTCTTCTCGTTTCATTCCAAGTAAGGGAAACCAAAATGGCGCTTCTGCAGCAACTTGGCAGTGAACTTCTCACTGCTCGAAAATTGGTCCAAAGTATCCGCATCGCTTTTCGTTCCTATCAGGCCGATAGTCACGCCTCGATTGCTCAGGTGCGCAAAGACCAGCAAGAACTTCCACAGATTATCGCCTCCGCCGAGAGAGGCCTGGTCGAGGTTACCGGCCTGGCTTCTACCACTCAGCAGAGTTTGCAGGCACTGCAGCTGGAGATTCAGCAACTCGCCGTGCAGTTGGCCGCCACCGGCGATACGCGGGTGGGAGCCTTGGCGGCCGCGGGAAACGCCGTGCAGGGCCAGTTAGGCGAGTTCACTCGCCAGGTAAGCGACGCTCTCCGGGACGTCGAAGAGAGGAGCGTCCGCCTGCGGCAGGCATCCTCAGAGTTGGTGTTGGCGGCTCGAGAAGAGGGCGAACGTCAGAGCTCCGAATACAAAGTGGCTAGCACTCTGCTGACCGAAGCCGATTCGATCCTGGGGTCGACCTTCCAAACGTCCCACTTTGACCAGTTGGCCGCTTCCGCCAAAGCGTTGAGTTTGCGGCTCCAAGTGCTGACGGAGGAAACGCTTCCCCAGGAAATCGGCAAAGTCTCCGCTCATTTAACCAGTGTGCACGGGCCGGCCGTGCAGGCCAACTATGCCAGTGCCACTCAGGTCCTTGGCGCCCGTCACGTGGATTTCCAGCAGCAAGGGTTGGGCGCATCGCAACAACTGACCCAGGCCTTGACAGGGCAGATGAATCTCAACCAGCAAGCGGTCGCCAGGGATTTGCCCGAGCAGGTCAACGCCGCCGCCGCCAAAGCCGATCAGGCCGCCCAGCAGCTCTCGAAGGAGAGCGATGTGACAAAGCGCACCGCGGCCAATACCGCCACGCACCTCAAGGACGCTCAGGACCGTTATTTTGAGGCCGTGCAGGCGTTGCATACAGAGCTTCAACGTATGATGGGAGGCAAACGATGAATCTGAGTGAGGTT
>JALHOV010000674.1 GCA_022842865.1 Vulcanimicrobiota bacterium | reverse complement strand
TCGTCGGGCGCAGTCGGCAGAGCCGTTCGTCCTGGCGCGGTGCCGCTCAGAGTAGGAACCGTCGAAGGGTCCAGGGGGGTAGTCTGGGGAGTGGTGGTATCGACGGGTCGGTTGCTGACCTCACGCGTGGGTGGGTCGGGAACGGGCCCGCTGGTCCTCACCGGCGTCAACTCCGAGCGCGAGCCCAGGCTGCTTGTATTTCGGCCGATTAAGGTTGGTTCCAGGCGGGGAGGCGTGGGCGGCTTGGGCACACGAAAGGTTGTTGGGGCTTCGGGCTCGTCAACGGTCGTTTCGCTCTCGGCGCGACTGAACGGCGGCGGAGGAGTGGGCGCCACTCCCAGCGAGCCGCTGCCGGGGAAATTGCGCGGCACGATGCCGCCGGTCCCCGTTTCGGCTGCTGGAACCGGAGGCTGGGCCGAATTCAGGGAAATGGAACGAGGTGGAGCCGGTGTCTCGCCGGGACGACCCCATGGCGAAGGAGGCCCGGCCTGGGCCCAATCTTCTTGGGGAGACACTGGCGGGGCCGCGGGCGGCAGCGGCACGCTGGAAGGCCGAACCGGCGGCGCCGGGCGCTCTACGTCCTGAGGACTCCAGGTTTTCAGCGGCGTGGCGCCCTTTACGCGGCAAACCAGGGCGCTACGGCCCAACTGAATCACGTCTCCATCTTGAAGCAGGACCGGGGGCCCGTTCCCTACGGCCAGATCTTGGGGCTGACCTTGATGCACTCGGCGCACCCGGATGGCCACGCCGGGGGTATCTGACTCGGACAAACCATAGGCGTTATCACGACTTTGCCAGACCACATAGGCGGCTTCCTTGGGCAAGCTGTCGTCCTGCAGCAACACCCCCTGGCCGCGTCGCGGGTCGTCGCGGCCCATGGCCCGACCCACGATGCCGACCTGCTCTTTCAGCACGAAGATCTCCCCCTTGTCGGGACCCTGCGCAACGGTAAACTGAATCTCGTTGGTGGCCTGGTCGCTGGCCCCATAGTCCCGCTCCAGGTAAGCCCCACTCGGTGGTCGGGGAGCTTCCGTATCGGCGGCGCGCGGCTGGGGGCGGGTCTCCAGACGATTGGTGCTGACCGGCCCCGCGGGCGCGGCCGGAGCGGAGGGGTTCCGCTCGGCGCTCAGATTGGAAAGCGCCTCCAGGATATTGCCCACCATCATCTTGTGGGTTTTCGAGCTATCTTCCTTGGGCGCCGCCGTAGTCGGGGCGCTGCGCACGGCGACTTGCGATGGCTCGGTTGCCGGCTCCACTTCCAGAACCAGATAACCCATTTGAATCTTGTGACCCTTTTCCAGGGGACGCGGGGTCTTCTTGTCCACTGGAAGGCCCTCCACCAGGGTCGGGTTTGTTTTGGACTGATGGTGGACGAAGTAGGATTTTTTCTTCTCGTTCCAGCGCAGTTCGGCGTGCACCCGAGAGACCGTCGGTTCATAAAAGAACATATAGCCTGGCGCGGTTTCGCCCTGACTGGTGGCTCGGCCCAAAATGTAGACTTGCTCTGTCAGGGGTACAACCAGACCTTGCTGATTGCCTTTCAGAATGCGAAGCTGATAGCCGGAATTCCAAGCCATTCAGGATACGTTCGCGGACCTGCAAGCCCGCCCCTTTGTGCGGCCTGTTTGTGTGGGAAAAGGGTCACTCAGGATTCTCTTCGCCGTCTTCTTCCGACGGGCGAGCTTCGGCAGCCGCCAGTTCACTCTCGATGCTGTTGAGTAGCTCCTCCAGGCCGGAACCGTCCAGGGCCGAGATCAAAAAGCGTCCTTGCTGGCGCAGCTCGTCCTGCTCCTCTGGACCGAGTCGATCGATTTTGTTCAAAGCGACCAGTTGCGGCAGATTGTCGATGGCCAGGTCACTGAGGATCTGCTCTACGGCTTCCAACTGGCGCCCATGCTCGGGGTCGGCCGCATCCAACAAGTGCACCAGCAAGTCAGCGCCGGACAACTCCTCCAGGGTGGCCCGAAAGGCCTTGGCCAGATCTTCGGGCAAATCGCGAATGAATCCGACCGTATCGGTGAGCAGCACAAATCCTCCGGAAGGCAGGCGCAGCCGGCGTGTGGTGGTTTCTAGCGTGGCGAACATGCGCTGCTCCGCCAGCACCTGGCTGTGGGTCAGGCGGTTCATCAAGGTGGATTTGCCGGCATTGGTGTAGCCCACGATGGAGACGATGGGCAGGTCGTTCTTCTGGCGGCGGTCGCGCCGCAATTTGCGCTGGCGCGAAAGTTCGTCGAGTTCCTTCTCGAGACGATTGATGCGGTCGCGAATGCGCCGCTGCCAAACCTCCATCTTGGTTTCGCCGGGACCACGAGCGCCGATGCCGCCTGTCAGGCGCGAGAGGAAATTGTCTTTAAGCACCAGCCTCGGTAGCGTGTACTTCAGCATGGCCAGCTCCACCTGCACTTTGCCTGCGCCACTGTGAGCGCGCCGGGCGAAGATATTTAGAATCAGTTGCGTGCGGTCCCAAACTTCTAACTCGCCGAACTCCGAAATGGCCCTCACCTGGGAAGCAGATAACTCACCGTCGAAGATCAGCAGGTCCACACCTTGCTGCATGCATTGCACATAAAGCTCTTTGAGCTTACCGCTGCCCACTACGTAGCGGGGGTCGAGCTGCTGGCGGCGTTGGGTTACCACCTCGACCACCTCAAAGTCGGCCGACTCTGCCAGGTTGCGCAACTCGTCCATGTTGCGCTTGAGCCGGTCCAGTGAGAAGGTCGTGACGCCCACCAGCAAAGCCAGACGCTTGCCGCTGTGTTCGTGACTTCTCTCCCAGTTGTCGGCCAACTCTCGTTCCAGGCCGTCGATGAAATGGTCAAAGTCTTGGGGCAACTGATGCAGGCTGGGAGAGGCCTCGCTCTGACAGGGATCCTGGGGATTGTTGCCTGGTTTCAGGTGGGCCCAAAACACTTTTCCGGGCATGCCCTGCTCGGTCGCTTCGACGGCCACGATGGCATCGAAACGGAGCAAGGCCAGATCAGTGAGGTCATCCTGGCTGAGCGGTTCACCCTGGAGATGGGTGTGGACGAAGCGCAAACCGCGCAGTCGAGTCTTGCCGGCCCGGTAGCGACCCAGCCCGGTCAGGGTAATCTGGCGGGCGTCGCCCACGAATACGTCCTGAACGCGACCGCGCCGATCCAGAAAAAGTCCCACCTGGCGAGAGATCTCGCGAGAGATCTCGCAGATGGTGCGGGCCAGCTCCGGACTCACAATCTGGTCGGGATTGACGCGTCTTTGATATAGCTTCTCCAGTCGCTGCTTATGACTGGGCTTGAGACCGAGCAAATTGCCTTGAACTTTGTGCACTGGAGAGAACTACCAGTTTTGGTCCTGGACCTCCTCCAGCAGGCGCGAGGCTTGTGGGTAAGCCTCGTGAAACCACTGGAGGTAACGATCCAAACCAACCTCGATGTCGAGCTGGGCTTCAAAGCCCAGCAGTTCTTGGGCTTTCCCAGTCGCCGCAAAGTGTCGATCGACGTCTGAGGGACGCGCTCCGCGGTACTGCGGCTCAAGATCGGTGCGCCCCATTTTCTCGAGCAGCAATTCGGCTATTCTGGCAATGCTGACTTCCTGCCCGCGAGCCAGATTGATAATCTGTCCACGTCCCTCAGGTCGCTCGGCCGCCAACATCAGGCCACGGGCGGTGTCGCTTACGTGGGTGAAGTCTCGGGTCTGCGAGCCGTCGCCGAAGATCATCGGCGCCAATCCGTTAGCGATGCGCACGACAAACCGCGGAATCACCTCGCCGCTGGCTCCCTCATGGTGCTCACGCGGGCCATACGTGTTGAAAGGTCGGGCTACCGTAACCGGCAGTTCGGCCGCCAGGGTGTAGACTTCCCCTGCCAGCTTCGAGGCGCCGTAAACGGTGGTGGGTCGCAAGGGGTGGTGCTCGTCCATGGGAGCGTGCAGGGCGGTTCCGTAGATCTCGCTGGAGGAACAGTAAACAAA
>JALHOV010000673.1 GCA_022842865.1 Vulcanimicrobiota bacterium | reverse complement strand
CCAAAGCGGTGCTTCGGGCGGTTAGTTTTGTCCCCCTCGTAAGAGCCTGATCTTGGTAACTGAGGCCGGTGCTGGCGTCGCAAAACTGTGAGTCCCACCAGCCGCCGCCCTCCAGGGGTCGCGTGACGTCAATGTAGCCAGCCCGCCGGGCTCGAAAAATTGCCCGCCCCTTCTGCGCATGCCAGCATTCCACGACACACAGATGGTCGACCGGGCGCAGATGCTCCAGGGGGGCAAGTTCCTCGCCGCCTGGAATCACCAGCATCGATTGCTCCCGGCAAACCAGGTTAAATCCCTGGTTCAGTAATTCTTTCGGAGAGCTGGAGCCAGGCAACATTTGAGAAACAGAAATCCCCTGAGAGCGCAGAAAGAGCGACCACTCTTCGGCCTTGCGAGCGTTTTGAGTGATGAGCGCGATTTTCCTCACTGCCACGGATCAAAGTCCCCAGGCGCCTCAATGACCATCCGGTAGTCCTCCACCTCACGTAAAACCGTGGAGATATGCTGGCACAAATAACGTAGAGCAGCTTCGTTGCCAGCCCTGGGCAAGCGTTTCGCCAACAACTTGGCCCAGTCGACCAGGCGCATTCCCATGATGAGAAAAACCGCTCGATTGCTCGGCCAGATGCTATTGCTCAGTTCCCGGTGAGGTAGGGGCCAGTGCAGTGCCAGAATCTTCTCCAGCCTATCGATCTGCTGCTGGCGGTGAGGTCCGAACACGCAAAAGAGGGGGTCGTCCATCGCCTTGATATTGCTGCTTGTCATGCGGGCCGTGGAATCCAGCCCGTGCGAAAGAAGCTCAACAACGATCTCGAGGGGGATGCCAAACAGACCAAGACTGACAAAAGTCTGGCCAGCGATCGAGGAATGACCTCGTTCCAGCACAGCGCGCACATAGTCGGCGCCGGTGTGCTCGCGAGAAGAAGGATTCATATAGGTAAGAATGGCCGAACTCTCGGCTAAGGTCTGAAAGAGCGAAGCCTCGGGGTCCATGCCCCAGTGAAGCGCCAACTCCTTGATCGTGGATGAAGGGCTGCCCGGCTCCTGGCAGAGAAAAACGCCGGGCTTGGTAACGTAGCGTTCGAGCAACACCTCGCCGCCGGCAAGCTCGACGGCGCGAATCAATTGTTGGCGCAGAGCGTGGCTCAAAAACTCATCAATTCCAACGGATCAGGACGGCTGTTTTGTCATCTTCAGCCCCCACACAGGTAGAGTTGCGCAAGGTCGTCACGCAATGACGGAGCGCATGCTCAGGAGAACGTCCGGCGGCGCTCAGGAGCGCGTTGACGACTTGCGAGGGCAACTGCTCTTCCTCGCATAGCCCATCGCTGGCCAGGAAAAACTGGTCACCTGGCTGATAGGCCACTTTGCAAGTGACCAGGCTGGGCGGAACGGGAATACCCAGCATAATTCCCGGTTCGTTGGCGCACACGCAGGAACCGTCCAGCCGAACCACGCCGGCGGCCGGGAGTCCTGCTCTACATATACGCCAGCACTGTGCCTCTTGATCCAGGAGAACGCAGGTGGCCGCCAGGAAGGAGTCCACAACCGTACGCTCTACCAGATGCTCGTGCAAAACCATCAGCAAGACCTGGGGGTCTTCCATGGTGCGGGCCAGCTCATCAAACAGCCCTTTCACATAGGCAGCCGTCAAAGCGGCCTGCGCTCCTTTGCCCATCACATCACCAATTAAAATGAAATGCCCCTTGGAGGTGGCCTGATGGCAGACAAAATCTCCTCCGAGTTGCTTGGCCATTTCAATTTGACAGGCAAGTTGAGCGTAGCCGAAGTCGACCAGAGGAGGGGGCTGCAAGCTGATTTGCACCTGTCGCGCCATATCCAGGGCTGACTCCAACTGCAGCTGCTGGCGCCTGGCCTGACGGAACTTATGCACCGTGACACCGGTGATCAATAGCGCATAGACACAGAACAGGCTAAAAAGTGCTCGTTCAAATCGGCCTTCCACGAAGCCACAGTACAGAAGCCAGGTCGGGACCAGCCAGATCCCACCGGCACGCAGTCCGAAAAAGAAAGTGAGCATGGCCAACTGCATGAAAAGCAACTGGGAAGCAGCAGCCGGATACTTATAGGAGAAACACACGGAGCAAACGATCACCAGAAACATGCCGCAGCGCAGTAGAAAGTGCTCCCGCTCCGTAAGGGAGCGCAGCACGGCGCGTTCAACCTGTCGGTCTAAAGCCTTCCAGAGTGGCATGCGGGTCGGGTCTTCACGGCCGCACTTAACTATTCCCTCTTGGCGCTACCCTGTCGAATCTGGGGCTTCATAGTTATTTCAGGGCTGAGTGGTTGAATATGGCATAAGATTTTTGGAGGACTCAAGTCATGGCTATCAGCGGAATCAGCAATCTGGCTTACGGATTCGCCTACCAGCCCGGTAAAAAAGACGAAATCCAGTCTGACGGACGCGTCGATGATCGCTTTGTCAGCCAGGGCGAGTCCTTTATCAAGGAAATTGCCGACCCCCGTATCCAGGAGTTCTGCAAAACGGGCCAGGCCCCCAGCGCCGATTGGAAAGCCCACAAGCTTGGCGGCTTCGACTCTCCCACCCAGAGCCTCTACACCGAGGAAGGCCAGGTCGTGCTTCGCTCTAACGGACAGGATGAATTCCGTCACCACATCAAGGCCCCCTACGATCCGGCCACTGGCAAGGTCAACCTGGAAGCCTCCAGCGAGGGTTTCGACACCAAGCCCAAGGAGGGCAAGAAGACCCTGACCTTCAACATTCCCGGTGCCAGCAACCTCGAGTTTGGCGGCGTCATCGACCTGGACGACCCCAATGCGCTGGGCAATCTCTTCAGCAAGTAGGTTCTCACACAGGCCCACGCCGAAAGCCTAAACGTTACCAGTTCACCCAAGTTTCGGGCTGGAGCAGTTAGGCTCGGAATATGCAGAACATTCTTCAATCCACCTTTGGTCTCCAGCAATTTCGCCCCGGCCAGGAAGCGGTGATCAACCGCCTCCTGGCGGGGGATTCAGCGCTGGCCATCTTTCCTACCGGCGCCGGCAAGAGCCTGTGCTACCAGCTGCCAGCCGTCGCTCTAGATGGCCTCACGCTGGTCATCTCCCCGCTCATCGCATTGATGAAAGACCAGCTGGACGCCTTGCAGCGCCGCGGCGTAGCTGCCGCACGCCTGGATTCCAGCCTGACGGCCGAGCAAACTCGCGGCGTCTACAACGACTTGCGCCAGAATCGACTCAAGTTGCTCTATATCGCACCGGAGCGTCTGGGCAACGAGAGATTTTTGGAGACCCTGAAGGAGCTGCCGATTGCTCTGCTGGCCGTCGATGAAGCCCACTGCATTAGCGAATGGGGACATAACTTCCGGCCAGACTACATGAAACTTGCGCGCCTGTCTAAAGTCTTGAAGGTGCCGCGCGTGCTGGCCCTGACGGCCACTGCCACGCCGGCGGTTGCCGAAAGCATCGCCAAAGCATTCGACATTCCGGCCGAAGGCATCATCCGCAGCCCTTTCCATCGCCAAAACCTTCAGCTGGACATGCAGCCTGGCAGCGCTGCCACTCGTAACCAGCGACTGGTTTCGGCCCTTCAGCCTGGCCCCAACATCGTCTACGTGACCCTGCAGCGCACTGCCGAAGAGGTTGCGCGCGTTCTCATCAGCCATGGGCGCCGGGCGGTCGCCTATCACGCCGGCCTGGAAGCGGATCAGCGCAGCCGCATTCAAGATGAATTCATGGCCAGCCCCGAAGGCGTGGTGGTCGCTACCATCGCCTTTGGGATGGGAGTGGACAAGGCAGACATCCGCTCCGTCATCCATTATAATCTGCCCAAGAGCATCGAGAACTATGCCCAGGAAATCGGTCGAGCCGGCCGCGATGGAGGAGATTCACGCTGCACCCTGCTCGCCGCCCCCGAGGACGCGATTGCCCTCGAGAACTTCACCTTCGGCGATACACCCACTCCCCAGGCTCTGCAGGGCCTGC
>JALHOV010000672.1 GCA_022842865.1 Vulcanimicrobiota bacterium | reverse complement strand
GTCCCAAACTTCGCTACCTGGCGCGCTCCAGATGAACAGCGATTCCGCCAGTTCCACTGGATCCGGAATGGTCTTCTCCAGGTGTTCCAAGCTGTGAAGGACGACGTCTACTGGGGGATCGGGCGGTGATTCCCAGTCGAGCAGGTCTGAGTCCACTGGAAAGGGCTCGGAACGCACACTCTCGTAGCCCGGAAGATTGACGTCACGGAGTTGCAAATAGTGTATAAGGCCGGGACCGTCGGCAAGGGGAGCATCATAGCGCCACAACCGTTCCGCTCTCAGTGTCACCCCTTCGAAGGCATGTTTCAATTCAAGTTGTTGACCAGACGGCAAAAAGAGTAAAAGGTAGTCGCCAGGACCAAATGTGTGACTGGGATTGCCGCGAGGCTGGATGCGAAGGAATCCAGCGAGTCGCTTAAGCTCATCTGGATCCGATAAGCGCAACAACACTCTCGGCTCCAGAGTTCGTTTCGGCTCGTTCAGCATCCAATCGGCCACCTCGACGGCGGTAGAAGACTGGAAGAGCCGATCCAACTGCTGCTGGCGAATGTCGGGACGCATGAGGTTGGTTTCCACGGCCATCACTGCTAACCTCGGCAAAGTGGATCCTTTTCAAAGAGCAGAAAGCCATGGGGCCGGTCGCTGGCGACCATCGTCGCGACCGGCTTGCTCCATCCGGTATCCATGGTTTCGGTATTCTCAATGCTTAGCAATCCGCAGCCCAACTCTGAAAGAAAACTCTCAACAGTGGCGAGAGAACCGAGGGCATCCCAACGCATTCGATAGGGGAGCGGCCACGCCGTCGTCAAAGTTGCCACGATGCCTCAATCTCCCCGTCTGCGCCCCAGCGAACTGGGCTACTCCCTTTTGATGCTCAGGGACGAGGAGGATTTACGATGCGCGTTGCGGACCTGTCCCGGGGACGATGAGCTAGCTCGCTCGATTGTCGACGAGGGGCTATTTTTAGGTGTCTTTGTCTTCGAGAAAAGAGAGCTGTTTACTAAAATCCTGGTGGAAACTGGTGCCCTTGAAAAGTCTCGAAAGCTGCTGATAGAACGCCTTGACGGTCGCGTTCTGGAGTAGGCAGAGTTCCATTTCTTGGATTCCGCGTGCTCTCAAGTTCCGGGCCTCGAAGAAGGCTAAGCGAAGGCCCCCTCCTCGATGCGGGGTAACAGCCAGCAGGCCCTCGACCTTCAGCCAATCTGCGATCAGCCTATTTCCCCAGTTTTTCAGGTAAACTGCTGGAGTAGCAATCTCGCAAGGTTTGGACAACAACGAAAGGACGACAGCAGGCAAATTCGGAGTAGCACCGGTCTCCAATAATTCTCAAGGTTTTTGGGCCTTTCTATTCGTTGCAAACGGAACCCAAGGGGATGGTCAAACCTGGCTCTACATCGTTCTTTCAGCCTACAGGATGGGTAAGAAATTCATCGAAATTGTCGGTGAATGACAAACCGCCCTGATATAGTTTTGCCCATTTATTGGGCTAGCCTGGCCGACGGCCAGAAGTTCCGGTCGGGGTTTGGGGGAGCGTCCAGTGGTTACTCAATTGGTCAGCACCAGGTCGTTGCTCAAAAGTGCCCCCCTTGGAAAGTTCCTGGCGGTTGCGTCTTGGTGAAGGCGGATCCGTGAGCGGTGAAGAGTGGCACTGGCTTTTAGGCGGACCTAGCCGACCGACTTTTCTCTATCAATCCGTTCAAGGGGTGACGTTACCCCAGCCGTTCTGGTGTATTCGCGAAGGCGACGAAATTGTCACCATCGGTTGGAGTCAATCAGGCCTTGTTCAATCCATTTTGCGAGGCGGTCAGCTTAGCGTTCTGGTTGAATGGTTGAACGGTGACCTGGTCATCCATTTCAACGGCGAAGCTACAATCTCATCTGACCCTTCCCAGGCCCAGGTCTGGGCGCAGCGGCTGTGGACTAAATTCCAGGGTGAAGGTCCGATGGGTTATTCACCTGACCGTTGTGACACTGTCATCCGATTTATCCCGTTCGGCGGGTTCCAAATTTCGACCGAGCAGGTCTCTCATCAGCGAGAAGGTTATCGGGAAGATTCGGTGACTGTTTTGACGTCGAAGCTTCTCTACAACCTCAACCAGTTGCTGAAGGAACAGGGATTTCCCCTCGTCAACAGCCTGGAGGGAATCGAGCTGGTCCATTCTAAGGACATCGACCCGGTTACGAACAGATGCAGGTTGCTCAAGGTCCCCTCCGCCAAGCTCGTCCCACGTAACATGAAGGGAGAGTTTCTTAGGCACCTTTTCGGGGCCGGCCCGTCGTGTCCGTCATGGGTCAATGTGATGGCCTTTGTCGAAGGCGGGCGGCCCCGGCTGCTCCGGTTTAACGCCCAAGATCCGCCTTTGCTCTCCGACTCGCGATTTGGAGGAACGATGATGATGAGCTGGCGGTCGGACCTGGCCATCGAGTTCGTTTAGACTGCGCGGGAAGGCATCTACCTGGTCGAGAAGTCCTTCCGATGGATGCAGACAACGAAAGCCAGCTCCCAGAATCTCAGCTTGGACGAGCTCAGTGGCTGGCCGACGAACTTGCGCTTTGCGGTCACCAGGATATCACAGCCATGGACCTGCTCGACGCTCTGGCCAGCGTAGGCTTAAAGCTGGTGCCTGACCTGGAGGGGATGAGCAGCCACGAGTATATGGGGGCTCATAAATCGGTGATCCGCTCCGCCAAGGCCGACCAAAATTAATCCCACGTAGGAGGGTGGCATGGCCAGCGATGGCAGCGAAATGTGGCTTAGCCAACGAAAGTTATTTCGTACCGGTGACCCGGGGTGGAACAGCTATGTCCAGTTTGCCGGCCTGTCGCACCTGCAGGAGGTCCGAAGCCTCGACCTTGCGTGCAACCCGTGTCTGGACGGGAATTACCCTATTAACACACTCGAAGAGCTTTGGGAGCGGGAGAACAGGCTCTTGCTTCGGCCCCGAACGTCTGGCGATTATTGCCTGCTTTTTACCGATGCTTTTGGCACAAACGGGGGCCTCGCGCACTCGCGGCTGACGCTGCTTGGACATGACTTGTCCGACGAAACTTGGACTTCATCGTTGCTGAACTGCGGACGTTGGCAGGGGGCTCTCGAACCAATCGCTCGGCGGACGGGCGAGAATGGGCTGCTGAAACTGGAGGACGCCAAGCTTGCCCAGGCACTACTCCCCGAGGCGTGGGACGGCGACCCGCATAGCTACGTCACTGTTTGGGCACTGTTCGAAGTGGTGCCGCGGGAAAGCTGAGCTATTTGCGGGCTCGCTGCAGAAAACTGAGGTCGTCGGCAGTCTGGGGCGTCCCGGCTTCCGCCCGAGCCAGGCAAGCATAGATACTTTCTGACCGCTCGTTGATCAGGCGGATGACCTCCTGCCCTTCCGGATCACCTGCGGAGAAGAACCCGGTCAGAACGGCGATCTCGTCGACGATTCTGTCTCCCAGGCTGGGCCCAGCTTGAAGCCAATGCCGGGTCCCGGCGCCTGCGACCACGTTAAGCACGAGAGCCACGAAGGCCGGCAAATTGAGCCCTTCTTCGTCATTGCCGACATCTTCAGGAGGCAGAATAATCAGTTTCTATCGGGCCCGAAGCTTCGCAGCGATTGCCGATCACGCATAAGCGAGGGCTACTCGATAGTGCTCTAAATCCTGTTCCTGGAAACAGCAGAACGTCACGTGCCGGGGATTAGAGTTGGCGGCCATAAAGGCCTGTACTTCCTGGACTGCAACTCGCGCCGCCAAGTCGCCAGGAAATTCGTAGACTCCAGCCGCGATGCAGGGAAAGGCGATGTGTTCGAGTTCGTGCTCTCGAGCGAGTTCCATTGAGGCGCGGTAACAGGAGCGGAGGACATCTTCTTCGCCGTAGTCACCACCTTCCCAGATGGGACCGACCGTATGGATAATCTTCTTGGCCTCCAGCCAGTGCCCGCCGGTGATGACCGCTTGGCCCGGGTTGCAGATGCCGATTTTCATGCAC
>JALHOV010000671.1:809-3973 GCA_022842865.1 Vulcanimicrobiota bacterium | reverse complement strand
GAGCGGTAAAATCACCGATCAAGAGCACCACCTGATGGCCCAGGTCTTGAAATTGGCGCAATTTACGCAGCACGACCGCAAAGCCCAGGTGAATATGGGGGGCGGTCGGATCAAGACCGAGCTTGATGCGCATCGGCCGCTTTTCTTTCTGACTGGACTCGATGCGAGCCAACAGATCTTGCTCACTGATAATTTCGGCGCTAGCACGCTTGAGGACGGTTAATTGTTCCTGGGGACTGAGGTTCTTCAAAAGACTACTCCCATTCGATGGTGCCGGGCGGCTTTGGCGTAATGTCGTAGACCACTCGGCTGACTCCGGCGACTTCGTTGACGATGCGCGTGGCCAGGCGAGTTAACAAACTGTGATCGAGATCGGCCACCTGCGCGGTCATGGCATCCTCGGAATAGACGGCCCTCACCACCACGACCTCGGCGTAAGAGCGAAGGTCTCCCTGCACCCCCACCGACTTGACGGGCAAAAGGGCCGCAAAGTATTGCCAGGGGCGCCGACCCGGACCTTCCAACGGCAGTTTGTCCAATTCATAGCGCACGATAGCGTCGGCGGCTCGCAAAACGACCAGACGGTCCTCCCGGACCTCGCCCAGACAGCGTACCGCCATACCCGGTCCGGGGAAAGGCTGGCGCTCCAACAACCGCGAGTCGATCCCCAGTTCCCGCCCCACTCTGCGGACCTCGTCCTTGAAAAGTTGGCGGAGCGGCTCGACCAGCTTGAATTTCAGGTCCTCCGGCAAACCGCCCACATTGTGGTGGGTCTTGATGTTGTGTGCTTTCTTGTGCCCCCCCTGCCCGCTTTCGATGACATCGGGGTAAAGGGTCCCCTGGACCAGATAAGGTACCTCGCCCAGCGCGGCCACCTGTTCCTCGAAGACCCTGATAAAGGCCTCACCAATCTTCTTGCGCTTTTTCTCCGGGTCGGTCACCCCGGCCAAGCCCTTGAGGAAGCGCTCTTGAGCTTGCACGCGGCGCACGTCGAGGCCGAGCACGGAAAGCGATTCCATCACCTGATCGCCCTCATCCTGACGCAGCAGCCCGTTGTCCACGAAGAGACAGGTCAGCCGCGCGCCAATCGCCCGATGCACGAGCACCGCCGCCACTGTTGAGTCCACTCCGCCCGAGATGGCGCAAACCACCCGGTCCTCACCCACCTGTCGGGCGATCTCTGCCAGGCTGGCTTCTACGAAGTTGCCGGCCGTCCAGTTGAACTGGCACCCGGCCAGCTCCACAAAGTTCTTGAGAATGCGCACTCCAGACGGAGTATGGGTGACTTCCGGGTGAAACTGCAGCGCGTAGATCTTGCGCTTCTCATCCCCCATGGCCGCCAGGGCGGTGTCCGTTGAAGCCAGCGATTCGAAGCCGGACGGCAATTTAAACACCTGATCGCCGTGGCTCATCCAGCAATGTTCATTCTCTTGCAGTCCCTGCCAGAGCGGCGAGGCCTGATGGATGCGGAAGGTTGCGGGGCCATACTCGCGTCGGGTGGAGGCGACCACCTGACCGCCGAGCTCCTTGGCCAGCAACTGCATGCCATAGCAGATGCCCAACAGAGGCACTCCGGCCTCAAGCAACCCCTTGGGAAGCGTGGGCGCTCCGCTCTCATAGACACTATTGGGCCCACCCGATAAAATCACGGCGCGAATGGGCACACCTCGGCGAAGCTCGTCCCAACTCTGGTCGGGGTCAAGTAACTCGGCGTAAACTCCAACTTCGCGAAGCCTGCGCACAATCAGCAGGTTATATTGTGAGCCGTAGTCGAGGACCACCACTCGTTCTTCTATTTGCACGGCGTTCTGCTTCGGATTCGAAAATGCACCTCCCTTCAAGGGCCGACAGGTCCTGTGACGAACAAGGTCATTACAAAGGACCTTGCTTGTTTTGCGTGCAAGGTACTGGTATAATAAGACTAGCCGGCCGCCAGAGCAGGCAGTTCAGGGAGTGAAGGTGAGCATCTTGGAGGGGCATCCTTTCAATGACTCTCATCCTATCGTCTACAACGGTGACCGGAACTAGCCCGGGGCGTCGGGTGGCGCCGCAGCGAAACCAAATCAAACTCAGCCAAATCGAGCAGATCCGCCCGAAGTCTGAGTCTAAAACCGTATTCTTGCGTTCCCTATCCACCATGGTTTTGGCCGGAGTGACGGTTGACCGGTCTTTGGACTACCTGGCCGATCAGTCAGATGACCCGAAACTGGCTGAGGTCTGCCGCGGTATGGCCCAGCGCATTCAGGGCGGCTATCCTCTCTCTGCGGCTATGAATTGCTATCCACGCGCCTTCAGCAAGCTTCAACTAAGACTGGTTCAGATGGGCGAGAAAACCGGACTGCTCGACCAGGTGCTGCTTGAATTGAGTCGCTACGAAGAGAAAGAGCGCGCACTGGTGCTCAAGGTGAAGAGCGCCCTGGGGTATCCCGCCTTCATCTTTGTCATCGCGACTATTATGATGGTCACCATCCCTCCTTACATTATGAAGGGAATGTTTGAACTCATCTCCGGGTCCGGCGTCGAGCCTCCCCTGATCACCGTGATTGTCATGAAGATCACTACTTTTTTGCGCAGTCCCGCCTTCTACATCGGGTCCGTGCTCATCGGTAGCCTGCTCTGGTTCACTCTGCCCGGTTGGGCGAGTAAACGAGAGAATCAGCGACTGATTGCATCCTGGATTAATAAGGTTCCCGGCCTCGGCCCTGTCTATCGGGCCCTGGCTTATGCCCGCTTCTCACGCGCGCTCAGCGTCCAGATTGAGTGCGGAATGAACCCCCTCAACTCGCTGGGTATCTCTGCCGAAGTAACTGAAAACCCACTACTCATGGATTCTATCAAAGTTGCCAGCGAAGGTCTGAATCAAGGCGAGTCTTTTGCCGACAGCCTGGGCGCGACGGGTTTTTTCCCGAAGCTTATGCTAAACATGGTACAGGCGGGTGAAGAATCGGCTAGCCTCGGGGAGCTCTTGCACAAGGCAGCCGAGATGTACGAAGCCGAAGTCGATCATTCCCTGGACATCTTTACGGCCATGCTCGAGCCGGCCATCATGGCCTTTATCGGGTTGATGGTGGGCACTCTCGTACTGGCCACCATGCTGCCCATGTCCCAGGTCATCGAGAACATGCACTGAATGAAGGAGAGACGATGAAGCAGCAGAGTAAAGT
>JALHOV010000671.1:0-799 GCA_022842865.1 Vulcanimicrobiota bacterium | reverse complement strand
GTAAAGTTCACTCCCGAAAACGGGGAGCGGGAATTCTGACCGTCCTGACAGCCAGTTCTCTATTGCTCATGCTAGGCCTTACCGTGGCCGGTACCTCTTTTCATCACTTGAGCGTATCGAATCGCCTCCATCATTCTCAGATTGCTCGCAACCTGGCTGAGGATTGCTTAGCCAAAGGCTTGGCCAAGGTCCTGGCACTGTCCCCACCGGACGCCAACCCTCCCTTTCCAGGCGTCATGTCTATCAGCCACGGGAGTCCGTCGGAAGCAAGCGGGGTTCTCACCTTTGACGCCACCCTGCTGGCAGCAGAGAATGCCAAACTAAAGAATCCGCAACTGATTCAGTCCTACAACAACATCGGAAGCGACACCAGTATCACCGTTCCCGGAACCTCCATCACCATCCCGGAGCATTCCATCTACCTTAGAGCAGTCGGGACCGATCACGGGATCGAAAAATGCATGGAAGCCGTCGTATGGGTGCCTCCTTTTCCGTATGCGATCGCGTCAGGAGGTAAGATACATATTTCAGGCGACTCCAAAGTGGCCAGTGTGAAAGACCTGGCCGATCTCGGAGACCCCACCAAATATCTCCCGGGCAGCATGGCCACCAACTCTTTGGATCCAGACGAGGCCCTTAAGCTGGACGGAACCAATATCCTGGTAACGGGTGACGTGCAGGCGGCCGGGGGGGCCGATATTTCTTCAGGCGCGGTCATCCAGGGGGAGACCCGACTGTATGCCGGTCATGTCAACATCCCAGCGATCGATATCACCAGTTACGACACTTCGGCCAAAGC
>JALHOV010000670.1 GCA_022842865.1 Vulcanimicrobiota bacterium | reverse complement strand
CGCCCGACTGGGTAAACTTGATGGCGTTGCCCAGCAAATTGAGTAGAACCTGCCCCAGCCGCTGACCATCCACCTCCAGTTCGTGCGGAGCCTGCGGATCCAGCCTGAGCAGTAGCTCCAGGCCCTTCTCCTCGGCGGCCAGGCTCAAGGAACGCACGGCCAGCTCCAGCACGGCCGGCAAAGAGTGAGGCGAGAGAGTCAGGCTTACACGGTCTGCCTCCATGCGGGAGACCTCCAGAAGGTCATTGAGAAAACCCAGCAGCGCCTGAGCCGCCCGTTCCGCGTGGCGCAGTTGTTCCGATTGGGCGGGCGGCAGGTCCGATTGCAGCACCAACCGGGTCAATCCAAGAATGCCGTTCATGGGTGTGCGAATCTCGTGACTCATGTTGGCCAGAAACAGGCTCTTGGCCTGATCGGCCCGGCGCGCCGCCTGAACGGCGGTGGCCAGCTCGCCGTTGAGCTGGCGCAAACTGTCGGTTTGCTTCTCCAGTTCGCGCTTCAGTTTCTCGGTCAGGCTGGCCCGGTTGCTCTGGCGAAACAGGTAGAGCAGCAGCACCGAATAGATGGCCAGGGACAGAGGCAGGCCCAGCCGTGGGCGGTTGGTGTCAAAGCGGCGACTGACCTTGACCAGCAGCCCACTGCGAAGCTCGACCTGTTCGTGAATCAAAGGAGCCTTCAGCCCCTGAACCGGCTCCGACCGCAGCAGGCTCTGCGAGCCTAAGAGGACCTCGAAGCGGGTGGCCGGATCGCGCGACCCCGCGCCCATCAGGCCTTCCACCAGCTGGCCTCGGGCAAAAACCCCTGCCACCAGCTCTCCAGCTCGACCGGGAATCACCCACAAAAGAGACGATCCAAGCGGTAGCAGGCGGGGTCCCTGCAGCGCCGCCAGGCCGCCCAGCAACCGGTCCACCTCGGCCGGCAAGCGCTCTCCCAGCAGCAACTCTTGCCCGGCGGGCCCGCGCCGAATGGCCAGGCCAGGTAAGGGTAGCTCCGGATGAATGCCGGTGGCTCCAGGTGACAGCGCCAAGAGCAGAGTGGACCACTGGTTAAGACGGCTTTGCGCGTCCTGGGCCAGGGCGCGCGCCTGACCGCGCAGACTGGCGTGCTCCACGTTGTCGACCTGGATTTGCACCAGAGCCCGCCCGTAGAGCGAGACCCCCAAAAGGACGCTGGTGGGCACGGTCACCGAAGCGCGCCGCCGCCTCCAGGCCGGGTCGGAGAGAACCAGACTGAGCAGCGGCGAGGTGAGCAAAATCGCTCCCAGCACCTGCCCAACCCAGTCCATCAGCAAGTAGACGGGCGGCGAATAGGCGAGTGGCACCAGTAGGATCAGCAACAAAACTAGCTTCAAGGCAGAACCTGCCAGACAGGCGACGGGACCGACCAGCAGGTGAAAGCGCAGCATTTGCCTGTTGTCGTCTAGCGAGTTGGGAAAGCCCAGTTGGCGCCGCACCAGCCAGAAGGCCAACAAAGCCTGCAGCGTATCGCCCACAGCCGCCGCCACGCTCTGGACCAGGGGCTGGCCCAGCCAATAACCCGCCAGCCAGCGACCGACCAGCACGGCCGGCCAGGCGGAGCCACCGCGGGCCAGCAGAACCGCAATTTCGGCTCCGGTGGCGGGCCGAAATAGCAGGGCTGGTGGAAACAAAACATCGAGTGCGGCCACCAGTCCCACCCAAAGGCTTGCCCACAAAATTGCCAGCACGGGCTCCCTTTGCCCGTTCACGGTCCGCTCACCTCCCACGCAGGACTCGGTAGCCACCCTCCCTAACCAAAGACCGGTGGAGTCGGCCAAGATCTTGGTGGTGGATGACGATGCAGAGCTGCTGGAACTGCTGCGCATGGAGTTGGAAGCCTCACACTACCAGGTGGTGTTGGCCCGGGACGGACTTTCCGCCCTGGAGCAACTGGCCAGCACCCGGCCCGATCTGATGATTTTGGACATCAACCTGCCCCTGTTGGACGGGCTGAGCGTCTGCCGCCAGGTCCGCACCCACAACACCCTGCCGATCCTGATGCTCAGTTCCCAACGCGACGAACTGGACAAAGTGATCGGTCTGGAGGTAGGGGCCGATGATTACCTGGGCAAGCCCTATCATCCCCGCGAACTGATCGCCCGGATTCGCGCTCTGCTACGCCGATCACGGCCGCTGTCCGTGCCTCCGGCCGACCGCCTGCGCGCCGACGGACTGGAGATCGACTTGAACTCCCATCAGGCCACCGAGCAGAATCGCCCCTTGATGCTCACCCCGATCGAGTTCGCCTTGCTCGAGTCCCTGCTGCGCAACTTCGGGAACATCGTCTCCCGGGCTCGCCTGCTGGAAAACATCTGGGGAGCAGATTTCGAAGGTAGCACGCGGACCGTCGATACTCACATGCGGAACCTTCGCCTGAAACTCTCGCCCCACTCTCCCCGGCTCGAATCGGTCCGTGGAGTTGGATTTCGGCTCGTCTCCCGCGCCGCCGGCGACTGAAAGCGGCCAGAGGAGAAAACCGACGCGCATGCACGACCGTTTCCAAACCATGACTCTATTTGTGGCCGTGGCCGAGAGCGCCAGCTTTTCCGAGGCGGCCCGGCAACTGGAAGTTTCCGCGCCGTCCGTGACCCGGGCCGTGGCCGCCCTGGAAGAACACCTGGGCGCGCGCTTGCTGCATCGCACCACCCGGCGGGTCACTCTGACCGAAATCGGGGAGCGCTACCTGGCCGACTGCCGCCGCATTCTGGCCGAACTCAAAGAGGCCGAGGAGTCGGCTGGCGGTTCCTATCAGGCGCCACGCGGACGGCTCTCGGTCACGGCTTCGGTGCTCTTCGGACAGATGTATGTGCTGCCTTGCCTGCTCGAGTTTGTCGACCGGCACCCGGCCGTGCAGGCCCGAACCTTATTTGTCGATCGCATTGTCAACCTGATGGATGAAGGCCTGGATGTAGCCGTACGCATCGGAGAGCTGCCCGATTCCAGCTTAATCGCCGCCAAAGTCGGGGTCGTCCGGCGCATCCTCTGCGCCTCTCCGCAGTACCTGGAGGCCCGCGGCGCACCGGAGCATCCGGACCAACTCCAGCAGCATCGGCTGATCTCGGCCGCTTCCTCCAGCAGCTGGGAGTTCCGCCAGCAAAAACTTCGCGTCGAACCGGCCCTGACCGTCAATACCCATGCCGCGGCCATTCAAGCAGCCCTATCGGCTTGGGGAATCACCCGAGTCCTTTCGTATCAGGTGGCTCAGCAGGTCGCCAGCGGCCAGTTACAGGTGTTGCTGCCGGATTTCGAGCCACCCGAATGGCCTATCTACGTGCTGCACCAAGAAGGCCAACGGGTTTCGGCCAAGGTGCGGGCCTTCGTCGACCTGCTGGTGCATCGTCTGAAGAGCCATCCCGACCTGGCCTAGACTATTGCGCCAACAGCAACAGTCTATTGATTTACAGATCATTTATTGCGCCAGTGAGAAGAGCTAATCTGAGCCTATGAACACTCAATATCACACCGCCGACATCGACGGCGTCCAAGTTTTTTATCGCCAGGCCGGCTCCCCGTCGGCCCCTACCCTTCTGCTGCTGCACGGTTTTCCCAGCTCCTCGCACCAATACCGCAACCTGATTCCCATCCTGGCCCAGAAATATCACGTGATCGCTCCCGACTATCCGGGCTTCGGTCACAGCGGCGCCCCGGCCGATTTCGCCTACACCTTTGATAGCTACGCCCAAACCGTCGACAAGCTACTGCAGCAACTCAAGATCGACCGCTACGCTCTTTATGTCTTCGACTACGGAGCGCCGGTGGGATTTCGCCTGTTTGCCCAGCATCCCGAACGCATCACCGCCATCGTCACCCAGAATGGCAACGCCTACCTGGAAGGGATGACCGATTTCTGGAACGATATTCGGGCCTACTGGAACACCCACGCCCCCGCCGAAAGAGAAGCTATCCGCTGGCTGACCAGTCTGAAAGCCACCCGCTGGCAATACGAGAACGGAGTGCCCTCGGATCGGATTC
>JALHOV010000669.1 GCA_022842865.1 Vulcanimicrobiota bacterium | reverse complement strand
GATTCGTCGCATTGAGAACGAGATCGCCGGTGGCCCCAAGGTCAACCGCGGACCCCAGAAGTAAGCCCGAGGACGATAGCATATGTCAGATCAGCAAATCATCCAGCAGTGGCTTACCTACGCCAGCAAACTGGCCCAGCAGGGCCGTCTCGACGAAGCCATTCAGGCGCTACTCAAAGTGGTCGAAGAAGACCCGCAAAACCTGGAAGTGCGCAACGCCATCATCAAATTCGCCTCGCAGAAGGGCGACTATACGGTGGTGGTCTATCAGCATATGGACTGTGCCGAACTCTACGTTCTGGCCGGCGACAAAAAATCGGCCATGGAGCGTTACGAGACGATCTTGCGCCTGGAAGAAACCGTCCAGCTTGGACCGCATAGCCGGGCCGACGCGGTTATGCAGGTTCGCCAGCTGGTCGCCACCGTCAAGCCCGAGATTTACCTGCGCATCGGCGAGTTCCGCCTGGAGCACAATCAAGTGGATCAGGCGCTGCAATACCTGAAGAAGTCTCAGGAGCTGAAGCCCGGTATCTGGGATACCCACATGGCTCTGGGCCGCGCCTTTATGATCAAGGAAGCATACAAGGACGCCATCGGTGAGTTCCAAGAGGTACTTCGCCTGACCCAGGAAGACGGCCAGGAGGCTCAGGCCCAGGCCTATGAGATGCTCGGCGAAGTCTTCGTGCGCCAGGGCCGGCCCCCGGCCGCCACTATTACCTGGTTTGACCGCGCCGCCTTATTGTACGTTCAAAAGCAAATGTTTAACGAGGCCTGCCGAGCCTACGGTCGCATCGTCGAAGTGGATGGGTCCAACAAAGAGGCCCTCAACAGCTTGGGCGAGCTCTACACTCGGCTGAACATGAAGGACAAGGCCGTCCAGGTCTACAGTCGCCTGGCCGACATGTTCGAAAAAGAGGGGACTGCCCTCGACAAGGTCATCCAGCTTTACGAGACCATCGTTCAGCTGGAACCGCAGAATCGTCCGGTGGGGGAGAAGCTGGTCGGCATCTACTCCACTATTTTGCAGCGTAGCCCGAACAACGTCTCCATCCGAGGACGTCTGGTCGAGCATCTGGTCCGCCAGCAACGCAATCAAGAGCTGCCTCCTCACTACCTGGCCATGGCCCAGTATCAGATGGAACGCGGCATGACCGATGAGGCCGTCAAGGCCCTTCGTCGTTTGCTGGAAATCGACAGCCAGTATCTGGAAGCCCGCGAAATGTTGGGCGACCTCTATCTCAAGCGCGAGATGAAGACTGAAGCCAAAGATGAGTTCCAACAGGTCATCAAGATTTATCGGTCCCAGGGCAAGGAAGAAGCTGCTCTTGAACTGCAGCAAAAAATGGTCCAGCTCTTTCCCGAGGACATCGAGCTCCCCTATCAGGTGGCCGTTGGTTTACGCGATCGCGGTGACTTTGCGGGGGCCCTCCATGAACTTGACCGGCTGGTCACTCAGCGTCCCGATGACCTGCGTGCTCTGGTCTACCGGGGCGAGTGTTTGCTGGCCCTGGAGCGCCATGCCGAGGCGGCTCAAAACTACGAAATGATCCTGCGCTTGGAGCCTGACCAGGTAGAGGTGCGGCGGGCCGCCGTGGCCGCCTACTTGCAGCTCAACCAGCCGCAATATGCCGCTCACCATCTTCATCAGCTGCCTCAAGACGATTCGAAACGAGTGGCTCTGCAGCGTCGCTTGATCGCACAGTTTTTGGAGGCTCGTCAACTGGACGTGGCCGAACAGGAAATGGCGCACCTGCCCGGCGACGATGAGCAACTGTTATCCATGCGGAAAGAGTTGGTCAAACTGCACCTGGATGCGGGCAATCTAGAAAAGGCGTTCGAGGGCCTGCCCCAGATTCCGCGCTCGGAGCGCGAACGCAACAGCCTGGTCACTCGTTTGTTGGAGATTCCACTGAGCCAGGGAGACCTGGAAACGGCCGCCCGCACCATCCACCGCCTTCCCGAAGACGATCCGCTCAAGGTTACCTTCCACCGCCGCCTCATCACCGCTTATTTGGAAGCCGGTCGGCTCAATGATGCCGCCCATGACGTAGCCCGCCTGCCCCAGGATGACGAGGGGCGGTCGCGTCTCATTAGCCAGGTGATCAGCGGCTATCTAACTGCCCACCAGTATCGCGAAGCCGCCGATCAGATCTATCGTCTGAACGACACCGACCCGTTGCGCAACTCCTTTATGGGCCAGCTCATCGAGGCCCTGATCGGCGTAGGCGAACTGGAGCGCGCTGCTCAAGAGGTCAGCCGGCTGGGAGAAGGCGACGAAATCAGGCCCCGCTACCATCGACGTCTGATTCAGGCCTACCTCAACGCCAGCCGCTTTGAAGAGGCAGAAAAGTCTATCATCACCCTCAACGATGCGGACCCTGAGAAACGGTCGTTCTTGCGCCTGTTGGTGCAGAAGTTTTTGACCATGGGACAGTTTGACCGTGTGCGCGACCTGGTGTCCCATATGCCCGAGGACATGGAAGAGCGTTCTCAATACCTGGATGGTCTGGTGCACAACTACCTGGACCTGGGCGAACTCGGCAAGGCTCGCAGTCAGGTTTTCTCCATGGCCGACATGGCCTCGAGAGCTGGCAATCATCTGGAGGCCGAACGGCTTTACCGGGAGATTCTGGCCTACCAGCCGTCCGATGTCGACATCCGACTGCACCTTTGCCACGCCCTGGCCTCCCAGGGTCAGGCTGAGCGGGCTCGCGAAGGCATGCTGGTGCTGGCCGGTCGCTTCCACCGCGAAGGCAACGCTACTTCAGCAGCTGACGTTTACTCTCGCATGCTCGACCTGGACAGCCACAATCTGAACGCTCGCTACCGCTTAGGCAGCCTCTGGGCCGAGCAGGGCCAAACCGCTCAGGCGCTGGAGCAATTCGCTCAACTGGCCAAGGTCTATCTTGAGCAGAACCTCCCGGAAGTGGCCCAGCGCGTCCTCAAGAAGATCCTCGAACTGGATCCTAAGGACATCGACCATCGCAGGCAGGCCATTCGCTTGCTCATTCGCAACCTGCGCTTCGAAGAGGCCACTGAGCATTACCGCATTCTACTGGGCATCCACCTTGAGCGCGGCGAGGTGGATGAGGCGCTTGAATGCGTGAAGGAAATCGTCAACCTGCAGCCGCTGAATCTGGAGTTGCGCCAGCAACTGGGGGCCCTCTTCCTGAAAGCGGGCTTTCTTGAGCATGGTCAGACCTTGCTTGAGTCGTTGGCCGAGGACTGCCGGGAAAAACGCGACACCGATCGGATGCTGCGGGTGCTGACGACCCTGGCTGAAAGCTTTGCGGCCAATGAGCAGTGGGAAACCTCACTGGAATACCGTGAGCGCATCGCTGACGTGATTCGCGACACGGAAGGGTGGCCCAAGGCCCAGGCGGCCTACCTGGAAATCGTGCTCGGTTACTTGGAGCACTCCCAAAAAGAAAGCGCGGACGCTATTTTCGTCAAGCTGGTCGACGGTTTCTTCCGCTACAAGGTAGTGCTAGAAGGCGTCGAGCAACTGGAAATTCTCCAGCAGCAGTTGGCCGAGATGGGCAAGCCCACTATGGCCTTGAGTGTGCGCGAGCGCATCGCCTCGATTCTGGAGCGCCAGGACCAGTGGGATCGGGCGATTCAGACCTTGTTGGAAATTTCGCATAGCTATCTGGTGCTTCAGGAAGTGGACCGCGGCGTCGAGTTTCTGCGCCGCGCCGCCGACCAGGCGCTGACCCACGACCGTACGGAGCAAGGCATCGAGATTCTCTTTCAGCTCGCCGACAAGCTGATTCAGCATCGCTCGCTGGAGCACGCCCGTCCGGTGCTCGACGAATTGCTGCGTATCGCTCAGGACAACCCGGCATTTTTGGAACGGGTTGGCGATGTGCTCTTCCATCAGGGCAAGTTTGAAGAGGCTCGTCCGATCTACGCCGAGGTGCTGGAAAAAGAGCCGGGGCGTCCAGAGTCTCTTTCCCGTGTGGCCATCATCTACGCGAAGGAGTCCCGCTGGGAGGACGCCGCCGATATT
>JALHOV010000668.1 GCA_022842865.1 Vulcanimicrobiota bacterium | reverse complement strand
CCTAAATCCAGCTCATACGGTGCGGGCGGAGCGGTCAGGGCCTGATCGCCGATGAGCAGAACCGCCGGCTGCTTCTGGCTGAACTGCGGCGGCTGCTCCAGGTCGATGACCTTCAGGTCGGGAACCAGTACCTGCAGCAGCGTGCGCGAAGTGGCCGAGGCACGCGTGACAGCCACGGTCCGGCCCGGCAACTGCTCGATGGGCACGATGGAGAAGAGTTTCACACTCTGCACCGCGGCGGGAGCGCTCAGGCCAACCCCCTGCACCACGCGGTAAAGCTGCCAGCAGCTAAGATACTCGATGGAGGAGACAGCCGTGGCGTCAAGCTGACCCGCACGGGTCATGGCGTTGAGGGCGCTGGGTTCGGCGCGCACCAGCTCGCCCTCAAAACCAACCTGGTTTCGCTCCAGCCCCAGGGTGACGGGCAGAACGTTAATGTAGCTGATGCTACCGAGTCTCATGATATTCCATTCCGGCTTCCAGGACCCCCGCCCGGGCTTCGTCCCAACCGATCTGATCGGCGGGACGCATCCGTCCCGAATAGGCCAACTGCTCTTCCAGCCCCCATCCGCCCAGCGCGTCTGCGCCAAAAGCCAACGAACTTTGCGCCAGTTTGAATCCCAAGGCGCCCCAGGAGGCGCGGACCCATTGAACCGGTTCGGCCAGGGCCCGGGTGCGACTGAGGATTTCCACATCTAGCGGCCCGTCGGTGGTGGCTCCGGGAATCACCACCAGATCGCCAACGGCCCGCGGCAAGGGTACAATTTGCTCGGCGTCGCGCAGGGCATCCAGCCGTTTCTCCAGGTCTTGGGCGTTATGCTCGGGTCCATATATAAAAGCGGCGATTTTCGGCACCTTCAGCGCGGCAAACTCTTCCCAACCCTGAGCTGCTCCGGTGCTGGTTCCCGTCAGTTCGCCCGTGAACCAGCACAGGCTGTCGGGGCGAATTCTCTCCAGCACTTCGAACCCGTGGCGCTGCAGCCAGCCTGGAGACAGGCCGTGGAGCTTGGCGCCGGGGAACTGGGCGCGCAGTTGCTGCACCAGTTCGACTACTTGTTCGGGCGTTTCCTCTTTGCGCGGGTGGAAGTGAACTTCTTTGACGTTCCGTTCCAATTTGCCCCAGTCCGGCGAGGCCGGCACCAGATGGACGGCTCCATCGGCGCGTAACCATACGCGTGGGTGGCGCTTGGCGCGGGCACGCCGCCCCAGCTCGAATAAATTCATTTCAGCTACTTTCACAGAACCAACTCCCAGAATAACGAAACGAGTAACGTCAGGCTGATTCCCACGTTAGCCTGAAAGAACGCCTTTTGCATCTGACTTAAGTCCCCTGGCTGCAACAGACGGTGTTCGTAGTAAAGCAAGCCGGCGATGAGCCAGCAGCCGGCTGCGTAGACCCACCCCAATCCGGCCGAGGCGCCGACCATCCAAAGCGACAGCCAGGCGAGGGTGTGGAGTCCTTCGGAAATTCTGAAGGCATTGCGAATCCCGAAGCGGGCAGGTATGGAGAAAATGCCGGCTTTGCGATCGTGATCAAAATCCTGGCAGGCGTAGAGCACGTCAAAACCAGCCACCCAGGTGAAGATGACCAATCCCAGCCAGAGTGGCGTGGCGCCCCAGTGTCCGCAGGCGGCGAGCCAGCCGCCGATGGGCGCACAGGCCTGCACCAGACCGAGCCAGAGATGGCATAGCCAGGTGAAGCGCTTGGTGTAGCTGTAACCGAGCAACAGGATGGCGGCCAGAGGCCACAGGCTATAGCAGAGCGGGTTGAGTTGCTGAGACGAAAAGGCCAGCAAGGCCAGGCTGGCCAGCATCAGCAAGATTACAGAGTTCCCGCGCACCTGGCCGGCGGGCAGAGCGCGACCGGCGGTGCGGGGGTTGGCGGCGTCGATTTTCCAGTCGATCAGGCGGTTGGCGGCCATGCCAGCCGTGCGCGCCCCGAACATGGCCAGGGTGACCCAGATACAGGTGGCCAGCGGCGGTAGCCCACGCTGGCCCAGCATCATCCCCGCATATGCGAAGGGGAGGGCGAAGAGGGTCTGCTCGAAGCGAACCAGTTCAAGGAATAGCCGCAGCCGGCTCGGCCTGGCGATATGCTCGGAGGTGGCAACCATATTCTATTTGTGAAGTTTTTCACAAGCCCGGTTGCTCCTCCTGTTTGATCATGCGAAAGGGATGCCAGTACCTGCGCGTTGGAGCCGCACCCAGCTAAACTCTAAGAAAGGGAGGTTTGCTATGAGATTTTCTGTTTTGGACCCCGAGGGTAAGGTGCATGCCAAGCTCGAGGCGCTCACTGTGCGCGACGCCTGTCGCGAGTGGGCTCAGCAGACCACCAATGACGCCACCGTCGAAGACAGGGTTCGCGAAGCCCGAATCTTCCAGTTGACCGACGACCTCAAGGCGGCCCGCTTGGAGCCCTACCTGGTGGTGCCGGAAGGTTCCGAACAGGAAGCCCTGCGGAAAAACGCCGAGCTCTTTAACTCTGACTTTCACTACCGTTCCGAAGCCAGTTTGCCTCACCCCAAGATGGTGGATACCGGCGGCCGCGGCTAGTACTAAACACCCTGTTCAGGGGAGCGAAGCGGAGACTTTAAGGCGAACCTGTGAGCCGTAAGTCTCCATACGGTCCGAACGGCTGTTGGGGACCAACCTGGCCGCGGAGGTCCGAGGCTTGCCGAGGAACTCCAGAGCGCCCTAAAGTTTGATTGGCATCGATGGCGCGGCGCGCGGCGGAGGCTAGCTCTGGCCGAGCTGGCGGCGGAGTTCAGCCAACTCGGCTCGGGCTGCCTCGAGCTCAAGAAGAGCCTGCTCTTCCCGCAGCTTCGCCTGCTCTTCCCGCAGCTTCGCCTGCTCTTCCCGCAGCTTCGCCTGCTCTTCCCGCATCTTTGCCTGCTCCTCCCGCAATCTGGCCTCCTTGTAGTTGGGCAGCGGGTCTCGTTGGTCGGGTTCGAAAAATCTCAACAAGGGACCATCGACGGCCAAATCCAGTTGGATTCGCGGGCTGAAAACGCGGATCTCAGAACTTGCGTCCCGTGGCAGAACCAGTTCCTGAAAGGCTGCGTCTTTGCGTCTGAAGGCCCGCAGGCCCTGAGGGATATACTCCCGGAGCGGGTCAAATACGTAATACTCCTCCACTCCCATCGCCTCGTACAAGGCTTTCTTGTCGCCCAGGTCGTGAAAGCGGGAGCTTCTGGAGCTGACTTCAAAAACGACTTGCGGGAAAACCCCGCCTTCATCCCAGGGCCGGTAGGAGCGCCGGTCGCGATTGCTGGCTCCGAAGCACAGGTACACATCGGGAGACTGTTTGTCCTCGGTATTGCCTTCTTCGAGATAGACAAAATTGTTGGCTCCAACGAAGACGTCGGTCCGCTCCGAATACCTGTGCTCCAGGACGCCCTCCAGATAGTGGATGGCCTTGTAGTGCCAGGTCGTCTCGGTCACCGTCACCTCATAGTAGGGATACTGAATCTCCTGGGCAGTCTGCTCGTCGGGCATCCGTTTGATTTCCTTTGCTGTCGCCAGGACTCCTCTGCCAGGGGCCGGACGCTCGTGCTGGAAGCTATGCAGATGGGAATTCTGGCAGCGGATACCAGTGAGGAAGCAGAACGGGTCCAGTTGGACATCTTGCGCTTGATGCCGCCGGCTCGCAAGGCCGCCGTTTTAAGCGCGACCATTCGGGCCGGGCTGGGCCTGAAAGCTCGGACAAGGGGGGCGGAAATGACCGATCCGTTTGATGTGACCGCCGAAGTCATTGCCGTCCTGGACCGGCTGGGCGTGGAATATTTCCTGGGAGGTTCGATCGCCAGCGCGCTCCACGGCGAGCCTCGCTACACGCAAGACGCTGATCTGGTCGTCCGGTTGTGTGAAGGCCACGTAGAGCCGTTGGTTGCCTCGCTGCACGAGCATTTTTACCTCAGTGACACGGCCTTGCTCGAGGCCATCCGCCGCCGAACCTCGGCCAACCTTGTCCATTTCGAGTCGGCCTTTAAAGTCGACTTGATGATCTCCAGGG
>JALHOV010000667.1 GCA_022842865.1 Vulcanimicrobiota bacterium | reverse complement strand
AGCCCATTGCCTAATGGAAAATCGCAATGGCTTGGTAGTCGGTATGCTGGTGACTCAGGCAACAACACCGGAACCCGAAGCGGCCGAAGCCCTGGTGAAAACGTGGCTTGAATCCGGTGAGTGGATCGAGACTCTTGGCGCAGACAAGGGTTATCATACCAAAGGCTTTGTGCAGGCACTCAGAGGCCTTGGCATTGCTCCACATCTGGCGATGATCACCGGACGACGGACACCGGGCCTGGATGGCCGAACGACTCGGCACGCGAGCTACAAAATGAGCCAGGTTAGGCGAAAGTTGGTCGAGGAAGTTTTTGGCTGGGCAAAGGTTGTCGGCGGTATCCGGAAGTCACGTTTCGTTGGGAAGCTTAAGACCAGCATGGCCACCTTGTTTGTGAGCGCGGCCTACAACCTCCGCCGGCTGGCCTCTATCGCCACCCAGCTGGCGGCTGCATAGGATGCAATTAGACGGAGGATGCCAAGCCCCGCGAGGATTAGCCAGCCGGGAAGCCTTATTTGATGGGCTTTTTAAAGGGTAGGGCGAATTTTTAGACCGGTTCTCGGGATCCGGCCGGCAAGAATGGGAACTGAGGAAAACTCGGTCTCAAAGTGAAAGTCTAGGGGGAAAAGCTTCTCCAGAGGCCTTTTGGCAACAGCCTGCTAGTGTGATTACAAATTTCATGACGTCTCCTCGTTTCAGGCCCGCTGAAAGGCGTTGCGCATGCGGTTTTTCAAGCTGATCGCTTCCAGGACGGTCTTCAGGGCGTCTCGGTCCCTGGGTTCGTAATCAGGGACTTCGGTGAGAAGCCGGTTGAGCTCGGGGTCTTGGGTTAGTTGCAAGGCTCTCTTGGCGCTGAGGTCGGCCTGTTTCAGCTCTTCCGCCGTCACGTTAAAGACCTGCGCGATCTTCTCGAGGGTGGTGGTACGCGGCTCCGTTTGGCTCGACTCCCACCTGGCCACCATGGCTTGATTGGCGCCGACCGCCTGGGCCAGGTCTCTCTGGGTCCACTGGAGAGATTTTCGGAGCTTCAGGATGTTGCGTGCGATCACTTGATTTTCAGTCGGTTCCATCAGTCCATGATAAACGTTTCGAGGGCATCTGACAAGAGATCTGCATAGGGAAACCCTTGCATAAGGCATCAAGATATGTAGTACTGGGAGTCTAAAAATACTCTCAGCGAGGAACGATGTTTTACACTCACGACGACGATAAGTCGTCGTTGTCCGTTACGGGCGGCTTGTTCCAGTGCTTTGGATGCCAGGCGGCGGGCGACGTGCTGAGCTTTTTTCAGTTGAAAGAAAAAGTGGACTTTCCGGGCGCCGTGGCTCTTTTAAAGGGTTGGGGTGGAGAGCCGGACGCCCACGAGTGAATCGAAGACGGCGGAACAGAAAATTCGCTTAGGCGCACAGAGCTCACCGCGAGTTGTTAGTTGGACAGCTGTCTCTGGAAGACCCTGATCCATTCACGGATCGATCGGGGTCCTTTTCTTTTTTTCTATGTTTTTTGCCATGACCCGCTGGCGTTGGTCCGCACTCGAAGATTGCCATTCAAGCAGCATTTCCGACCAGTCAAGGCGATGGCCTTCCGATTTTCCTTCAGAGCTGCCAAATTGGGGCCACCAATAACCACGGAGGCCCAATCTGATGAACCTGCAACGCTTGTCGCCAAGACCCCCCACCCCTCGCCTGCCGGCTTCTTCCGCTCGGGCTGAGGCAGGCAAGCAAGAGGCCGTGAGTCCACGAGACACCCTTATCAATGTCGCCATGGGTTCGGGATTGGCTTTGGGGACGGCCAACCTGGCCGCTCAAGTTGTCAGCGCTGGTTCCCTACCCGCCGCAGCAGCCACCGGTGCGTTGGCTCTGGGTTGCGGAGTAGCAGGGTGGGTGGCCGCCGACCTGGCCAGCGGCTTTTTCCATCATTGGGTAGACAACTATCCCCGCCCGGAGGACCGGGTGTTGGGAGACCTGGCATACTCTTTCCAGGTGCATCATCACAAGGTCACCGACCTGTCCGAACCTCCCCTGGGCACCAACCTGGCTCAGACGGGTCAGTTGACCGCCCTGCCCATGGTGCTGGGCGCCCTGGTCAACCCGCCCGCGGCGATGTTGGCCGGCTTGATCGGATTCACGGGCGCGGCCTACCTTCTGCAGGGATCTCATCGCTGGTCCCACGAGAACAACCCGCCCCCATTGGTGCGAAAGTTGGAAGCGCTGGGAGTCATCCAATCTCGGGAAGACCACATGGCCCATCATCGCCCGCCCTACAAGGGCAACTATTGCATTGTCAACGGCATGTGGAATCCTATCCTGGAAAAGACCCATTTCTGGAGGGGCTGGGAAAAGTTGATTTATCGTTGCACCGGGGCTGAGCCCAAGTGTTGGCGCGACCCGGCCGTCAAAGACTTCTCTCTAGGTAGCATCGACGAAGCGACCATGAATCGGCGAGTCCGAGAGAACTCGAAAGATTTCCTCAAGTTGGACAAACGAGACTTTGAGCAAATGCAGCAAGTCTTTCTGGCCCGTCACCCGGAGCAAGCCAAGTGAACGCGATTTTTTCTCGACTGATCCGTAACTGGAAAGATACGCAGGCTATCGGTCAGATCGTCACCCACGGTTTGATCAATCGTGTGGAGCGGGGCTGGGAAGAAATTTCCGACTTGTGGCTGCCCAATTTGGGCCAGGAAAATCCCGTACAACTGGCCAGGCCGGTGGTGCTGGTTCCTGGCTGGTCCACCCAAACACAAATTTTTGCCCCGCTGCTCAACAAGCTGGAAGATGGCAACCGAAAACCTCTCTATGTTCAGGAGGGCGATTTCTTTACAGATCCGGCCTGTCGAAATCCGGCTCAGCCGGATGCGGAGACCAAAGTCTACATGGTGGTGCTCAAAGACAATCGTTGTACTCCGGAGCAGGCCGCGCGGGAGTTCGCTCAGGCCATGGAAAGACTTCCCGGTTCCGGCAAAGTCGACGTCCTGGGTTACAGCATGGGGGGCCTGGCGGCTCGGGACTATTTGGATGACGGAGGCCAGCGCCTGGGCAAGCTATTGATGCTGGGGACTCCCCATCACGGCACGCCTCTGACGGGTGCTAGCGCCCACATTCTGCGGCGAGAGATCGGTTGGGCCATGGCTCTGGCCGGACTCAAGATGACGGACCTGGCTGGGCTACAGGGTTTGGCTCCCGAGTCCGCCTACCTGAAAGACCTGAACTCCCGAGTAGTGGACCAGTTGAAAAACCTGGAAGCGGCAGAAACGGTCGGAGCTACGACGATGCTCACCCTTTCTGAGCAAGGTCTGCCCTGCTTTCATGGCGACGGTCTGGTGCCGAAAAACTCACTCCAACTGCCAGGCGTTCCTTTGCGCAGTTTAGAGGGAGACCCGGCGGCGTTACACGAGCATCAGCCCTATTCGGTCAGCGCTTTTCGCGAAATGGGCCGCTTCTTCCAGTGGTCAGCCGGCCCACCTTTCAACCCTGCTGGAGAGCCAGCGGCCCTGGAAAAACGACCGTTGGAGACCGAAGGAAGCTCCCCCGGAGCGGCAAGCTTTAAAGTGGCTTCAGAAGAATCTATTAGAGCATTTTGAGGTGAACATGAACACGATCCAGTCCTCGTCCAACCGTCCCGCCTACACTTCGGCCCGCCTGCGAGTCTCGGGTGCTGCTTCCTCGTCGGACAGGTTTGAAGCCGTCGGACTCCAGTCCAAACGGCTTGACCCCTGGTCGCAGAGTCGAGTGCATCTCGAGGAAGGCGTAGCAGATCTGGCCGGTCCACCGCCAGCTCACCCCAACCCGCTTCAGATGCAGCAACGGATGGGAACCCTGGTCGACAAACTGCTGGCCCCAGAAATCCTGACCGCCCGGCTGCACGATCTGAAAAACCAATTCAGTCAACCCCTCGACCGCCCCTGGGATGGCCCCATTCGTTTTAAAGACATCAACCAGGACATGATCGTGGGGGTCGATCCCAAGGTGTTTTTGGCCGTTCTCAACGGAGCCTCCCAGATCGAAGACCCCATCAAAAA
>JALHOV010000666.1:1434-4025 GCA_022842865.1 Vulcanimicrobiota bacterium | reverse complement strand
TGTTCGAGTAACATATCTCGCGCTCCGCTTTGGCCGAATGGGAGGATCTTTACTGACGCTAACTGTTACGGCACTTTGCACGAAAACCTGCGGAACTGTCTAGAGGCAAGCTTTTCACTAATTCCTCATTTTTTCACGTCTTGCTCATAGTTGACGGCTTCCGAAGCTATTTCAAGAGGATGGCGCTGGCCGGCAGCGAGAAGCTGAATTCGGAAACTTTGCCGGCGTCCGATTCAGCGCTGGATGGGATGGCTACGGTGAGAATGACGCTTCCATCCGTGCCTTCGCGCAGCGAAAACCCGTTGTTCATGTGGAAGTCCCAAGACTCCATGTCGGGCTGCTGGTAGTTCTGGCCGGCCGGATGGTTCAAGCCGGCCTCGACAGCGTCGGCCATTTTCACGTAATCCTCACCGCTGACCAGTTCGCTCAGGTTGACGACTTTGCCGGTGCGGCTGTCGATGGTGCGCAGCTTGACCTCCGTCGTCTCGGCTCCGTCGGTGGCCCGGGTAGTGGTTTCGGAGACCGATAGGTACTTGCCGTAGTGGCCCGCTCCTTGGACGAGACTACGGGTCTTCCAGTTGCCGGTCGCTTGATCGTGGAAATCCAGGGTTCCCACCTCCGCTTCGTCGGAATTGTAAAGCACCTTGCCGTCGGCGGCGAGACTCAAGCGGTCGATGCGAATCTCGTGGGTCAGCCGGCCATGCGGCCCGGGCTTGGACTCGTTGCGAACATCGGTCTCCACTTTGCCGAGCTTGCCCAGGTCATGCAGGCTGGGGGTTACGCCAATGCGAGAGGTCAGCAGGTGGGTGGGGGCATGTTGCTGCCGCAGCAGCGTGGTGGGTGCGGACTTCGCGGTGTTCTTGACCACCTGGACGTGGGCCGATTGGGCATTGGCGGGTGTAACACCGGCCAGCATCAGACCGCCCCCGGCCAGACCGCCGGCCAGCGCTGTAGCCGTGAAACCCGCGCCGAGCAAGCTGCGTTTCAGCCAGTCGGAGGAAGGCCTTGGCTGGATCTCCGCTGGCTCGGCGCTGGTTGGCCTGCTGATGTGCACCTGGTCAGCGGGAAGCTCTCGAGTCGGTTCGGGAGTTCTCGTCTTGCTCAACGGCCCCAGCTGGCTCAGGTTGCGAACGGGAGTGAGGGTGTTGATCGGCATGGTCAAGTTCCTTTCGCGTCGGCCGTAAAGAGAACTCCCCCTGCCGCAACTACAGCATAGGCACAGACCTGGCTCCCTCGCTCCCGGTTGGGATGAATAAGTTGTTACCCAGGTTGCTTTTTGAAGTTATTTTGTAACCACGCGACGGTGGCTAGTCCAAACCGCCCAGCCAGGCCTGATCCTCGGCCTCGGGTGCGGTCAGATAGGTCACCTTGTCGCCCGCTTCCACTTTGCGCTTATGAAATTCGGTGTGGCCGTTTTCCTTCATCAGGTAGGACGTTTTCTCGACGGTGTCGCCATAGGCGCGAAAGCGTGTGTAGCGCCGGTCGTTGGGAGCGGTGCCTTTGCGTATGAGGACTTCTCCTCCGCCGGCGGCCCGAAAGTAGGCCATCCTGACAGCCACCTTGCCGTCTTCCCCGAGGGGATCGTCGATGTCGTGATCGGCTGCGCCGCCTTTGTCCTTGAGAGCAACGGTCATCTTCTCCCATTCGGCCCGAATGCGGCTGGCGGTGGTGTTGTCCACGGAACTGGTTGGATTCATAGGATCTCCTAAATCTGAAAAAACTCCCCCCAGGATAGCCGCTCTCCCATCCCAGCCGCCGAGCGCCCCATACCATCCTGGTCAGGACAAGGATACTGGTCTACTAGTGAGACCGCGGTCAGTCTTACCGCCCGGCCGACGATCTATCCGGCTTGCTCATCATAACGCCAGCCAGGCGGCGACTGCCAGGAAGGGCAGACCGATGAGGTCGGCCACAGCGATCTGCCGCAGGGCCGGCGGCCGTCCCCCGACGGCGTAGAGCCAGAGGAACGAGACCATGCTGACGGCGACCGCCATGCTCGCGAGGGGCCGCACCTCAGGCCTTAAGGCGGCCCAGGCGCACACCACCAGCACGACCAGGAACAGAGCCGCCCGGTGCTGGAGCAGCAGGAAGGTGGCGCTACCGGGATTTACGCCATAGAGCGTGGCAAGGAGCGACGGTCGGAACAGCGCCATCGCCGGCAACAGGTGGATGAGGCCGAGCACAACCCAGCACACCAACGCCAGCATCAAACATCCTCCGGTCGCGTCGACATGGTGAGCTTTTTGCCTTGCTGCAGCTGGGCCCTTACCTCCTCGCGAAGCTGGGCGTCCGCCTCGAGGTCTCGGCGCTCCAGGTTTTTGAGGATCACTTTGACGCGCGGGTTGGTTGCCAGATGATCGCGATGGCGCTGCAAGAAGGCCCAGTACAGCGGGGTGATGGGGCAGTTTTTTTTGGGGTCAAACTGGCAGGCTTTGCAGTAATCGCTCATGCGGTCGATGTAGGCGGCGCCGGAAACGTAAGGCTTGGTGGTCATCAGGTTGCCGGCCGCATAGGTGCCCATGGCCAGCACGTTGGGCTCGACCACCCAGTCGAAGGCTTCGATGTAGGCTACCCAGAACCAGTCGGCCAGC
>JALHOV010000666.1:0-1424 GCA_022842865.1 Vulcanimicrobiota bacterium | reverse complement strand
GCGGGGCGAGTAGCCCAGTAGAGTGGCCAGGTTGCCCAGAACCATCAGGCGGGTGATGTGGTGGCTCCAGCCCTCTCGCCAGACATCGGCCACCACCGAGTCCAGGCAGTTCAGGCCGGAGGGTTGGCCCCAGAAAGCGGGGGGCAGGGGAGCGTCGGCGCCCAGGAAGTTGGGGTCGGCGCCCGCCTTTTCCGCACCCCATTGCTGGCCGGTCCACTGGTTCCAGCCGCCCTCTGCCTCGATTTTGGACTCGGGCCACAGCGACCGGAATCCGTCCGTACTTTCGTGGACGTGACGGACGAACTCGCGCCAGCCCAGCAGCTGACGCACAAAGCCCTCTTTGCAAGGCAAGGGGAGGTCGAGCCGCAGGGTGTCTTGCAGCACGCGGCCCGGAGTGAGCCGGTGCAGGTTGATGAGCGGGGAAAGGCGGGAGTGAAAGAGCCCCGGCTCACTGGCCGACATGGCGTCTTCGTAAGGACCGAAATGGGGCAGGCACTCGCTTTGCACCCACTGCCAATAGTGCTCGATTTCCTCTAAAGTAGCGGGAATGACCGACATGTCTAATTGCCCCGGGTGACGCGAGAAGTGGCCCTGGATCAGCTCCTGGACCTCTTGTTTGAGCCAGTTGTCGGGATAGCGGGGAGGTTGGGGGGCCGGGGGTTGACCTTTCCAGGGCAGGCGATTGGCGGCGTCGTGACTGTACTTGCCTCCCAGCGGCTTGCCGTTGTGCATCAAAATGCCGGTATCCTGACGAACCTTCCGGTAAAAGGCGTCCATTCTCCAGGGAGGGTCTCCGAGCGCTAGAAACTGGTCGCGGCTGGTGAGCCAGCCTTCATGGCGCAGGAATTCCTGACCGGCCAGCTCCTGGCGCAATTCCCATTCGGCCGGCCGGGCCACCTCGCAGGGGCGCTTTTTGAACTCTTCGGCATAGAGGCCGACGCGGTAGTCCACGCACACACCACGGGCGGCTTGCTCGAGGGCAAATTGGCGCTGATGGATGAGGATCCAGGCCAGTTTTTGCTTGTGGTAAGGACGGCGGGCGGCTTTGTGGGGATTCTCGATGAGCATGATACCCAGCTCCTCGGGCTTCTCACGAGCCAGCAGGCCGAATTGGTCCGACAACTGGTCATAGGGAAGGTAGAGCCATCGTCGGCCTTGTGGCGAGGGATTGATTTGCTTGAGTTGTCCCAGAAAATGCTTCATCAGCAGCCCAGTTTTCTTGCCGCCGTCTCCAGACCTGCGTCGGGTTAGCAGGCTCTGGCTAGTTGACGCCTAATAACTGGGCGTCTTGGAAGCCGATGAATTAACCAGCACACTCATCTGCCCGGTGGGGCCGGAACAACTGGCGGTCTTTGAACTTCAGGTGACTACTCCGCAGGCCTCGCAACGGACGGTGACCCTGCAGGAGGGGAGCCAGAGTCTGG
>JALHOV010000665.1 GCA_022842865.1 Vulcanimicrobiota bacterium | reverse complement strand
ATCGGCATCACCCTGATTGGAATCTTTTCGGGTGCCTTAGGGGGAGCCACTCTGACCGACGACATGGCTTCCTTGCTCGTTTCTTGGGGGATGCCGAAAGCGCCGGCAGAGTCGGTGGGTCTGGTGTTGGTTATCGGGACCATTACCTACTTTACGGTGGTGGCCGGCGAACTCATACCCAAGACGCTAGCCATGAGGTATCCCGACGCCATCGCACTACGGGTCGCTCCCTGGGTGGCCATTTTTACCCGGATCACCTATCCGCTGGTAAGGTTGCTGGCCGGATCAACCCAGGCCGTCACGCGGTTGCTGGGCATCAAAAAAGGGGCAGAACATCGCATCAGCGCGGAAGAACTGCGAGCGATCATTCACACCGCCAATGTGCAGGGCTTGCTCGACAAAGAGGAATCTCAAGCCCACCAAAATTTGCTGCTCTTTGATGAGCAACTGGCCAAAAGCTTAATGACTCCGCGCGGACAGGTGGAATGGATCAACACCCAGCAGCCCTTGGCCGAAATCCTCGAGCAGGTGAAGGCCAGCGTGCGTTCCAAATATCCGGTCGCGGACGGCAGCCTCGATCAGATCGTAGGCATCGTCAACGCCCGTGACCTGCTGCACAAAGCCGAAAGCCCGGAGTTCGAACTGTCCCAGGTCATCCGGCCGGGCATCGTATTTCCCGACACCGCCACACCCTTTAACATCCTGGAACAGTTTCGCAGCAGCCGCCAGTATATGGGTCTGGTGGTCGACGAGCACGGTCATTTCGAAGGCGTTCTGACCTTGCACAATCTCGCCGAGGCCATCGTCGGCGACCTTCCCATTTTGGATGAAGAGCACGATCCGGACATCGTGCGACGTCCTGACGGCTCCCTGCTGGTGAGTGGACGGGTGCATATCGGCCAGCTCAACGCGTATCTCGAAGTCGAACTCATCGCCGAAGACGCAGGCCTCTATACCACCGTCGCCGGCTACTTCCTGAGCCGCCTCAAGTGCATTCCCCAAACCGGCACCCCCCTGGCCGACCAGCGCTTCCAGGGAGAGATTATGGACATGGACGGCCATCGCATCGACAAAGTCCTGATTACCCTGAAAACTGAATGGCGATCCAAGTAAAAATGTCCTGACCGGAGTAGGGCCTGTCGCTGCTACAATTCGGTCCTACATTCTTGGACGGTGAGACCAGTGCAAATTTCCTTCCAACCTGAAATTCTTTCGTATGGCGCGGGCGCGAGGCTGCGAAGCCAGCCCGTCGTCTTGCGTCCAGTTACCTTGAGAAAAGGCTCGATTTTGTTTCGTCAGGGAGATCGGCAGAGCAAGCTTTATCAGGTGGTGTCCGGTTGGATGAAGTTGTCGCGTGTCTCTCTCAAGGGGCAGGACTTGATCGTCGAGCTGCTCTTTCCTGGCGACCATTTTGACTTGCACAGTCTTCTGGATAGCGCTCCCTATGGGTTTACGGCGGCCAGCCTGAGCGCGCACCCGGCCGACCTGCACTGCCTGCATCCGGACTACTGGTCCAACCCCAACCTGGTCAGGATTCTACATCAGCAACTGGCGCAGCAGATACGTCGTCAACACGAAATGATGGCCGCTCTGGCCAGCGAAAGCGTGGAGCAGCGTATCCTGCTGGTATTAGCCCTCCTGGCCCGCCGGGGAGGCCGCCGAGAAGGTTCCAGTATGGTGCTTCCAATGCCGCTGTCTCGCAAAGAACTGGCGGAACTGACCGGTAGTAGTGTGGAGTCGACCATTCGCACCCTGACAGATTTGCAGCGCCGCGGCCTGCTTCATTGGAGCGGCCAAGAATTTCGTTGCGGCCAAGACTTTCTCAACAGCGCCAGGTGCTGACTTATGCAGACCCCAAACTTAGAGATTTCATCCTCTGTGCGACCGAGCGTTCGCCTTTCCCCGGCCCTCGCCCGAGTAGGGTTCATTGGCAGTTATTGTCCTCGAAAATGTGGAATTGCCACCTTTACCACCGATCTCTGCCGAGCGGTTGGCGGGGCATTTCCGGCTACCGGATGTGAGGTGGTGGCCATCAACGACCCCGACTCCGCTTATGATTACGACCGGGACGTGCGTTTCCAGGTTGCCCAGCAAGATTTGTCTGCGTATCGAAGGGCGGCCGCCTATTTGAATGGCGCGGGAGTCGAGGTGGTCTGTCTGCAGCACGAGTTCGGAGTCTACGGGGGAGATGCCGGCGGGCACATTTTGTCCCTGTTGGCCGAACTGAAGGCTCCTGTAATCACCACTTTGCACACCGTTCTCACCCATCCGAATGAATACCAGAGTTGGGTGATGCGAGAATTGATTGCCCGCTCAAAACGGCTGGTGGTGATGACCCGTCACACACGTCAATTGTTGTGTGAACGCTACCAGGCGCCGCCAGAGAAGGTGGAGATGATCGCTCACGGCATCCCGGACACCGCCTGGAGCGACACCCAACCGGCCAAAAAGCGGCTCGGTCTGGATGGTCATCGCGTAGTGCTGACCTTCGGCCTGCTCTCACCGGGCAAAGGCATCGAGGATGCCCTGCGCGGTGTCGCAGCGGTGGTGCCCCAATGTCCCGATTTAGTTTACGTCATCCTGGGAGCGACTCATCCCCACGTGGTTCGCGAGCAGGGCGAGAACTATCGGAAGAGCCTGGAGAAGCTGGCCGAGGACTTGGGAATCGCCGACAACGTGCAGTTCCATAATCGCTTCGTGGATCTGGCCGAGCTGACCGAGTTCATCGCGGCTGCCGATGTTTACGTCACTCCTTATCTCAACGAGGCGCAAGCCGTTTCGGGCACCCTTGCCTACGCTTTTGGTTGCGGCAAGCCGGTGGTTTCGACTCCCTACTGGCACGCCAAAGAACTGCTCGAAGACGACCGTGGTATTTTGGTCCCTTTCGCAAACTCTCTGGCCATCGCTGAGGCACTCCGCCAGCTCTTGCTCGATGATGATCGACGCCAGCGCTTGGGGGAGCGCGCTTACCTTTCCAGTCGAGGCAACGTTTGGAGCCAGGTCGCCCGACAATATATGCGGACTTTTCAGGCCGCCGCGGGTGCCTGAGACGGTCCATCCGGGCGATTAAGGATTGCGCCGGACTCCGGGGTTTTCCGTCAATCGGGAGTCCGACAGCACCTGCACCAGCCGAACTTTCCCATCGCTCAGTGAGGCCAGGTAGGTCGCCTGTTCCAGGGCTGCTTCAGCCGCCTTCGACCCGTCCAAAGGGACCAGGATGTTCTTCGCAGATCAGAATTTCGGTGGTTAGCACCATCGCAGCGATGGAGGCGGCATTTTGTAGAGCCGTGCGAGCCACCTTGGCGGGGTCAATAATTCCCGCGCTAAACATATCCACAAACTCAAGGCTCAAGGCATCGAAGCCGGTTCCCCAGGTCAGTTCTTTCAAATGGGCCACCACCACAGCGCCTGTCGCACCGGCGTTGTCGGCGATGGAGCGCAGGGGCTGCTCTAGCGCTCGAGCAACGGTCATCACACCCAGTGCTTCGTCCCCCGGCAAGATGAGCTCACGAAGTCGCGGCAGAATGTGAATGTAGGCGCTGCCCCCTCCGGGTACGATGCCCTCGGCGCGAGCCGCCCGGGTGGCCGCCAGGGCGTCCTCGATGCGATAGCGCTTCTCTTTAAGTTCGGTGTCGGTAGGCGCACCGACCTTGATCACGGTCACTCCGGCGGTTAGTCTCCCGAGCCGCTGTTGCAACTTTTCGCGATCATAGTCTGATTCGCAGCGGGAAATGGCTTCTCTTAATGACTTCACGCGGGCTTCCAGGGCGGTGTCGGACCCTTTGCCGCCCACCAGGGTGCAGCGCTCGGGGCTGAGCTGAACGCGACTGCATTGGCCGAGGTGGTCGATCCGAACTTCGCTCAGTTTGTCTCCGGTGGCCGCGCTGATCAACTGCGCTCCGGTCAGGGCGGCAATATCTTGTAGGACCTCCGAGCGTTGATCGCCAAACCCCGGCGCTTTGATTGCGGCGCAGGGGCACACGCCCTTGAGTTTGTTTACCACCATCAGGGCCAGAGCGTCGCCCT
>JALHOV010000664.1 GCA_022842865.1 Vulcanimicrobiota bacterium | reverse complement strand
GCAGTTTGCTGGAACCGGACGACGAACCTCAGTTCTTTGGCGTAATGAGGACTTTATCGATTCGATGGCCGTCCATGTCCACGATCTGCCCCTCGAAGCGCTCGTCCTCCAGCCGTGTGCCGGTCTTCGGGATACACTTTAGGCGACTCAAGAAATAACCGGCGACCGTGGTGTAGTGGCCGACGTCCTCCTGGATGAGTTCGCTTTCCAGGTAAGCGTTCATTTGGCCGATCTGGACTCGCCCGCTAATTAGCCAGGAACCGTCCGGACGTTTTACTATATTTTGATCATTCTCGTCCTCAGAGGTGGGCAGATCGCCGACAATAGCCTCGGCCAAATCGTGCAGGGTCAAGACTCCCTCGAAATGTCCATGCTCATCGACCACCACACCCATATATTGGCGGCTGCTGCGAAACTGCTCGAGGATGGTGAAGGGCGTGGCGGTGTCTGGAAATACAACGCTCGGCCTCACCACCTGACTGAGTTCAAAGTTTGGGCTCTCCGCTTTGTCAAGCAGGTCCCGAGCATTGACAATGCCGAACCATTGGTCTAAACGGCCGTTTGCCACCGGGTATTTTGAGCGAACGCTGGCCTTCACCTGGCGCACAATCTCGGACAAGGTTTGCTGCGAGTCAATCCATTCTACCCGCCTGCGGGGAGTCATCAGACTCTTGGCCGGCTGCTCGTCGAGGACTAACAAATTTTGGTGGGCTTGAGATTCTTGCTTGTCGAGTAAGCCCTGCAGGTTGGCGGTGTGAATCAGCGCCAGCAGCTCTTCGGCGCTGACGCGGTGAGCGGCCTCCTTTTGAATCCCCAGGACCCGCGTAATGGCCTGGGTGGAAACGGCCAGCACCTTGACCAGCGGGTAGGTGATCCGAGTGAAGAGAGCAACCCAGTAAGCGGCCCGCAGAGCGATAGCCTCAGAATAGCGAAGGGCGAGAGTCTTGGGTACCAGTTCTCCAACCACCACAGTGAAATAGGTTATGGTTCCGATGACAATCACCAGTGCAATCGTGCTGGCGGGAATTGCGGCCATTCCGTGGGAAACTAAAAGTGAAGCCAGATCGTCCGTAAGAACCGCGCCGCCAAAAGCACCTGAGAAGATACCTATCAGGGTGATGCCGACCTGAATGGCACTCAGAAAGGCTTCAGGGTGGGCCAACAGGGTTAGCACTCTCTGCGCCCGGCGGTCCCCCTGAGCGGCGAGTGATTGCATGCGAGTTGGCTTGACGCTGACCAGGGCGATTTCACTGACTGAGAACAAAGCATTAATGATGGTTAGCAGGCCAATGACGAAAATTTCCAAGGGGAAAGACCTTTCTACCAACTAGACTTCGTCCGTAGACTGACTAAAGACAGGGGATAAGCCAGGCTGACACCCACCAACCAGCCAGGTGACGCTCCAGACGGATGAGAAAACGCCAGCGCCGTCTGCAGGGTTTTGCCGGACAACCGTTCCTCTTCACCGCTCACGCGCTTCTAACAGCAAATTTCCTTCAGTCACTACCCTCTCACCTTCTTTCAATCCCGCCAGAACTTGCACGGCCGGCCCAGATTCAACTCCCGTCTTGATCTCTCGGCGTCGATAATTCCCAGCGCCTTCGTCTATCAATGCGTATTTCTGGCTGCCCAGACTCAATACCGCCACCTTCGGGATCGTCAATCCGCTGCTGGCAGGCAGACCGATGCTAACTTCGACAAAAGTATCCGGCCTCAATCGCCCTTCGGGATTGTTCAGCAGACTGCGTACCGCTATGGTTCGCGTCTCCGGGTCGACCTGGCGGCCGATGTACTCCAGGCGACCCCGATAGGTCCTACCGCTACTGGACACGGTGATCGGACTGCCCAGGCGTAACTGGGCCACATCGCTCTCAAAGGCGTTTGCGTCCACATAGACTTTGGACAACTCTTGCACCTGTCCAATCTCCGTGCCGGACTGCAGCCGCTGGCCGCTGGTCGCCGAAAGCTTGGTGACGACTCCCGCAATGGGGGAGCGAATGAAAAAGGCCGAAGCCTGCGCAGCCGCTGGTGATTTTTCTCCATTCAGGGAAAGCGATGTCAGGTCGGCGGGTATATCGGTGCCTACCAGCTGCGACTGAGAAAGAACGGCACGGTTGCGCTCGTAGTTTGACTCGCTCAGACGCACGCTCTGCTGAGCCAGTCGCACCGCCTGCTCATACTGAGCGATGTTGTTGCGATACAGGGGCAACTGCTGCCTGGCGATTCGCAACTCCTGGTCAGCAGCCTGGCTCAAAGCCTGAGCCTTGCTGAATCGCAGTTGGGCCTCCTCCAACTCCACACGCGAGGTAATGCCATCTTCCACCAGTTCCTTCTTGCGCTGGACATCGGTGCGTGCGAAAGCCAGATCGGCCTCGGCCTGGCGCAAATCGGCATTCAAAGCCGCAACTTTCGACTGCGCCTGCCCAAGGGAGGCTTGCCCCTCCGTCCGGCGAGTTAGAGCCTCCGAGAGCCGCCCTCGCGCCTCCACCACGTCGTCTTGTTCCTTTTCCAGCCGTTCCAAAATCTGTAGACTGGTCAGTCCGTAGACGCTGTTCATCTCCACAACTGGCTGCCCGGCAAGCACGGAACTGCCGACTTTCACCAGAACCCTTACGGCCACGCCATCAAGGGGCGCATTCAACAAGACGGAACCGCTTTCGGTAGCCCGCACCTGGCCGGTCAAGCGCACCGTACTGAACAGTTTTTGCCTGGCGACCGCAGCCGTGACTACATCCAGGCCAGGCGGGCTGGAACTGCTGCCCCCTTCTCGCGGCGGCCCGCTACAACCGATGAGCAAAATAGCAAAAGCCGACCAGCTCTTCATGGTCGCTCTAACGGCTGGCCCAGAGTCGCCTCCAAGGCGTCCAATGCCAGCTGTACGTCGAGTTGTTTTTCCAGATACTGACGCCGCAGGTCGGAGACGAGGCGCTGCGCGTTCAGTAACTGCGCGTAGGGCAGGGCTCCCCTGCGATAACCCTTCTCCGTAATGCGAGCCATTTCTTCGGCTGGCTCCAATACTTTTTCGCGATAGTTCTGCTGGACTTGCTGCGAACTAAGATAGGTATCGTAGGAGACTTGCAATTCGCTGTTCATTTGCCGCCGGAGCTGAGTGAAGCGGGCTTCCGCTTCTCTTGCTGCTGCTTGTTTGGCAGCATACTCGTTGCCTAGTTCGCCCCAGTCCATCGGGATAGCCAGCGTAACCTGAAGCACATAGTTGGGAACGACCAGGTCATGAACTAAACCCAGACTGGCGCTCGGGTTACCTTGTTGGCCCGCCAATACGGCCTCTTGATGGGCTTGTTGCACTCCTGCGTCGGCCGCCGCCAGGCGAGGACTGTCCTGGATCTTTGCCTGTAAGGCCGTGAACACGAGCTCGAGCGCCGGCGGTGACAGGTCGCCCTCGGCCACCAGCTCCTGGCTACTCTCCTCGCCCAGAAAAGGAGCCAATCTGGCACGGGCCTGGCGCAGTTCGGCCTGGGCGGTGACCAGCTCCTGTTGGGCCCGGTTCTTCTCCACCTCCGCGCTCATCAAGTCAAGGCGTGGCACCTGTCCCACCTTGAAGCGCGCCTGCGCGATGCGAGATACCTCTTCAGCCAGTCCGAGGTTCCGCTGACTTACCTGCAACCGCATCTGCCCCGCTAGCAGCCGATAAAAGGCATCTTTGACTGACTGTTGGAGCTGGACCTTGGCATCCAGCGCTTGCTGCCGAGCGGCCTCCAGCCGAAACTGAGCACTCCGTCTTTTTGTCCCGAGGCTACCAAAGGGTCCGCTAGATTGGTTCACAAATACGTAATAGTCATCGCGGAAAAGATTGGTGTAGTTGCTGTTGATCAGCCCCGGGCCATTGCCGCCCAGTCCGCCTACTCCGATGGAGGCGGTTGGTAGGGAGCCGGCTCCTTGCGCTTGCCAGTAGGTGCGCTTGTCAACCACCTTACAGACGAAAATTCCCGGACAGCCGGGCGGTGTCAGGTGTCTGATCAGCGGCAGTTATCAGACAACTCACAAAAGCTGCGCATAGCGACCAGA
>JALHOV010000663.1 GCA_022842865.1 Vulcanimicrobiota bacterium | reverse complement strand
TTCGTGTCCTCCCTGCGCTGCATTAAGAGCGGCTGGAGCGTTCCAGGGCGAGGAATTCTTCAAAGTGGAGGGTTTCGGGGCGGCGTTGGGGGTCGATACCGGCTTTTTGGAAGTGTTCGTCCTGAAGCAGCCCCTTCAGGGAGCTGCGCAGCATCTTGCGGCGCTGGGCGAAGCTGCGTCGCAGGATCTCGAAAAAGCGCTTGGGCAAGCAATCTTCGGGGGCGGCGTGGAGGGTGAAGCGGAGGACGGCCGAGTCCACTTCCGGCGGAGGTAGGAAGGCAGTTGGCGGCACCTTGAACAGGTACTCCGCTTGCGCGTGGAAACGCACAAAATGAGTCAGCGAGCCCGAAAGTCTGTGGGCCGGCTTGACGATGCGTTCGGCCACTTCGTGCTGCATCATGAGCACCAGTTCGGTGATCAGCCCGTGGCCCTCTTGGAGGACCTTCTCCAAAATCGGGGTGGTGATGTAGTAAGGCAGATTAGCCACCACGCGATACGGGCCGTCGGGCAGCAGCTCATCCAGGCGAGCCTGCAAGATGTCCTGGCGTACCACGCGCAGATTCTCGGACGGCTTGAGTTTGGCGGCCAGGTATTCATCCACTTCCACGGCCAGAACCTGGGCGCCGCTGATCAGCATCGGGTAGGTCAAAGCCCCACGCCCGGGCCCAATTTCCAAGATCTTTTGCCCCGGTTGCGGATTGGCAACGGAGAGGATCTGGTCAATGACCTGCGGATCGTGTAAAAAGTGCTGACCGAGAGGACGTCCACCCATGTAGGCGCACCGTTCCGGGCACCGTCCATGTTTACCTCTGAGGGGTTGGGGTATCCATGGGTCGGGATTCTCCGCGATCCCAGGGTATAAGGACATACAGCATGCACAACGCACAAACACCTCCCCCCAAGATGACTCGCTGGCAGCGCTTCCGCCGCATCCCCAGCCTCTTGCGCCTCGGCGCTTTCTCCTTTTGTTGCATGGTCGGCGCTTCCGGTGCCCTGGCCGCCGGAACCGTGGCCCTCAAATTTGAGGATGTTGTTTTATCCTGTCCTCCGCCCCTGGCCGCCGCTGGAGCGACCGACTTTAACCAAAAACAGGCCCCCGCGTGCTTCAAAGGGCACAAGCGCATGAACATCCTGGTCCTGGGCATCGACTACAATCACGATCCCAAGAGCATCATCTATACCGACGGCGCCCGCTCCGACAGCATGATGGTGGTCAGCCTGGCCGACGACGGCAGCCTGCTCAACGTGGTTTCCATCCCGCGCGATCTTTATGTCCCCCTTTCCGCCTACGACGGCTCCGACCGAATCAACGCCGCCTACAGCTATGGCGGCGTCAAAAAAGCTAAGGAAGCCGTCAGTTACCTGATGGGCATCCCCATCCACCACTACGTCATCGTCAAAGTGTATGGAGCCAAGAAGGTGATCGACGCCATCGGTGGAGTCGACCTGGAAGTCGAAAAAGACATGGACTATGACGACAACTGGGGCGGACTGCACGTGCACCTGAAAAAGGGCAAGCAGCACCTCAACGGTGACCAGACCGTCGGCTATGCGCGCTTCCGCAAAGACAACACGCGCATCGATATGGAAGGCGATGTGGGCCGCATGCGCCGCCAACAGCAAGTCATTCGCGGACTGGTGCGCACCACCAAGGATCCGGCGATCGTGACACGCTTTCCAGCCATTGCCCGGGCCGTAAAAGACACCTTGGAAACCGATTTCAGCATCGACGACATGATGGCTCTGGCCAACCTGTATAAAGGCTTTGACATCAAACAGGTGCACGGCGGCCAAATCAAAGGCACCGACGACATGGTCGGCGAGGCCATGGTGCTCATTCCCTCCACGGCCGAGAACAATCAGACGGTGCGCCGCCTGCTCAAGGACTCTGTAGACCTGGGTCTGCGCGACGTCCGCATCCGCATCCTCAACAACAGCGGCGAAGCCGGCCTGGGCAACCGCCTGGCGGACGATATGAATGCCCAGGGATACAACGTGGTGATGTCCGATGATGTCGAACATAAGCCGGCCAAGAAGACTCAGGTGACTCTCTACACCCGCTGCCCCCGAGTACAACCGCGTCTGCGATCCCTCTTCCCCACCGCCCAGTTCCGCGACAGCGCATCCCCCAGCACCGATTACGATATCCTGATCACGATCGGCGCCGACCGCGGTTTTCTGGCCAAGAAAGCCGCTCCCGAACCTCCCTCGGCTGCACACTGGCCGGAACCGGAGCCCGAACTACCCAAACCCAAGGTCACCCTGAAGCCTAAGCTGCCTGAAACGCGGTCGACCATCCTCCAGGACGACGGCCCGGCTCCGCTACCCACGCCCACCCACGCCGACGCCGAGGACAGTTTGCGCACCGAGACCCAGCACGGGGGAACCATTAGAGGCTAGACAGAATTTTCTCTTAAGCGCTTCACACGTGAGGAATTTTTTTCAAGCTTCCGAAGCACGGGCGATGTCATCACAGGAGGCCCCATGTCCAATTCACTGACCCGCTGGCAGCGCTTTCGACGCATCCCCAGCCTCAAGCGTCTGGTCCTCTTTTCCTCTTTCGCCATGTTTGGGGCGTTGGGCACTTTGGGAGCCGGGCTGGTGGCCACCAAATACGTCCAGATCACGGGGGGCGCCATCACCAGCGGCGGCCTCACCAAGATGTTCCAGAAGAGCTACGGCAAGTCGGTTTTTGTGGGCGAACGCAAGCGGATTAACCTGCTGGTCCTGGGCATCGACTATAACCACGACAGCAAAGGCATGCCCTATAGCAAAGGCGCCCGCTCCGACACCATGATGGTGGCCAGCATCGGCGACGAAGCCCAGTTTCTCAATATCGTCTCGATCCCGCGCGACACCTACACTCTGATTTCTGAAAAGATCGGTTCGGACAAGATCAACTCGGCCTTCAGTTACGGCGGCGTCAAACAGACGCGAGAAACGGTCAGCCATTTTCTAGGTGTGCCGGTTCACTATTACGTGATCGTCAAAGTTCAAGGCGCCAAGAAGATCATCGACGCGCTCGGCGGCCTGCGCATCGACGTCGAAAAGGACATGGATTACGACGACAACTGGGGCCAGCTGCACATTCACCTGAAAAAGGGGCCACAGGTTCTCAGCGGCGACCAGGCTGTCGGCTACGCGCGCTTCCGCCACGATGAAGAGGGCGACTATGGACGCATGCGTCGCCAGCAGCAAGTCATTCGCGCCGTCATTCGACGCATGAAGGATCCCAGCATCGTTACCAAGTTCAGCAAGCTGGCTGAAGCGGTCAAAGAAACTCTTGAAACCGACCTCACGGTCGAGCAGATGATCGACCTGGCCTTGCTTTACAAGGGCTTTGATCAGAGCAAAATGCGCTCCGCCCAGATCAAAGGTGACGACGACACCGTCAACGGTGCCATGGTCATCGTTCCCTACGAACCCGAGAACACCAAAATCGTGCGCCGCCTGCTCAAAGACGACATCGATCTGGGCCTCAAAGACATGCGAATTCGCGTCGTCAACGCCAGCGGTGACAATGGCCTGGGCACTCAGGTAGCCGACGAAATGAACCTGGAGGGCTTCAACGTGGTGAAGGTCGAGGACAGCGACCAGAAATCCGTGAAGACCACTGAAGTGGTGGAGCACTCCCGCAGTCCGCGCGTCCACGCCCGTTTGCAGGCTCTGTTTCCGGATGCCAAGTTCCGCAACACGGCCGCTGCCAAAGGTAGCGGCGACTATGACATTACCATTACCCTCGGAACCGACCGCGGTTTCGTGGCCGACCGTCCGGCTCGCGAGCCGGTCAGTGCTTCGCGCTGGGAGCAACCGGAAAACTACCCGACTTATCGCAACAGCGAGCCAAGTCGCGTTGAACCCGAGCCACAGCCGGAGCCAGAACCCGAAACGGCCCCCGAGCCTGAGCCGCAAAGTGAGCCCAGCGGCGAATCTCCCGCCGAAGTCCCCCAACCAGTGAGCGAGCCGCCCGCACCCGCGCCCGCACCGGAACCAGTAACCGTCCCCTCGGCTCCTGACCCAACGGCGC
>JALHOV010000662.1 GCA_022842865.1 Vulcanimicrobiota bacterium | reverse complement strand
GTCCAGGCCCTTGAATTCCTGATAACTGGGCAGACTAAGGGCCCGCGCGGTTTTGCCGCGATACATCAAGTAGGGGACGACGTAGAGTCCATCCTGTGGCTGGAAGACGCCGTCCTGGACTTTGCCCAGGTTGGCATTAAAATCGGTGAAGGCGGTTTTCCAGCGCTCGAAGCTTTCGGGGTCGTATTCGGGGTCAAAACCCATCTTTTCCCCGAGGAAGCGCAGGTCCACCGGGTCTCGGCTGACTTCGGCGGTAAATCCCAGGTTGGTCTGATTGGAAATCTCATGCAGCTTCTCCTTGAGCTCTCCAGCCGCCTGATACTTTAAATAGTCCTCATCGGGCTGGCCGCGCAGCGGGCCGATCACCTCTGCCACGGCTTTCTCGACCAGGGGTTTGCCCTGGGTGACGATGTCGCTGATTTCCGCCTCCCCTAAAGCGTGCAAGAGGGGCGTGTCGGCCAGCGTCTGGTCGTCCTTCAACACCGCCACCGAGACATCGTTTTCCTTGAACCGTTCCAACCAGCGCTTGGGGAAGGCGGTCATATCCGTCTGAAGTTGCGCTTCAAAGCCGTCGGGCAGGCGGCTGGCCTCAATCAAATCCTTGGCCAGGGCCGCTTCCGGCGAATTCAGTGGGCGCGACTGCACCAGCGAGCGGGTAGAGATTTCCATACTTTCAGCATGAGGTCGAACCCTCAAGGAAAGCTGAAAGGCTCGGGTCTGGCTCAAGATTTTGGCCGGCTTCCCGGCGCGGCAACCACAAGGTTCGGCCCGCTACTTCAACTTTCCATTGCTCGCCCCGTTGCTCCAGCCAGCGCGCGGCCATACCCTGGGCGCTGTCCTTCCAGGCCTCTGGCGGAAGCCACCAGGCGCCCGCTCGCCAGCCCAACAATTCACCGGGCCAGACATTCTCCGGTCGCAGCTGTCCGGCTAACCAGGGAGAGCCAGGGTTTCGCTCGAGCTCCTCCAGGTCCACCCGGCGTAGCCGACCGTCCTCGAGCACCCACAGCTGATCCAGCCAGGGCAGATCCTGTTGAAGCTGATGGGTGACCAGCAGCAGGCTGCGCTGGCCCAGGATTTGCCAGAGCTGATGGCGCTGCGGTCCGTCCAGATGGGAAAGGCCTTCGTCGGCCAGCAGCCAGTGGGCCGGGCGGTTGAGTACTCGTGCCCAGGCTACCCGCTGGCGCTCTCCTTGAGAGAGCCGGTTAGCCTTGCGCTCGGCCAGTGCTTCCAATTGCAGTTCCTGCATCAAGACGGCGCTTTGGTCGCTCGTTCCCAGACTGCGAGCCGGAAAGGAAACGTTTTCCCGCACCGTCCAGTGCGCGAAAAGCACCGCCTGGGCCGGCAAGAGAGTGAGCTGGCGCTTTTCGGGAGGCAACGCCAATTGGTCCTGGGAGTCGATGGACAGTTGCCCCGTTTGCCAGGGCAGCCACCCGGCCAACAGACGTAGCAGGGTGGTTTTACCGCATCCGTTGGGACCGGTCAGCCCGATTCGCCGACCCTGGGGCAGTTCGGCCTCGAGTCCTTGAAAGAGCTTTGCGAAGCCGACTCCGCGAAAGGTCAGGTTTCCCAAGCCAGGCTGCGCTCGACGGCGCGCTTCCAAAGCTGGTAGCCGGCGGCGTCGGCTGGACCAGGAGTGAACTCCTGATCCAGTTCTCGCAATTTCAACAGGTCTTTGGGCTGGCTCAACCAGCCCAGGCCCAGTGCCGCCAGGGCGGCTGCGCCAAAGGCGGTCGATTCCACCACTTTGGGGCGTTCCACCGTGCAGGCCAGTTGATTGGCCTGAAACTGCATCAGCCAGTTGTTGGCGCTCATGCCGCCGTCCACTTTCAGGCGAAGCAGCTTGCTTCCCCGATCGGAGGCCATGGCTTCGACCACGTCGCGAACCTGGTAGGCGACCGACTCCAGCACGGCCCTCACCAGATGGCCTCGGGTGGTTCCGCGCGTGATGCCAAACAGAGCGCCGCGTGCCTGGCTGTCCCAGTAGGGAGCGCCCAGGCCGGTAAAGGCCGGCACGAAGACGACACCGTCGGTCGAGGTGACCTGGGCCGCTACTTCCTCGCTTTCGGCGGCTTTGTGCAGCAGGCCCAGGCCGTCGCGCAGCCACTGCACGGCCGAGCCGGCGGAAAAGACGCTGCCTTCCAGTCCGTAGTGAATTTGTCCGTTGATTTTCCAGGCGATGGTGGCCAGTAACTTGTGTTTGGAGTAGACGATTTCGGGACCGCACTGGGTCATGAGAAAGCAGCCCGTGCCGTAGGTATTCTTGGCTTCACCGGGTTCGAAACAGCCCTGACCAAAAAGGGCGGCCTGCTGGTCGCCGGCGATGCCCATCACCGGAATCTCGCTGCCCAGCCACTCTTTTTTGGCTACGCCGAGTTGGCCCGCGCTTTCCACCACCTCCGGCAACATCCCGGCGGGAATGCCGAAGCGCTTGAGCAGTTCGTCGTCCCAGTGGCCCTTCAGGTTGTAGACCATGGTGCGACTGGCGTTGGAGATCTCTTGACGGTGCACGCCGCACAGGCGAAACAACAGGAAGCTGTCGACCGTGCCGAAAGCGATCTCGCCGCGTTCGGCCGCTTCCTTGTGTTGAGGGTTGTTTTCCAGCCACCAGGCGATCTTGCTGGCTGAAAAGTAGGCGTCGGCCACCAGCCCGGTGCGTTGATAGATGTCGTCGCCCCATTCCTTGGCCCAACGCTGGGCGATGGGGGCACTGCGGCGGCATTGCCAGACGATGGCCGGGCCCAGCGGTCGGCCGCTGCTTTTTTCCCAGAAAAGGCTGGTCTCGCGCTGATTGGTGAGGCCGATGCCGGCCACCCGATCGGCATCGAGGTTGGCCAGTTGCAAAGCCTCGCGACATCCGTCCAGGACGCTGCTCCAGATCGCCTCCGGGTCATGGCTGACCCAGCCTGGTTCGGGATAATGCTGCGGAATCTCACGGTAGCTGCGGCCCAGGAGCTGCAGGTTGCGGTCAAGCACCAGCACGGTGGTGCCGGTCGTGCCCTGGTCGATGGCGATGAGTGCGTCTTTCATGGCGAGTGGTTCCTCCCAGCCAGGACGCCTTCCTGGCAGGGCTTCCTGGCAGGCTTGAGGAACTCGGCCCGGCATGTCAGCCATCCTTGCCATCGGCACCAGCAACGGCGTTTTTGTCCTGGGCGAGACTCCAGGGGAGTGGAAGCTGGTTGGGCAGGGCCTCACGGGACGTGCCGTGACCTGCTTGCAAGCGGGCGTCGCGGGCCAATTCTGGGTTGGCACCGAAAAGAGCGGCCTCTTCCATAGCTCGGACCTGGAAAACTGGCAACCCTCGGTCAATGAACTGAGCGGTACTGGGATCTACAGCCTGGTCTTTCATCCCAAGCAAAGCAAAGTCATGCTGGCTGGGACGGCTCCCGCATCTCTTCATCTCAGCCTGGATGGGGGTAAGAAGTTCCAGGAATTGACAGCTTTGCGACAGCATCCGTCGGCCTCCAATTGGAGCTACCCTGAACCGCCCTACCGCAGCCGTTTGCACCGCTTGTTTTTGCATCCCACCGACCTGGACGTCGTCTGCGCGGCCGTCATCAGCGGAGGATTCTATTTGAGTGGCGACGTCGGCCAGACCTGGCACGAGCGCAGCAAGGGCCTGGGCCGCCTGGTCCACGACCTGGCCGGACATCCGTTGCTGCCCGGGCGCCTTTACGCCTGCAGTCCCATCGGCTTTTACCTCACCGAGGATCTGGGTGAATCTTGGCAAGAGCGCAGCCACGGCCTGGCTTATCTGCATACCGGTTGCCTGGCCGTCCATCCTGAGGAGCCCAATATCGTCTTTCTCACCTCCCATCGCAACGCCCAGGGAGGTGGAGCCATTTACCGCAGTCCCAATGCCGGCCAACGCTGGGAAAGCTGTGAAGGTCTGCCTTTCGCGGCCGACCTGCGCTTCACGTGTATGGCCATTCAAGGCAGTTATTTCGCGGTGGCCACCAACAAAGGCGAGATTTTTTTGAGCCGGGACCTCGGGTCCTCCTGGGGCAAGATTCGCATTGGCATGTCCCCGATCACTTGCC
>JALHOV010000661.1 GCA_022842865.1 Vulcanimicrobiota bacterium | reverse complement strand
CACCCATGAAGGCTTCTTTGGAGTCAAGATGGGCGTGAAGCAGGCCATCAGCCGCGGCCTGGCTTACGCTCCATATGCCGACTTGATCTGGATGGAGACGGGCAACCCCGACATCGCCGAAGCCAAGGAGTTCGCGGAAGCGATTCACGCGAAGTTTCCCGGCAAGATGCTGGCCTATAACTGCTCCCCCTCTTTCAACTGGCGCAAGAAGTTGAGCCAGGGTCAATGCGAGAGCTTCCAGCGTGAATTGGGAGCCATGGGCTATAAATTCCAGTTCGTGACGCTGTCGGGCTTTCACCAGCTCAACTACGGCATCTTCAAGCTGGCCCAGGACTACAAGCAACGCGGCATGGGCGCTTACTCCGACCTGCAGCAACTGGAGTTCGCTGCCGAAAAAGACGGCTACGAAGCGGTCAAACACCAGCAGTTCGTGGGCACCGGCTACTTCGATGAAGTCACCCAGGTGGCAACCGGCGGACAATCCTCCGTCACCGCCCTGGCCGGCTCCACCGAAGCCGAACAATTCCACTAAGTTCCACTGGAATAGAAAGAGCCGTACCTTCGGGTGCGGCTCTTTTTGCGTCTTCCCCAGAAACGAAGGGTCGGGCTTCGGGCCAAGTTTCTTTGAAAGGGGATGAGGGGGAGGAATGGGGATTGGAGAGACGGCTTGGGCGGCAAGGCCTGGCCTTTTCACAGGTCGATTTTTGGGGTTGGTTGACCATAAGCTCGGCCCCTTGCCTTTAAAAGCAACTCAAGCGGAAACTACGAGTTCAGCTCCAGGTATCACCAGCATCCCCCTTGTCCCCCGAATCCCCCTTCCAGACGGGAGGCTGGCAGAAAGCTAGGCGACGGCTTGTTTTTGGGAGGCCAGGGCTTGTTTGATTTCTTCGGAGAAATCGGTCTTGTCGGCGCCCTGGTTGCGCATTTGCGGCAGTTGGCGCAGGCCGACTTTGCCGTCGGGCTTGGGGTTCTTTAAGTTTTCCGGGGCGCCGACCGGACGGGGGACGTCGGTTTTAGGGGCGCCTTTGCTTCCCAGTTTGTGATGGCTGGGAGTCGGCTCGTTGTTGGGAGCCTGGGGTTTGTCTCTGACGCCCTCGGCGTCTTTTTTCGACGAGACTTTGCGGTTGCTCAGTCGATCGGCGGACTTGGGACCCTTGATTCTCTCAGCGGAGCGCTTGTGATCTTCCTGGGGTTCGCGGAGCTGGGTTTTCCTGTCTGGATTTTCCTTGATCTTGTTGGTCTCGCTGCCCTTGCCTGCCTCGCTCACTTTGTCGTGGGCCTCGAGTTTTTTTGGCTCCTGGGCGGCAAAGTTGGCCAGCAGGGCTTCCAGGCCCTGGTGATGCTCGTAGGCTCCGTTGAGCTCTTCGGAAATCTCTCGTGAGGCCGATACGCGGTCAACCGGGGGGAGATTCTTTTGCTTTTCCGGCTCTGTTTCTAGCTTTCGGGCCGCCTCGTCTTGGTGCAAGGCCTGAATTTGCTTCGCTTTGAGCTGGTCCGACTGCTTCGGTTTCAGGCTATTCGGAATCTCACGAATCATTCTCTGAGTATGAAGCAGTGCGCGATACATTTCGATAGACGGAAAGTTAGCATTATTTTATGACATGTTCACAAGTGGGCAATCTTTTCTAAGAACTCCTCAAGTGGGCGCTCGTAGCCAGGTCGTCGGATTGCTTCCACTCGTAACAACACCTGGTCGGTGGGGCACCATTCCCAGCGAGAAAATTCCTGAGGGTGGTGCCCGGTCAGATCGATTTCCTCGTCACGGCCTAAAAACTGAACCGCCCAGAAAGTTTGCTCTTGGCCTGCCCAGCGTCCCTGCCAACGCGGCGGAGTGCGCTGAAATTCGTAGCGGTGGGTGGCCGCCAGCAGGGTGATCTGCCCCAGGTGACGCGGGCGAAGGCCCAACTCCTCGCGTAGCTCTCGGACCACGCTGTCACGCACCGGCTTCTTTTGATTGACCCCACCTTGGGGAAATTGCCAGGTGGTGGCTCCGAAGCGCTCGCCGATCCACAGGTCAAATTGCTGGTTGTAAACCAGCATACACACGTTAGGCCGGAAAGCTAGAGCCATCAGTCGGCCGCCCGGTAAATCCCCAGCAGTCGGTAAAAAGGGCAGAAGATGCGTAAGGACTCCAGACCCCTTTGCAGCGCCTGGGGATCTTCGGGTACCTGCAGGTCGGCAAAGAAACGATATTCCCAGGGCTTGCCAGGAATGGGTCGACTTTCGAGGCGATGGAGGTTGATCTGATGTTCCGTCAGTTTGCCCAAGGCCTGGTGCAACGCGCCCGAATGATCCGGGGTGTCGAAGATGATGCTGGCCTTGTCCCCGCCCTCCACGGCCTGACCTCCCCGTTCGAGCATCCAGAAACGGGTGTAGTTGCGCGGATGGCTTTCGATGCCTTCCTGAAGAACCTCCAGTTGCAATTGCTCGGCCACCTGACGGGCTGCAATTGCGCCCGCGTCCCGCAGACCGTTCTTCTGAATATAGTGAACGCTGCCGGCGGTATCGTAGACGTGAAAGATTTCCCAGTCGGGATGAGCCCGCAGAAAATCTTCGCACTGGGCGGCCGCTTGAGGATGCGCGTAGATACGCTTGATCTCTTCTATACGAGTGCCGGGATGTACAATCAAGCTATGGCAAATGCGCATGGAGAGCTCTCCCACCACCTGCAGTTCCGGATGCTCCAAGATCAGCTCATAGTTGGGCTGAACGCTGCCGGCCAGGGAGTTTTCCATAGGCAGCACGGCATACTGGGTGGTGCCACTGGTTACCTGGGCGAAGGTTTCGGCAAAACTGTGGCAGGGCACGGCTTCCATCGAAGGTCCGAAAAACTGCTTTAGGGCGCGTTCACTGTAGGCGCCCGGTTCTCCCTGGTAGGCAGCTCGCGACTGGCCTCGCCGAGAGACGGTAATGGGAGCCGGCGGGCGCCGAAATTCCTTGCCCAGATGGCGACCCACCACCGGTGCGATGGCGGCCACGTCCCGCATCACCTTCTCGAATTGATGCGGGTAGAGGCTTTGGGCCCCGTCAGAAAGTGCTTCCGGCGGGTTGGGATGGACTTCGATCATCAGTCCATCGGCTCCGCCGGCAATCGCGGCCAGCGCCATAGACGCCACATAGTTGCGGTGGCCCGTTCCGTGGCTGGGGTCAACAATGATGGGCAGATGACTGAGGGCGCGGATCACCGGAATCGAAGAGAGATCCAGCGTGTTGCGCGTGCTGGGTTCGAAGGTGCGGATTCCTCTTTCACAGAGAATCACCCGAACTCCATTGCCACCCGCCAGCACGTATTCCGCCGACATCAGGAACTCCTCAATGGTGGCCGAGAGCCCGCGTTTGAGCAGTACGGGTTTGTCGGTCGCCGCCACCGCCTTCAGCAATTCGAAATTTTGCATGTTGCGCGCGCCGATCTGAAAAAGATCGGTGTAAGCCGCCACCTGGTCGACGTGCGCGGGGGAAACCACTTCGGTGACGATCGGCAGGCCGTGCAACTTGCGGGCTTCGGCCAGAATCTCCAGGCCCTCCAGACCCATGCCTTGGAAGGCGTAAGGCGAGCTGCGAGGCTTGTAGGCGCCTCCGCGCAGGATGTGCGCTCCGGCCGCTTTCACTTTGGAGGCGATGTCGAGCAGGCCTTCGCGCGATTCCACCGAGCAGGGGCCGGCCAACACCACCAGCTGTGGCCCGCCGATTTCCCAGGCGCCCACGGTGACCCGGCTGGTCTGGGTCTCCATGCCGGCTTCGCGGGCGGCGAGTTTGTAGGGGCGGCCTACCTTGATGACCTGGCTGACGCCAGGAAGCTGTTCGATCTCACGGATGTCTTTGGGAGTCTGGCCGATGACGGCCAGTACCTGGCGCTCCGTCCCCTGAATCAGCTTGGTTTCCAAGCCTTTGCGCGCCAGGATCGCCTGCAGCGACTCCAGTTGGCCGGGTTGCAAGTCAGGACGGAGAACAACGATCATATTTGTCGCTTTCCCCAAAATGGGTGCGCAAATCCTGCGAGAACCGCGGGGGGGCGGCAGCCCCCCTTTGGCCACAAGGCGGGG
>JALHOV010000660.1 GCA_022842865.1 Vulcanimicrobiota bacterium | reverse complement strand
TGCTCGACCCTGAGGAATTCCTCTCCGACTATGGAGTGCGGTCCCTATCCCGCTATCATTTGAAGCATCCCTACCGGTTGCGGGGCCTGAGCGTCAGCTACGTGCCTGGCGAATCGGACAACCGAATGTTCGGGGGCAACTCAAATTGGCGAGGTCCCATCTGGTTTCCCGTTAATTTCTTGCTGATAGAAGCCCTGGAGAGACAAGGTCGCTTTTATCAAAACGACTTTAAAGTGGACTTCTTGGGCGAACCGCTGAATTTGGAACAGGTCGCCGACAAGCTAAGGTCTCGACTGCTATCCATCTTCAGCGCCGACCCCCAGGGCCATCGTCCCTGCCACGGCGGCCAAAGGCGCTATGCCCAAGACCCCCACTGGAAAGAGCTCTTACACTTTCACGAGTATTTCCACGCCGAAACAGGGGCCGGTCTGGGTTCGTGCCATCAGGGCTGGACCGCTCTGGCCGCTCGTCTACTGCAAAAACCGCCTCACCAAAAACGCTCGCGCCCACGCCGACCGGGCTAAGTCGATTGGTGGGTATTCCCCGCCCAATCTTGCTCAGAAAAAGAACGCAGCCCGCGGTCAGGGGAAAAAGAGCCTGGTGTAGACCACAGGGTCGGAGGCCACCACCATTTTTTCGGCATTACCATCCCACTGACGGCTGCCGTCCAGCTTGGCTACAAAACCCAACATGGCGTTGTCCTTGGTCAGGCGCGCATTCGAACCCAGTCCCGCCAGCACCCCGTTGACGGACTCGCGCGACAGGAAAATCAACCGAGTCATCGCGACCGTGTTGTAGGCCGGTCGGAAGCGGTGGTAATCGAAAGTCAGACCGCTCAGGCCCAACTCCTGAGCGTCGAAGTCGGCCATGTTGATCTTGCGGCCGGATCCGACACTGCCCATACCCAGGAACTGGTCGAAGTGGGAATCCGGCTGACCCATATATTGCTTATACATGCGCAGGTCAATGCCGGTGCCGGATTGCACCAGCTCCAGCAGCAGATTGTTTTTCCAGCGCTTCAGCCGGGCCAGGGCTTCCTTGGGCAGCACGGCTTCGGCCACTTCGTCGGCGATAGACAAGAACTTGCCGGCCGCATCCGGAGCTCCGGCCATGGACAGCAAATGCTCCTTGGCATAGCGCTCCAAGATGGCCTGGGCCTCTTCCACCCGCGCCGTCCCGGCGGCGTTGAAAAAGAGGGCGCAGGCCACCGCGTGGCTGGTGGCCGGCCAGGCCCGCAAACCCTGCATAATGTCGTCGCGCCAATGCTCCTTATAAGTACACTGGGCCGCGCGTATCGGATTCAGACGAGACCCTCGATAATATTCGGCGATGTCGCTATCCAGCTTGCGCCGTAACGCCGAGAATTCGGCGGGTATGGACTTGGAGGTTTCCGGACCGATCAGGAGCCGCTCGCGCAGATCGGGATTGTCGGCCGCGTTGACGCAGGTGTCATAGATGAAATCCTCGATGCCCGCGATGGATGCGTCATACGGAAAATTCATCTCGGTGCGGCTGGCCACGTGTCCTTCCAGCACGATGTGCTTGATGGCGTTTTGGCCCAGCTCAAAGTCCCCACCAGAGAACTGATTGATATAGTCATGAGCGTACATGTCACCGGCAGCATGCACCAGAAAGCCGCAGGTCCAGGCCAGGCATTGCTGACGATGGGGCCCGGCCGGCAATCCCTTGGCCCGGCCCCACAGGTACTCCAGCCAGGCATTGGAACCGCCTTGCGACTGCTCCGGATGAATGATGCACTGGCCGGTCGCAATGTCCGGATAGGCGTCAGGTCCCAGCACTCCGGCGCGAAAGCAGGCCGGGTAAGCGCGCACCGCCGCCAGCAATTCCGGGTCCGCCGGAAAGTCCCCGACCTTTTCGCCGCTCACCCGATAAATAGAGATAAGGCCGTCGTCCAGTAAATCGCGCAGCACAATCTCGGCCAACGACATGTGAGTCACCGGTTTCCAGGCCCACACCGGCAAGGTCAAAGTCAAACACAACAAAAACCGTTTCAACAAGAGCCAAAGTCCTTTCCCACTGTCAGTTAGTCCCAACCCGAAGCGAAGCCTACCGACCTTGAGGCGGGCGATGCCAAAACTTTCACAACTGTCAGCGGTTTGTCAGCCAGGCAGGCGACGGTCTGTCAGGCGCTCAGGCTATTCTGAGCCTCCCAAGGACAAGCCTGTGAAGCTCACTTTCAATTTACCTGGATCGGCCGAATCGCCGAGTAGGCCTTATCCACTTCCTGGCGCAGGCTGGTGATCAGATCGGCCGCGTTGTGATGGCGAATCAAGGGTGCGGACTGGCCGGCCCAAAGCGACATCAAGTCGGTTCTGCCCTGCAAAATGGCGGCTCGTTTCAGATATCCCGTGATCCAGGCCTGGGCTGGATAAGCCAGCGGGGGCTGCTCTCGGCTCAGCCGGTTGGCCAGGCCGCGGGCCAATCTTCCCGTAAAAGCCCGGGTCAGCACGGTGGTGGCAGCCTGCTCAGAAAACAGGGCCTCGCGATGCACCTGAGGGGCGGCCGATTCGTGGCAAGCCAAAAAGGCCGTGCCGATCTGAACCGCATCCGCCCCCAGGGCCATGGCCGCAACGATCCCCCGGCCATCCGCGATTCCTCCGGCTGCAATGACAGGGATGGTCACTCGGTCCACCACTCGAGGAATCAGGCTCATACTGCCCATGAGGCAATTCTCGGCTTTTTCCAAAAAGGAAACCCGGTGGCCTCCGGCTTCCAATCCAGTGGCCACGACAGCATCCACTCCCGCCTGCTCCAGAGCCACCGCCTCCTTTTCGCTGGTGGCTGTTCCCAGCGTGAAAATTTCCCGGTTGCGACATTCCTCCAGAATTTGCCGACTCGGAATGCCATAGACAAAGCTAAATACCGCCGGAGAGGCCTCCAGCAGAGCGGGAATTTGCTCTTCGAAAAGCTGCCCATAACGCTCCGGAGTTTTGGGCATCTCAAGCCCCAGCTCCTGACAATAGGGCCGCAGCCATTCCAGCGCCCGGTCGGTGAGGTGATCTCCCTCCGGGTCGCGATCGCCTACCCAGAGATTTAAAGCGAAAGGTCCATCGGTCAGGGCTCTGATCTCTTCCGCCACCCGGCCGATCTGATCCGGGGTCAATTGGTGGGCGCCAAAAGACCCCAGCCCGCCCGAGTTGGAGACCGTAGCCGCCAACACGGGCGAAGAGAGGCCGCCGCCGAAGGGGCCCTGAACAATCGGAACCGTCAGGCCTAACCGATGCGCCAGGCGACTCTCTCTCCAGGACACCCTAGCTGACCGCCACCGGATTTTCAACCTGCAGGGCTTCGGCCACGTGCGGGCGGGCAGCCACTCGCTCCAGATACTGCGTGAGCACCGGGTAGGCGGCCAGACTGATGCCCAGAAAGCCCGTCCAGCGGAGGGTGGTAAAGAGGTAAGCGTCGGCCAGCGTGAAGTCGCCTAAGAAATAGTCTTTTCCCTCAAGCTGTTGAGCCAGATAGGCCAGACGAGGCTGAATCTTTTCTTTGGCCTTCTCTTTGGCGGGGCCGTCTTCCATGCTGAAGAGCGTGCCGATTCCCTTGTGGATTTCCGTGGAAATGAAGTTCAGGGCTTCCACCAGGCGAATGTATTCCCAACTGCGGGGGTCCGGCACCGAGTCGGGTGCCTGCTGGGCCAGATACAGCAGAATGGCAATTCCCTCCGTCACCACCTGGCCATTGTCGAGCTCGAGGGCCGGAACGTAGCCTTTGGGGTTCACGGCCAGGAAGTCTTTGCCGGAGACGGTTTTTTTGGTGGCCAGATCGACTCTCTCCAGCTCGTGGGACAGGCCCAATTCCCTGAGGGCGATGTGGGGCGAGAGCGAGCATGCGTTGGGAACAAAATAAAGTTTCACGGTTTCTCCTTGCATTTGGTTGCTTTTTGATACCAACTACTTTTAAGATGACTGGTATCTTTTTGCAAGTAGTTGCTAAAAAGTAACCAGTAACCAAGGAGTAACCGACCATGAAGTCCTTCCAGGAATACAGTGAACTGAAGTGCTCGTTTCACGGGCTTCTGACCCTTCTCTCCGGCTCGTGGACCAGCTACATCCT
>JALHOV010000659.1 GCA_022842865.1 Vulcanimicrobiota bacterium | reverse complement strand
TTTGCCGCCGGGGTGCGCCAATCCCAGGAAGATATCAATACTTTTGTTCTTGGCAGTTGGAAGCGCCGCATCGATGAGGACACCGATCTGGCGATGTCACTGGCCTACTATCGTTCTCGTCAGTCGGTGAACCACAACGGCGTGTTCACCCGGTATCAGGTCTTCGATGGGGCTCTCAATCCGGAACTCGCGGAGGAGGGGCTGCCGGCCGATCCGACCAATCCGGGCTCGCCCTACCTGCCCACCACCTTGACCGAGTTTCGGCAGTTTCAGCCCGCTTTTCAGTACACCCATCGCCTGGGAGATAACCACCGGATTGTTCTGGGAGGAAACGCGAACTTTATCCACTCTCGCCAGAACATTGATATTGTCGACGCGGGGGGAGGGGGCGCCTTGCCCGACCAGGCCCTGCGCTTCCAGGCGAACGTGGCCCGGGCCGGCTTTTCGGGCGGGCTCTTTTTCAGTCACACCGTGCCGATTGTCGATGAACTGATTTTGAACTACGGGGTTCGGCTCGACCGTTTTAATGACGGAATCTCGGTAAATACAGGGCAGATCAGTCCATTTGCCAATCTGGCCTACGCGCCCAGCGCCGAGGACGTCTTCCGGCTTTCTTACCACCGGCTGTTTCAGGCGCCCCCGCTGGAGCTTGACCTGGGTTTCTCCAACTCGGTCTTGCCTCAACGGGTGCACCTTTATGAGGTGAGCTACGAGCACCAGTTTGATGGGGGAGTGACGGCCAAGTTGGCCGCTCTCCACAAGAGTTATCGCGACCAGGTGGATACCGGACAGCTGATTTCACTCTCCAATATTCCCCTTTATGCTCCGGTCAACTTCAGCCGGGCCCGCTATGATGGCATCGAGTTGAGCGTCAACACTCACAACAAAACCGGACTGAACGGGTTCTTAGGTGCCAACCTGAGTTGGGCCAGGCCGCTCCAGGCGGGCGACGCGGGGTTGATCAGCGAATTTAATGACCATGACCAGCGGCTCCAGTTGACCTCCGGGCTATCCCATACCTGGGAGAGCGGTCTCTCTGTTGCTTCCGATATCTTCTATGGCAGTGGCTTTCCGCAGGATGCTTTGGGGCTTTACAATGCCCAGGGAATCTTTCCCTATGGTCTCAATCAGCAGCGCGTTCCTCGCTTCCTGGCCAATCTTTCGGTCAACTACTGGCCGGTCCGTGAGCCCAATAGCGTGGAATATGGTGGCAGTCTGCAGGTGCTCAATCTTTTTGACCAGCGCAATCTGCTCAACTTTTTCAGCGACTTTTCAGGCACCCGTTTTAATCAGCAGCGCAGAGTTCTGCTGAACGGAATGATACGCTTTTGAGAATCTGTAATCATGTCTTGCCATGCCAGACCGTCTCGTGTAGAATTCCGCGGCTATGATAAAGATAAATCAATACTTGTTGGCGGCACTGCTCATTCTGATCGCGTGTCTGCCGTCTATGGCTATTGAGACGGAGGGCGATCTTTTCGTCACCATCCTCAGGGCCGATAACGATAAGCCCATTGTGGGCGCGGTCGTCAGGGTGCAAGATAAGGCTGCTCGGGCCGAGGTCATGCAGAAGACCACTGATGACCAGGGGCAGGCGCGCTTTACCAACCTGCAGCTCGGCGACTACTACGTGGAAATTTCCCACGCGGAGTACGAGAGCGACCGAGCGCTGGTCAAGATCAACGCAGGCGCCGAAACGGCCTACAAGACTTTGCTGGATGTCAAAGGCCAGGCCGAGAAAGTCATCAAATTTAAAGAAGACAAGTTATTGGTCAATAGCAAGGATCCCAATGATGGAGCGGTGACTCGCCGCGACCGCCAGTTCGTGCAGGAGCAATTGGCTGACCGCAGCTTGCAAGGAGTGCTGGCCACCGTGCCCGGCACCAACATCAACTCGGTTGGACAGGTCCACGTGCGCGGTGATCACAAGGCCATCAACTTTCAGCTCGACGGATTGGCGATTCCGATTCCTCCCGCCAGCTCGACCACGCCCCCGATCGACCTGGACTTCCTGGATAGCTTTGAGGCCCGCACGGGCAGCTACAATGGGTCCCAGTCTGGCATGGGCGGTTTGGTGCTCAACGGGCTGACCGACTGGGGCACACGCGAACCCTACTTCGAGCTTCGTCCCACCGTTGGCACCCAGGGAACGGCCCAGATCATGATGCGGCTGGGCGGTAGCTCCGAGGACGGCAATTTCAGCTATCTGGTGGGTGGCAAGACCGGCACCACCAATATGCAGTTCGAGCCTCCCAGTCCGAATGACCAGACGCTCAACAACAGGGGTCAAAACACCAACGTGCTGGCTCGGTTTCGCTGGCGCGACCAGGAGAACGAGTGGGGCACGACGGTTTCTCATCAAGCCGGTCTCTACGGTATCGCCCAGACGGCCCAGAATTTTGGGGCCGGTGTTCGCCAGGAACAGCAAGATACCAACACCATCGGACTCTTTTCTTGGAAACGCAAGGTAGACGAGGACACCGATCTGCAGATGGGCCTGGCCTATCTACGTTCACGCCAGACCGTGCATAACAATGGAGTCTTCACGCCTTTCTCGGTGTTTGACGAGAATATCAGCGAAGAATTAGGCGAAGAAGGCTTTCCGGCCGACCCGACCAACCCCGGCGCGCCTTACTTGCCCACCACCAGCACCCTTATCACTCAGATCCAACCAAGCATTCAGTATGTGCATCGGATGGGGGGCGGTGAGCGCATCGTAGCCGGCGCTGACGCCAATTTCATCCGCTCTCAGCAAGATATCGATATCTTCGATTTGGGCGGCGGCGGAGGCCTGCCGGATGGCGCCCTGCGCTTCCAGTCCAACGTGGCCCGCGCCGGATTTTCGGGCGGCCTGTACTTCAGTCACACCCTGCCGGTGACGGAGGAGTTCACTGCCAACTATGGTGTGCGCCTCGACCGCTTCAGCAATGGCATCAACGTGAATACCGGACAGATCAGTCCTTTCGCCAATCTGGCTTTCGCACCCACCCCTGAAGACGTGCTGCGCTTTTCCTACCATCGCCTGTTTCAGGCGCCGCCTCTGGAAATCGATCTGAGCTTTGGAACGGAAACGCTTCCCCAGCGCGTCCATCAGTTTGAACTCAGCTATGAGCATCAGTTTGGCAACTCGTTGACCGGTAAAGTGGCGCTGGTTCGCAAGGATTATCGTGACCAGATCGACATCGGCCAGTTGGTGCCCTTCGCCAATATTCCCGTCTATGCTCCCGTCAACTTCGCCCGCGCCCTTTACGAGGGCCTGGAGTTGTCGGTGGCTTCTCACAACAAGACGGGTTTCAACGGCTTCCTAACCGGCACGCTGAGCCGCGCCAGGCCCACCGCCCAGGGCAACGCTCCTGAGTTTCCCACCTTTAACGACCATGACCAGCGTGTCCAGGTCACGGCCGGTCTTTCCCATACCTGGGAGAACGGCCTGACGGCGGCGGGCGACGTCTACTACGGCAGCGGATATCCGCAGGAAGCGCTGCAACTTTACAATGCCGCCGGAGTCTTCCCTTACGGCTACAATGCTCAGCGTGTTCCGCGCTTTCTGGCCAACATGTCTCTCAACTACTGGCCCAAACGCGAGCCGCAGAGCGTCGAGTACGGCGGCAGTCTGCAGGTTCTCAACCTTTTCGACAACCGCCCGCTGCTCAACTTCTTCAGCGAATTCTCCGGCACCCGCTTCATTCAGCAGCGCCGCATTCTACTTAACGGTATGATCCGTTTTTAAGGACACGAAATGAAACTCACCTATGTTTTGCTGTTGCTTCTGGTGCTGGCTGGCTGTGGCCAGAAGCTGGAGCAGTCCCAAACGCTGACCTTGCCTCCCGAGGAAGCCGAAGAAGAAGAAGCGCCTCCCGATCGCACCTTCGTGGTCAGTAACGGCCAGATCAGCGCGCTGGCTTTCACACCCATCGGACTCTATGACGGCACCGATCCGCCGGTGAGCACCCTCAGTCTGGTGGGAGGCTCAGTCAACGTCGACTCGGAGGACAACAACAATCTGGACCTGACCCTGAGCGAAGGAGACCGTACCCTGCGTTTGGGCGTTATCAGCGGGGCTGACCCGCTGACCACCTG
>JALHOV010000658.1 GCA_022842865.1 Vulcanimicrobiota bacterium | reverse complement strand
CGCCCTTACCGCCCAGCGGAAAGAATTTGCCGCCCAGTGGAAAACTGGCCCTCCAAGGCCCGCCCTTACCGCCCAGGGGAAAGAATTTGCCGCCCAGCGGAAAACCCGGCCCTCCAAGCCCCGCCCTTACCGCCCAGGGGAGAGAATTTGCCGCCCAGTGGAAACCCTGGCCCTCCAAGCCCCGCCCTTACCGCCCAGGGGAAAGAATTTGCCGCCCAGCGGAAACCCCGGCCCTCCAAGCCCCGCCTTTACCGCTCAGGGGAGAGAATTTGCCGCCCAGTGGAAAACCGGCCCTGCAAGGCCCGCCTTGGGAATGAACCGCAGAGACGCGGAGGAAAATGGAGAGACTGTCTTGTGAGAAAGGTATCTCACGTGTTGCCCGGCCGTCGGGTCGCTTGAAAATGGGCTGAGCTTGCAGTCAAAGCTCGCCCTGTCAGTCCACCCCCTGAAAAGTAGGTAAGTTGCCTCGTAAAAGGCACCCGTCCCGGCAGCACGAGGCTCGAGTTGCGTGGCGGCGGAGAGCCGGTTGCTGGCTGCGAGCTTTACAGCGCAGCGCAACCCCCTCGGATCCCCGCGCTGGCTTTCGCAATCCTGAAAAAGGCGAGATTCCAAATTCAGCGAAACCCGCGGCTATGTTCGACTTTCTCAAAAACCTGGGCAAAGCCCACTTCTCCGTCTTCGACTACGGTCAGGGCATCGTGAAGTTCCGCTGTTCCAAAGGGCTGCAGCTCGGACAAACCGTGGAAGGCGTGGCAGACCTACCCAATAAAAAGCACGTCGACCTGGAGGTGCAGGTCGTGCAGCGCCTACCCGAAGGCTACGCCGCCCGAGTGCTTGGGCCCAAAGAGAGCCTGGTCGAAATCGAGCAGATTTTCCTGGCCAGCATCAGCGGCGAAAAAGAGCAGATGTACTACAAGCTGGATGAGAACGACCCCACCCATCACATGCGTACTTATGCGGTGCGATCCAAATCTTTGCCCAACTTTCGTGCTCTCACCTCCGAAGTCTCGATGGAAGAAGCCACGCTGGTGCTCGATGGGGAGGTCAAGGCGGGCCTGGAACTCACCCTTCATATGGACCTGGACGATCCCCAGCTCCCGCCCATCAACATTGAAGCCAAAGTGGATTGGTGCAAACAGCGCGACGACAAGTTCTGGGTGGCCCACCTCAGAGTTCTCTCCATTCCTGAAAACGAAAGGCCCAAGCTCAAGCAGTTCCTGGCCAATCTCAAGGACCGCACACCCAACTCGGCTTCGGTGCTCGATCAGGGTTAGCTGTCGAAACGGACACAGGTTCGCAAACACCTGAGTTGACCCAACGCATACGATGCCTCCCGGAGAGTGACCCAAAAGAGGCCACCCCAGCAACCACCGGAATTTGCTATCAGGCAAACTCCAAGGGAGCCCAAATGCGTATTCAAAAACAGCCCAATCCGCCTAATTTGCCGCGCAAACTACACAAAGACACGACCATCGAGCAAAAAGGCGAGATGTTCCGTATCGTTCGCAAACTGCCGGCCAACATGACTCTGGCTGGCCTGGACAAGCTGGTGGAAGCCGGCAGCATTCAATCCTATTCGCGAGAAGGTGATCACTTCGTCATCTACGCCAGCAGCGCCAACGCCGTGGACACCGTGGCCGGATTGCCCCAGAACCGCCTGCCCCACCCCTGGATGGAAAAAGCTAAGGAACTTCTGCTCCCTCCGAACATGGATGAGAATGTGGCTTCCGAGTACCTGCCCTTCCGGGCCTGGTCCCTGGGTGCGTCCATTGCCGGCTCGGCCATCTCGTTTTCTAATCTGGCCGTCACTATGAACGCCACCCACGTGGCCCTGGGAACGACCGAGAAAATCGTCATGGCCCAGACCATCAACGCCTACGCCTGGCGGTTCACCTCCATGGGAGCCTCCTTTATGGGCCAGAAGGGCGACAAGGACCCTCGCCGCTTCTACACCATCAACAACATGGTGGCGGTCAGCAACTCACTGCTCACCCTCAGCCTGCTTTCGATCATTCCCAAGTCCTACGTTCCACTGGCTCTCGGCACTTCGGTCGCCGGAGCCTTTGCCTCTTCCTTAGGCGGCGCCGCCAACGTCAACATCTTTAACCATATGGCCAAAAACAACAAAGGCCTGGTCTCCTCCAAAAACTCGGTCCAGGAACTGTGCGCCAGCCTGCTGGGCACGCCCATCTCGATGGGCATCAAATGGGGAGCCAACAAAGTGGGCGTGCCGCCCGCACTGGCCACCGCCGCCCTGCTGGGTCCGGTCCAGATTTTTTGCGCCATGCAGGCCGCCAAGTCCATCCGCATGGAGCCGATCCAGCGCGGTCATCTGGAACAACTCTCGGATAACTTCCTGAACACCGGCAAATACCAGGAAGCGCCGCAGCCTACCGTGCTCAGCAATATCAAATCGGCCATCCTGGGAGAAGCCAGCGTGCCCTGCAGCGACCGCGTTCAGGTGGTTCACAAAGTCGACGACCTGCTGCAGGGGAACCACAATCCTCAGGACCTTTTCTCCACCTTCCGCTCGGACAAGTACCTGGTCAACTTTGACCCGACTGGCAAAACCTCACTGGCTCTACGCCGCGACGCCGGGCTGGAAGATGTCTTCCGCGCCTACACCCAGGCTCGCTACCTCGAGCTGGCCCGACCCAAGCTGTTTGACGCCGTCAAGGACCTGGTGGGCGAGAAAGAAGCCCCCAACGCACTGGTGGAACTGGCCCGTCGCGGCCTGGGGCAACCGCTGGGAGCCTGGCAGGGCCTGTCGGAAAGCGGCTGGCACACCAACACCCTGAGCCTGGAGATGAAAACTGTCGAGGGCGAATGGAAAGGCGACCAGAAAGCCCCCCTCCCTCCCACCGATCGGACCGAACTCATGGCCATGGCCGCTAACCCCGACAAAAAGCGCCTGGCCCAACTGTTGGGTAAGTCCAACGCCGCCTGACACGCATCAGCTACACCAGCGCGATTTTGGTGTCACCGCGCCAGGACATCATGAACTTGGCGCCTTGACCCGGGTCGACCTCGCGAGAGGCGCTGCGCGACGGGTTCTGGGCCGAGAAGGAGAGCAGCTGAGGGGCGCCTTTGTCGAGGTAGACGCGCACGTTGATCCACTCGGGGGCGCCTTCCAAAAGAGCCTCCAGAAAGTCGCCCAGGGCTTCGCTGGCCAGCAATTTGGCGGCGGGCACGCGAAACACGTCCATGGCCGGCAGTTCCTGACCCAGGTCCGAACTGCGGATAAGCGCCACCGATTCCAGCGAGGGAACCGGGCTCAAGTAGAGATTCTGGAGCAGGTCGTTGAGGTTGTAGAGCAACTTGGCCTGCAGGGTCTGGCCCAGATCGTCGCCGAACCCGTGGCGCAGCTGATAGGCTTGTTCGGCGCTGGACTCGGAGCAGTGGACGGGTGTGAAGCGCACCAGCACGTCGCAACGGCTGGGAGACAGGGCTGCCTTGGTGGCCCCCCGATAATGGCGCCAGATCCACTGCGACCAGACCTCGACCTCGGTGGAATCGTCCTCCAGGGAGGCGTCGCCTTCGTAGGCGGCCGTGACGTGTCCGTCCTCCAGGTCGACCCAGACCTGGACCGATTCTCCGCGCTTGATGGCCTCCACCAGCGGAGTCTGGCTCCAGGTGACGGTTACCAGGTCTTCCCCATCGCGCAGGCACCAGATGGGCTGAGGCGTGGGAAATCCCGTGCGGCTCCGGTATACCATCTTGGGCACACTGGAGCCTTCCAGCAAAAATCGCCACTCACGCTCGGTCATCGGCCAGCCTTTCACTCCCCTCCCAGGCAATCCCTCGCCAGGGTTGCACCCCTTGACTCACGTAGTGAAACGATATGGCCAAAAAGCAGCTTGAGATCGAAATCGACGGGCACGCGGTGACCATCACCAATCCCGACAAGATTTTTTATCCAGGCCTGGGCAAGACCAAGCTCGACGTGGTCCAGTATTTTCAGAAGATCGCTTCTGGGGCCGTGCGTGGCGTGCGCAATCGGCCCATGATTCTCAAACGCTTTGTGGACGGAGCCGAAGGCGAGCCTTTCTATCAGAAGCGCGCACCCGACAAAGTGCCGGAATTCGTCAAG
>JALHOV010000657.1 GCA_022842865.1 Vulcanimicrobiota bacterium | reverse complement strand
CGGCTCGTCCAGCCAGCGTAATTCCGCCTGGTTGGCGAAGCGGGAGGCGTTGCTCAGAAGCTCGCGCAGGACTTGGGCCAGTAGATGGTTTTGGTGGAATGACAATTCGGCGGGTGCGGCACCCGAGCACTCTACTCGCAGCCCAACGAAACCATTGGGCAACTCCTCAAGCCCTTTCTCTGTCAGCCCCTCAAACGGAGCCAACCGCGCCATCAAAAGTTGTTGCTCGGCCCGCTGAAGGTCGGCACAAATCGGTTCGACGGGCAAACCCTGACGGAGCAGTGGGCTGGCCTCCAGTCGCTCCAGCCATTCTATCGATAGCGAGGGGCGGGACTGGCTCTCTCGCAGGGACAGGAGTTCCGACTGACGCCGCTCCGCCTGGCCCTGCAGGGTTCGCCAGTACTGGGCCCAGACCGGGCTGCGGGCCAACAGGGGACCGGGATCGAGGTCTGGCTGTCCACCCTTCAGTACCTGGTCGGCGTGGCGGGCCATTTCGCTCACCTGCGTCCATAGCTCCGATTCCTGCGGTAGCAACCAGGGGGTTTCCAGCTGGCTGCAGAGGCGCACACATTCGTTCTCATGGTGAGTCAGGTCAGGCCAGCGCAACAGCCGTCCACAGCGCACGTATTCGCGATGAGTCAGCAACTGTTGATGAGGCATGCCTTCCTTTCGCGCCCTCTGCGCCAATTGAGCCAATGCCTGCCTGCCTTTCTGGTCGTGGCCCTCGAGCACGTCCAACAGGGCCTGCTCACGCAATGCCTGATGGTGATAGTGCAAAAAACGCCAGGAGCGGCGCAGGCAGCGATTCACCTGGGCTCGAGCTTCCCTGAGTAGCTCTGCTCGGCGGCTGCCGCTGCGCCGCGGCAGCGCCTCGGCCGCGCTGCGAGCCAGGGTGGCGTGCCAGGCGGTCAGCAGGCATTCATCCAGACTGAAGATGCGCGCAGGCAGCTCGCGAAAGAAGGCCAGTCCCCAGTCGAACTCCCCCTTGGCCAGGGCGATTTGGGCAGCCACCAGTGCGCGGCGGGTGAGCGAGAGGATGTCCTGGCTGCCAATCTCGCCTTCCACCAGCGAAGGGTCGGGGCTGCCCTCTGGCCAGCCTCCGTGGCTGAGAACGTAGTAGTAGGTCACCACCCAGCGGCTCAGCAAGGAGGCGCCGCACAGGGGATTGGCCCACTGAGTCGAGCTGAGGCGGGCCAGTTCGGGAATGCGGCCGGCGGCCAAAAGGTAGCTGGCGTAAACGAACAGGGCGATGGCAATTTCCCAGTTCGAGCGATGAGCCGAGATTCTTTCAAAGGCAAACCGGCTCGAGGCGAGCCCCTGCTCATCCGGGCGCCACAGTCGCATGGTATTGACCGATCCACGCACCTGGCCCTGGGCCAGGGAGGGAGTGTCGCTCTTTAGTTGAGCCAGCACCAGCCTGGCGGCTCGGCGGTTCAGGAAGAGCGGCACACCGGCGTGATACATCAGGCTGCAAAAGAGCCCCAGGGCGGGCAGAAAATCATCTTTGCGGAAGCGCGCCTGCTCCCAGAAGTAGGGCAAAGCCGGGACCAGACGGGCGGTCTGCATCATGAAGGCGTTCTGAGGCAAGCAGGCGCTGACTTCTCGGTAGCACCTTTGCAACAAAGGGTTGGGAGGGTCCTGCTGAGGGCGATTCCAGCGCCGCAGCAGGAGCAGCAACTGCCAGGGGCTGGATGGGACCGGCAACTCTCTCCAGGCTTTTTCGAAAGCCCCGTGTGCCTGCTGGTAGGCGCCCTGGTCCAGGTGGGCCAGACCTTGCAATGTTCCGATCAGGCTGCGCTGGTCCGGATGCTGCGCGTGGAGACGAGCTAACCGCGCCTGTGCTTGAGCCACCTTGTCGATAGCTTTTTCGGCGTAATGCAGCCGAATCTCCAATTCCAGGTCGCTGTGCAGGGCCACAGCCTGCTGCAGCCAGAGGAAGGCCTGGGCGTGGTGTTGATCTCGTTCGGCTGATTCGGCCAGCCGCACCAGGTAGGGCAGAGCGCGCCGCGGATGAGGACCTTGACTCAGGTGAAAGGCCAGCCGTTGAGCTCGGCGTGTGCAAAAAGCTGCTGAGCGATGGGGGCGTCGCCAATGGCGGGCCAGGCGCGCGTGCAGTGCCTGCAGTTGTTCCGCGCGGGCCAGTTGCAGAAGAGCCTCGCGGAAACGGTCGTGAACAAAGGTGCCGCGGGAGCCGTCGCTCCAGACAATCTGGAGCTTCCGGGCTAGAGGCAGGTGTTTTTCGACTTCGTGTCCGCTGAGCGGGGCCAGCTCGAAGTTTCGTCCCTGTACCGCCAGGGCCAGCAGAAACTGGAGGTCTTCGCGGGCCAGGCCTTGCAGGCGGCGACTCAGCCACTTCTCGGGATGGCGCAGCGAAGACATCTCCATTTCGCCGTCGGCTCGCAGAGCCTCGAGCAGAAAAAACGGGCTGCCGGCGGCCCAATCGTGGGCGGCGCTCACTCGTTCTGGTGGCACGGTTAGCAAGGCGCCCAATTGCTGGGCCTGCTCTTGAGTCAATCCGGGCAAAGTCATGTGAGCGTCGAGACGCAGTTGTGGATCCGGCTTCCACTCGTCGCTCCGGTAGGCCAGTGTAACCATCCAGTGTCCCCGTCGCAGGCTGGACAGTTGCTGAAGGATGCGCAGACTGTCTTCGTCTGCCCACTGCAGGTCGTCGAGCACCAGCCAGAGCGGTCGGGACGGCGAGGAAGCGGCCTCCAGCAGGTCGGCCAGGAGCCCGGCGACGACCTGGGAGTAGCCGGGCCCCGCCAGCCCTCCCCCCTCGATCTCGGGCTCCTCTAGCAGGGTCAGCAAAGAGGGAAAGACCGTGGCCAGTTGATGCCACGCCTGGCCGCTTCGGTCGGCCGGCAGATCCTGGGGACGCAATTGAGAAAGGGCCTGATGCAGCGCACCGTAGGACGAGCTGGCCTGACCCGGGAAAAAACCGCCCCAGAGCACTCGGTAGCAGCTGCGGGCGGAAAACTCTTGCAGGAAGCGCGACTTGCCGAAACCGGAAGGAGCGCCCAGGGCCGTCCAGGTGGCCTCGCCCTGCACTGGACCGAGCAGCCATCTCTTCCATTCGGCTTCTTCGGCTGGTCTGGCCACATAAGCAGCCAGGGGCCGTGGCTGAGGGGAGCCTCGTTCCAGGTCTGCCAGCATCTCTTCGGCGTTATTGTATTGGGGCAGACGCTCCGCCAGCCAGGGAGATTGCGTGGGACAAAGCTCTTGCCACATTCTTCCCACAGCAAACAGATCCGCTTGCGTTCCCGAGATTTCCGTCGCGTATTCAGGAGTCACCCGGGATTGGGCCGGATCGGCGTGCAAGTAGCCTGGATCGATCACCACCAGGTGGCCCTCTTTCGAAAGCAGCAGATGTTCGGGCTTCAGGTCGCCGTGGATCTGGCCCAGTTGATGGAGGGGAACCAGGATTTTCAGAAGACGGATAAGCCAGCCCGCCATTTCTAGTTGTGAGCCGGCTCTCTGGCGCAGGTTCTGGCCGGTGACGAAGGCCAGGCGGACGCTCAACTCTTGCGGGCCCTGTTCCCAGCTGTGCAGGCCGACCAGGCCGTCGCGTGGAGCCTCGGGATGCCAGCAAAAGGCAGTCAGGGAACGGAGTGTGCGCACCAGCTGAAGCAGGTGTCTCCAGCCCGGGCTGTCCGGCTGTCGGCAGGACTTGGCTACCCAGTGCTGGCCGTCGGCTCCCCGCTCCAGGTGGGTCAGCACCCCGCCCTTGTCCGAGAGGGTCAACATTTCAGACTCCACTCCAGGCCGGCCGGACCGGCGCTCCAGTGGCCAAACAGGCGCAAGCGTTCGGCCACCGCCGAGGAGGGCTGAAAGGTGGCGAAGGAGGCTCCCTCCAAACGATGCTCCAAGAGTCGCAGTGGACCCTCCAGCGTGTGCTCTTTCAGGAATTCCAGGGCTTCTTGCAAGAGTCGATACACGAGCAGCCAGGGCGGCGACCAGGCCTGGGGTGGGGTTTCCCAGACCCAGACGGCGGCGGGCAGCAAGTGGGCGGCCAGGGCCCGAAAGGCCTCTTCCGGAGAGTCGCCGGCCAGGAGCGGGGAGCGCAGCCAGGCGATCAGATCGCGCACCTTATCCGTTTGC
>JALHOV010000656.1 GCA_022842865.1 Vulcanimicrobiota bacterium | reverse complement strand
GGGTGGGAGTGGCCGCCGAGTCGGGGGCGGGCAAAACGGCCTTGCTGGAGGAATTGCGCGGCTGGACCGGCCACGCCGTACTGGCGCGAGCCACCACCCTGACCACGCCGGCCGGCTACCAGCTCTTCCAGTCCATTCTTGAGCAGGCCGGTTGGGTACTGCCCAGTTTGGAACGCTCCGCGCCGGGCTGGAAGCAATTCGAGATCACCTTCCGCCAGCGTCTGGCTGAGCGGGAGACGGCCGCTCACGTGCCCTGGCTGCTGTTGGAGGCCTGGACGGAATTGCTCACCCAGGTGTGCCAGCGCTGCCCGCTGTTGCTTTTGCTGGATGATCTGCAGTGGGTCGACCGCCAATCCTTGCAGCTCCTGGAGCAGTTGAGCCAGGCTCCCATTCCGGGCCTGATGGTCGTGCTGGCCTGGCGCAGCCAGGAATGGGAGCCGACTTTGCGCTTGCCGTTGCGCCAGATTCTGCCCCTTCCTCCCCTGGATGAGAAGGCTTTGAGGGCCTGGGCGGGCGACCGTCCCTTTCGAGAGATGCTGAACTGGACTGGCGGCCAGCCGTTGCTGGTAGAGGAATGGTTGCGCTCCCCTAAGGCTCCCCAGTTCTCCGGGCGCGTGGGCGGTCTTGTCCAGGCGAGATTGCAGAATGCCCCCGAAAACTATCTGCGGGTACTGCAGAGGGCTGCTCTGATGGGCGTTAGCTTTCGGCCTGAACCGCTGGCGGCTCTGCCCGAGGCCGAGGCCGCTCTGAACTGGGCCGAGAAGCAGCAGTTGCTGCTGCCCGGGCCTCGCTTCTCGCACGACAGCGTGCGTGAAGGGCTGTTGGAGCAGCTCGGTCACCGTCGCGTTGCTGAAGAGCATCTAGCACTGGCCCGCTGGCACCAGGACTCTGACCAGGACCCCCGCGCCTGCGCTTTTCATTTTTCGCAAGCGGGAGAAAAAAACCTGGCCGCCCCCTATGCGCTGGCGGCGGCTCGCCAGGAAAGGGCTCGCGGCGCTCCCGAGGCGGCCGCCTACTTTTACCAGCTGTGTTTCGCGGTCCAACCCCGCCCCGATCTGGCCCACGAATACAGCGAAATGCTAGAGTTGCTGACCCGCCACGAGAAGGCCATCGAGATGCTGCGCCTGTGCCTCGAGCAACCGGACAGCCACGGCTGGCACTGCGAGATCCGGCTGCGCCTCAGCCGCCATCTGTACTTTTTAAGTCAGCCCGAAGCTCTAGAACAGGCTCAGCGGGCCCTGGCACTTAGGAAATGGGCTCTGCGTCCAGAACGAACCGCTCCGGCCAGGGTCTTTGACGCCCTGGTCGAGACCACTTTTATGCTAACAGATAAGCGTAAGCTGGCCCATGTTTTGTTCCTTTCCCTGCCTTACTGGGTGAGCGCTCTCGGGCAGAATTCGGTGGCGGGATTTCACATGGCCATCGCCTGGCACTACTTTTTCCGGCTGCCGCTCCCCCTCTGGGTGAGGCGTAGACTGCTCAAACTGAACCGACGCACGTCCGACCGCTTGCTCAAAGGCAGAATGAACGCGCGCCGCCTGGTCCGCTGCTTCGACTCGGGTCCGCTCGACGGCCGGGCTCACGTGCGCGCTCTGCGTCACCTGGGGCAGGAATTCGAGAGCCTGGGACAGCTCTGGGAATCGGCCATGGTCGCTATGCAACTCGGTCTCTGGGCCATGGTTCGCGGAGACTTTCCAGAGATGCTCCAGCAGGCCAGCCGACTGCGGCGAATCGATGAGCTGGGAGGGCACGCGGATGCCAGGTTCCTGGCCCTGCATTTCGAAGTGATGGCCAGCGGGGGGCGAGTTTCCACCCGGGCTTTGCAACACGAAGTTCTCGAGCGCTCGCTGCTACGCATGCACCGAGACTTGGCGCGAGCGCGTTTTTTCTGTTTCCAGAGCGAATACGCGCAGGCCTGGGCGGAACTGATCACCATTCGCACCTTCGTGCCTCTTGAGGTCTCCCTCTACCAGGTGCTGCGGGCCCAGGTGGCGCGGCGCTGGGCCGAAGCCACGCCCCGCCGCTGGAAGCAGCTGGCCCAGAGCCGTTGGGAACTGGCTCGCAAAGCGGCCCAGGCCGTGATCGGCGCTGGAAGCTTTGGACGTCTCTGGCGAGCCGATGCCTTGCGAGAACTGGCTTTTTGCGAGGCAGCCGCCGGCCGCCCGAACAAGGCCCGCCAGCTCCTGGACGAATCGCTGGCCTGGGCTCAGAAAGGCCGCTTCCGCTACCAGGAGGCGCTGACCCATCAGGCTCTGGCCAGGCTGGGCCATCCCTCTCGCGGCGACCAGATGCTGGTGGAACTGGGCGCCTGGTGGGACCTGTCGGGCAGCCGTCAACCGGTGGGATTGCCCGCCCGCCAGCTGGTGGAGGCGGCCTGCCAGTATTTGCACCATCAGCAAGGACCGCTGGCCGAGTTGGCGCCGCCCGATTGGTTTGCCAGGCTGGAAGGGCATCTGTCCCGGGCGCAGCAGGCACAGGCGCAACGGAATCAATCCCTGCAGCGGCTCGAGCAAGAAAACAAGCGCTGGCAGTCCTTTCTGGCCGAGGGTCCTTTGCGTCAGGAAGGGCCTTTGCAACCGGCAGTGGTGAGGGAGTGGCTATCCATCGACGGGGAGCTGGTCGAGGTGTGGTTGCCCGAAGCGCGCCACCAGTATTCCGACCTGCTAGCGCTGGTCGAAAGCGAGAAAGCGCGCCTGCTGAGCCACTGGACTCGGCTCGGGCTGGTGCCGACCGCCAGCGCCCCCCCTGATTGCCTGATTCCGGGCAGTGAAACAATCCCTTGGGACCTCCTGTCCCCCCCGGCTCAGCTCAGCTTGCGAAAAATTTTAGGCGAAGCCGCACAAAATCGCCGGCACGCGGCCCATCCGGGTCAACTGCGGGTAGAACTTTACGGAGATCACCTGCTGATCCAGTGGTTCTATGCGCCTGCCGAGAGTGCCAGGCCAGAAATCCCTTGGGAGCGCTTCGGGTTGAGATCGATGACCTTTCGCGCCCGATTGGTCGGAGGACAACTCGATTTTGACGCGCATTACGGTTTCTGCCTAAAACTGCCGCTCCAGCCGAAGCTGGCCTGAACAGCGCTTTTCGGCCCACCCCAGCAGCGAAAGCTGCATCATCCAGACGCGCTCGTCCTCTATCCGACCCCGCCAGTGAGTGGCCGGCGTCCAGTTGACTTCCACCCCGTCACGTTCCAGTCGAATGGTCACGGTTCGGCCCGTCAAATCTCGCAACAAGGGACCCAGGCCGCTGAGGACCACGCGTTGTAAAGACGGCTCCAGATCGGTCAGCTTGCCAATCAATTCGATCCGGGAGTGCGGGCACAGAGGTCCGACCATTTGCTCCAGCCACTGAGAGGGGTCCAATCCTTCCAGCCAGGGAGAGCGGAGCTCCAGCAGGGTCTGCCGCAACGCAGCCACTCGTTGGCGACTCTGGCCGTCCCCTGCCAAAGCGCCGGCCGCCGCCTGCTGGGCCGGGCCGTCGTGCAAGTCACTCGCTGTCTGCTGACGCATTTCTTGTAGCGATTGAAGACATTGCAGAACTTCGCTCTCGCTGCCGTCAAAAATGCCGCGGAACACGCCCGCCATTCCCGGGGCCATCCAGTCCACCACCTGATACCAGCGCGGTTTCTCATTTCGGGTCAAGCACAGTTCCCAACGAGCGTTCAACGGCCCGGTCTGCCAGCGCAAACGGTCGGCCTCGCGTTCCGAATCCGGTAGCCAGGACCAGCAAGCGCAACCGATTCTGGCCTCGGGAAAGATAGACAAGAACGCCTGGTTGCATCGAATCAGCAGCCCCTCTGCGGTCAGTTCGGCCAGACCGAGGCTGGTCACCCCCTCGAAAAGAGACCTCCAGCGCTGCTCCTGGATAGCGGCTTGTTGCTCGAGTTGGCGCAACTCCTCCGCATGTTTCAAGTTGGAGAGAACCACGCCGGCAACCTGTCGCATGAACTCCAACAAGGACAGGTGGTGCGCAGCCAGCCAGTGTTCCTGCACCTGAAGAGCGGTCTGCCAACCGAAGAGGACGCCGTCGCCCACCGGCACCGCCAGCAAGGTGCGCACATCCGACAGGAGCAGACTGCGACTGGCAGAGAGCTGCTCGGGGC
>JALHOV010000655.1 GCA_022842865.1 Vulcanimicrobiota bacterium | reverse complement strand
TCAGACTGAACCGTCATCGTAGAGAGCCTCCTGATTCACACATGGGCACTACGATAAGGCTGGCCGCCGCTAAAAACTAGGATCCTTTATAGAAAGCTCACGATATTCCACCGTTAGATTGTTCACCTCAATTGGGACTTGCAAGCTTATGACGGCTGACTTCGCCACCTCTTGGGGACCAAAGATCACCTGTCCAGCCGTATTGCGTCCAACGAACCTTAGGGTCGTTATCGGGGCGGCGACTGCGCGAAGGATTACGCTGGTGATTTTTATGGTCCCGACTTTTCCCGATAGTTGGCCCGGCTGGTTCGATACCACAGGCATGGCCATTGGCCCATTTTGGCCTCCAGCATTTCCGAAACTCGAGTCGCTGCCATCGCCACCACACCCCGTCAAGATGGTGCTCGTGAGCGCGAGTGATACGAGCGTTCTGGAAGCGGGTTTCGGAAAATAGTTCATCTGGTTCCTCCGGTAGTAAGTGGCAAATGTTTCTCGGGCAATGATATCCGAGTCGCTCCCGAGAACTTTCCCGAACCAGTTGGGGCGCTCGCAGCAAGGGTAGTTCTTGTGCCTTCAACACCCCTGCCGGTGCGTGGGGAGCCTGCGCCTTGAGCAGTTCGATGGGATAGGGCAGCAGTGTCTCATCGGCGCCTGCTCCACCAGCATGCGATCGAAAGGATCACCGGGATGATCTGGCAACTCGGCGACACGAACGGTGTGCTCCAAGTCGATCGGGAGAGACAGAATCCCGTCTCAGCCGGCGGGCCGCTACAAACCGATGAGGCGGCTCCGGGAGCGGCAATTTGCCCAGCCGGTATTTGAGGGAAATCTCGGCACGGCTGCCCGCCGAAAGAAAAACTGCGTTGTCGCAATCTTCCAAAACGGGCAGCATTTCCGGGGAGATCTTCTCAGGGGTCGGGCCCAACAAGAGCCAAACTTGAGTGTCCAACAGCAGCCGTTTCAAGTGAAAAACGGTTCCAACATCTCTGCCGGAAGCGGTTCGTCAAAATCGTCAGGAACGGCGTATTGGCCACGGTCGCGCCCAAAGACCCGCCGCGGATCAAGCGCCTGTATTGGGCCGAACCGCCCTCATGCCCCGGACGATTCACGATACCGTTCCCGACCGAAAAGTCTCTACTCGACTGATTGCGTTAGCCCCCTCGTCCTATCAGGAATATGTCCGAAAGACAGGGAAGGAACCGGGATGAGTCAGCAAGAGACAACCGAGCAATACGGATTCGGAGATCTGAGTGCGCCCTGGGTGACTGGAGTGGAACTTGTCCTCTGGCGCGCCTCGGAATGCCTGGGCCAACGTGCCCTGGACCGCCCGCAAATGGGCCTGGGCGGGGCCGATAGCGATTGGGTAGTGGCCGACGCTCTGCCCCGAAACCTCTGGAAAATTAGCTACCGGTCGGGTCGCATCTACTTTGTGGCTGCCGATAAAGCCTATCCGGGCTTTCTAGACAACCAGGGCCAATCGACCCTCTATGTGGAGCTATTCCACCGCTCGAGACTTCGACTGGGAGAATTTTGTCTGGAGGTCAACATCCATGCCGCCGCCAGGGCATATCTGGAAAGCTACAGCTATCCTCATTTGTCGACTCGTTGGTCCATAGGCACGGAAGCCGTAACCATAGGACGTGGCCCGGCCGAGAAGGCCTCGCCCACACAGCGCATCTGTCTGGACGACCCGACGGTTTCTCGAGTCCACGCCAGCGTTGCCAGCGAGGACGGACATTTTGTTTTGCGCGCCCTGTCCCAGCGCAGCGAAACCAGACGGAACGGACTGCTCATGGAAACAGGCCAGGTTGCCCAACTGCAGGAGGGAGATATGCTGCATCTGGGTCGACAGGTTTTGCGCTTCCACCATTCCGACCCGGCCCCAGCCGAGGGTCTGCGCCTCTTTTGCCTGGGACAGTTCCGTGCCTGGCTTGCCGACAAGGAGCTGAAAAACGAAGTATGGCAGGGGATGCGAGTCCAGCACGCGCTGGTCTTCCTGTGCTTGCAACGAAAAGCCGCCTGCAGCGAAGGCAAGCTGATCGATCACCTGTGGATGGGTGAAGATGTCAGTCGAAAACGCCTCCACAACGTGATTTCTCATCTTCGTGCCCTACTGCGCCCTTTGCACGCCGACCCCATCTTGCGAGAGTCCGGAGGAATTCGTCTCAACCCAGGATTGCAGATCTGGCTCGACCTGGAAGAACTGCGACGATTGCTCGGAGAACCCGCCAATCCGTCCCAAGCGCAAAGGGTGAGCAGCCTCTATTCGGGACCTTTTCTGCCCGGCTGCAGCTCACCCTGGGCTGAGGTGCTTCGCTCCCAATTGGAGTCGGAAGTGGTGGGCTACCTCACTCGTCTCGCAGAATCGCTACTCTCCAGTAACGATTATAAAACCGCACTGGCGCTCGCCCAGCAAGCGATCAGCCTGGATCCGCTGGCTCAGCCAGCCTACCTTGTGGGCATCGACTGCCTGGGAAAATTAAATCGTCCTGGAGAAATTCAGCGATACTGCGAACTGGCCAGAGCCCAGCTCGAGAAGGCGCGAATCTCACCAGACCCCCGCCTCGAGGCGGCCCTGCGAAACTGTTAACGCAATGGCAACAGTACTCGGGACCAATCTCGGGAACGAAATGGTTATCCTGAGTGCATCTATGAAGTCCGGCTTGAGTCTATTGGAGATCGTAGTAGCCCTCGGGCTGCTGTCGCTGCTCACCCTGATGACGGTCAACCTGAGCCGCCCCCTGGCGCTCATTTCGGCTCGCACCATGGACCGAATGGAAATGCGCCAACAAGCACTGATCAGCCTGGGCCAATTGCGCTCCAGCATGCAAGCCTCAGCGCCCCAGGCTCTCTCGTTGAGAGACGGCATCATTGGCGTCAATCCGCGCGCTCAGCCCGCCGTGGACAGTTCGGGGAACTTGCTCTGGAGTAAGAAAATCAGTCTTTTTTATCGCCTGCCGGCAGACTCCACGCTGCGCCGACGCGAATGGCCGCCGGACCTACCCCAGGCGGGAGATCCCCCTGTGCCCACCTGGATGAGCAGCGCGGCCCGGCCCAAACGTCTGGAAGGACCAGAGCTACTGGCCTTAATCAATCCCGACGCTCCCTCCAATCAACTGGCCAAGGGAGTGGTCGAGTGGAAGGTGGAGAATCTGGGCAGCGATGGACTCATCCACCAGCCCATTCAGGTTCTGTTGATCCTTGAGCGCCGTGAGCGCAGGCTGGAGTTCCGCCGCAGCCTCTTCCTTTTAGGCTCCTCGTGAGGCGTCGGGGCGAAACCCTCCTCGAACTGACGGCGGCCATCGGCCTGTTGAGCCTGGTTTTCTTCGCCCTGCTGATGATGGTCCCGGGAAGCTTCTTTACCCTACCCAAAGCCGAGCATCAGATGGCCGCCAACCATCGCGCCGAAGAAATTCTCAACCAATTCGCCGCCCGTCCCTTCAGCGAAATGCAACCGGGTAGGAGAGCTTTGCCCACCACCACTCTCGACGATGGAACCAGCCTGGCGGCCAGCCTGGAAATCCAGGCCGGAGATCCCCCTCTGGCCAGAAACCTGAGACGAATCACGGTGCGCCTGGAATGGCAGGACCGTCAGAAGCGGCAGGTATTGGTGCGCCATCGCCGCCTTTGCAATCTGCAACGATGAAACACTGGTTGCTGCTGGGGTTGCTGGCGGGCTCCTGCTACGCCGAACCGCTCGAAAGTGTGGAAGTCTTGCTCCATACCCAGCCCGAGGGAGCCCAGGTCTTTTGGGACGGTGAAAAGGGGGCTACCTCCGACCTGAAAACCGGCACGCCTTTTACCCGGGTCTACAGCAGTCAGGGCCCATTACACCGCGAAACCAGGGGTTTTTATACGATCCGAGTGCGTAAGGCCGGCTTCCGTGAACTTTCTGCCGAAATTCAAGCCAGCCAACTGCAAATGCCCACCCTGGAACTAGATCTTGGTCCCTTGCAGCCGGTTACGCTGGCCGGCTGGCTGGAGCTGCGTCCGTGGGTGCTCCCGTTGACGGGCACGGGACTGCTGGCCATGATCGGGGGAATTTGGTCTCAGCGAAAGCAGGCCAGGCGAAAACGGGACCGAGAGCAACTGCGCAAACGGGAAATCGGCGCAGACAAAGACTCCAATATTGGCCGTC
>JALHOV010000654.1 GCA_022842865.1 Vulcanimicrobiota bacterium | reverse complement strand
CAATCTTAATCTCTAGCTCCTGGATTCTCAACTCATGATATTTAATTTTGGCCTCGAGATTTTTAATATGTTGGGGGAACCAGCGCAATTCGTTAATATTCAGGGCCCCAGTTAGACGCTTCGTCTTCAAGTCTTCATGAACTTTAACAAGTTCTTGCTCACGCTCGGCTTTCAGCTGAAACTCTTGGGCCAGCTCGCGACGCAGAGCGATCAGTTTGTTCTGCTCGTCTTCTTCTTTGCGGCGCTTCATCTCGAGCATCTGCTCGAGGCGGAACTTGAATCGTTTAGCAGGCATCTGTTAGGACATCATCTGAATCATGCGTTGGACGGTCTCTGGCAGATTCGAGGCTTCGTGTACGTCTTGCTTGAGGAAGGCCTCGACTTCGTCGATCATTTTGATGGCGTAGTCCACCTTAGGGCTGGCGCCCTTCTGGTAGGCGCCGATATTGATCAGGTCTTCGTTTTCGGCGTAAGTGGCCAGCACGGCACGCAGCTTCTTGGCCGCTTCCTGGTGCTGCTTGGTGCAGATTTCGGTAAACACACGCGATACGCTCTGCAGGACGTCCACCGCCGGATACCGGTTCTTGTGGGCAATCTTACGGTTAAGCACGATGTGGCCGTCAAGAATACCGCGCACCGTGTCGGCGATGGGCTCGTTCATATCGTCGCCGTCCACCAGCACGGTATACATGGCCGTGATACTCCCGTGGGGCGAAGTGCCGGCGCGTTCCATCAATTTCGGCAACAGGGCGAAGCAAGAAGGCGTGTAGCCCTTGGTTGCGGGCGGCTCACCGATGGCCAGGCCCACCTCGCGCTGGGCCATGGCAAAACGGGTCACCGAGTCCATCATTAGCATCACGTCGTGGCCCTGGTCACGAAAGTACTCGGCGATGGCGGTCCCGGTATAGGCTGCCTTCATACGTGCCAGTGCCGGCGTGTCGGAGGTCGCCACCGTGACCACCGAGCGCTTCAGGCCTTCCGGCCCGAGATCGCGTTCCAAGAAGTCGCGCAACTCACGTCCGCGTTCGCCCACCAGCGCCAGCACCGTAATGTCGGCATCGGAGGCGCGCGCGATCATCGACATGGTGGTCGATTTGCCGACGCCGGAGCCGGCGAAGATCCCCATGCGCTGGCCTTTTCCGAAAGTCAGCATGGCGTCCAGCACGCGGACTCCCAGTTGCAACGCATGCTCGATGCGCGGACGAGTAAAGGGGTTGGGTGGGGAGTTGTAGATGGGGTACTCGGTTTCGTATTCCAACGGGCCCTTACCGTCGATGGGCTCCCCCAGTCCGTCCAGAACGCGGCCGAGGATGCGCGGGCCCACTTTCACGCTGAGAGGCTTACCGGTGCCGCGCACCTCGCAGCCCGGCGCGATGCCTCCCATTTCACCCAGAGGCATAGACAGTACGCGATTGCCCTTGAAGCCGACCACCTCGGCGCGAATCGGGTTATTGCCCTGTTTGTCGTAGATGTAGACCATTTCGCCGACCTGGCAGGCCGGTCCCTCGGATTCGATGGTAAGACCCACGACCTGCACGACGCGTCCGTGCATCTTGATGGTGTTGATACGGGGTAAGGCGCGCTCATAGCGACTAAAATCAAACCTGGGTGCGGTATCCATACCTTATTCCTCCGGACTGGACTCGCCCATGTCGGGCGCTTCCTCCCCATAGCCTTCGCCTTCGCCGGGTGGCGGCGGCAAGTCAGGCACTCCCGTATCCAGTTCTTCGACCTCGGTCTGGATTTCTTTCTCGCGCAGGGCAATCTCGTCGTTCATTCCGGCCAGCAGTGCGTTCACGCGCGTGTTCAGGCGGGCGTCAATGTTGCCCAGGTTGGTCTCGATGGACGTTCCGCCCTCATCAATGGAGGCATCGGCGACAATGTCGAATTTCTTGAGGCCTTCGATCATCCGCTCGAAGTTGGAGCGGTGCTCGATGACTTTGTCGTAATCCGCCGGGTTAACACGTATGCTTACTTGTTCGCGGTCGCCGATGCCGGCCAGGGCCAGTTTCACGATGCCGACGATGGCCTCCGGATTTTGGGCCAGTTCCTGGCCGACCAGTTTTTCGGCCAGCTTGGTGGCCAGCCGGGCCATTTCCGGCTCGGCGGTGGCCATCATCCGATGGCGCTGCTTGATAGCCTGGATGAAAATGTCGCGACTTTCTACCAGTTGCTGATAGACTTGCTGCTGGGCTGCCAGTCCGCCCTGCTGGATGCCCTGCTCGTAGCCTTGTTGAAAGCCGATTTCCTGAGCCTGGCGTTGCACCTGTTCGGCGGCTGCCTGGATCTGCTGATTGGCCTGCTCCATCATTTGCTGAGCCTGCTGCTGATACTCCATCAGCATCTGATTGGCGGCCGCCTGGGCCTCCTGCATCATCGATTGAGCCCTGGCCTGCGCTTCGGCAATGATCGCCTCGTCCACGGGTACGGCTGGCTGCTGGTAAATCGTCTGTTGCTGATGTTGCGGTTCGAAGTGACCGTTGCCGGAATCCTGTGCGGGTTTGTCGTCGCCACCCACGCGCACGGCTGTGGACAGTGGGGTCAAAGTATTGGTCATCATGGTGGTGCGGCCGTTGACGACGCGGTTGATGGGCTCTTTAACGACGGGTAGACCGCCCTCGAAGCCCTCGCCTTCGTCCTTGGGTTCCGGGGGGGCGGCGGCCGGGTGGTGTTCGGTGCGGCTACGGAAAATGACCCCGTCGCGTTTGGGGCTTGGGGGATTAACGTCTAGCGACGGGAGCGCGACGCCTTCCTGAGAGGGCGTTTCGACCGAACGGTTCTTTTTGATAAGGGACAAGGAGGCCTCCGTTTAACGGAATTTGATCTTGCCGAGCGTGACCAGGCCGCGCAGGATATTGCGAATCTGCTGTTGGGCCTGTTTGACTTCGTCCCAGGGAACCTGGCCGAGGGCTTCCACGTCGTTACGCAGAGCAGTGGACACTTCAGGCGAGAGGAAGCGGTAGACGCGTTCTGCCAGTTCACGGTTAGCGCCTTTCAGGGCGAGCACCAGATCGCGGAAGTCGGTCAGGCGCAGCACTTGCTGCAGCGAACCATCGTCGATGTTGTTCAGGTCGTCGAAGTCGCAGAGCTTGGTCTTGATGTCGCTGGCCAGGTGAGGGTTCTTCTGGGTCAGCCCCGAGAGCACGCGCTCTTCGGTGCTGCGGTCTGCCTGGTTGAGAATCTCAAGCAAGGTTTCTTTGCCGTCCGCCTGAGGCTGGAAGCCTTCTTCCAGGGCGCGGTGCAGTCGCGACTCCAAGATCGTCTCGAGTTCTTTGAGGATTTCCGGACTGATCTTTTCCAATTCGGCCAGACGGCGAGCGACTTCGGTCTGGGTGGTCGGATTGAGTTCTCCCAGCACGTTGCTGGCCTGGTTGGGATCCAGATAGCTGAGCACCACGGCGATCGTCTGCGGATGCTCCTTGCGAATGAGTTGTAAAAGTTGATGAGGGTCGACCCGGCGCAGAAAGCCCAGGGGGCGATTAGCGCCGCCGCTGCTGGTAAAAGTCATGCCCCCGCTACTGCCGCCCATAGGTGAGGAGTAAGCCTGGGTTGCCCCCCCCATGGGATTGGTCACTCCGCCCATGCCGCCCCCCAGGGCGTCACTCAGGCTGGAGCCAGCCGAGGAATGGAGGAACTCATCGATGACCTGGGCGCGTACGTCGGGAGAGATGGGAGGCAGCTTGGAGATTTCCAGGGTGATGGCGTGAACTTCGTCAGGACCCAGTTCTTTAAACAGCTGGGCCGATACCTCGGGCGGCAACGACATCAACAGAATCGCGGCCTTTTGCTTCGGGGGAAGGTTCACAGTAGCGCTCGCCATACTCTAAATTCTCTCCTCGCGGGCCCCCTGTTCGTAAGAGACGGCCCGGTGTAATTAAGGATTCCACACAAATACGCCATAAGCCTCTGTTTGCCCAGGTTAACAGTTTGTGTTGCCGGCCTTCCTACGGCCAAGTGGATCCCGGATAAGGAGATTTGGGAAATTGAGGGATGTGGAGATAGCGGGCGGCACGAGCCTACCGAAGCTCATGTTGTTGCTTTTTAAGGTTGAATCGATCCTGAGCCTACCTCGCCTCCTAGAAAACCGAATAATTCGCCGGAGTTTTGCACTTAGCCATTTCCACAACCTCCAGCATCGCCC
>JALHOV010000653.1 GCA_022842865.1 Vulcanimicrobiota bacterium | reverse complement strand
AACCGCGCAGCCAGGACGGTTCCAAGAGCTCGGCCCCTTGCACCGACATGAGCCAGTCGACCACGCGGTCGGGGCCGCTGACCTGCAGCGAAAGACGGCCATTGCTCAGGCGCTGGCTGATGTGAAGGGGGCTCTGGGCGAGTTGCCGGGCCAGGGCGGGCTCGACTTGAATCTCGATGCGCACGGGTCCGGCCGCGGAAACCTCCCAGGGGTTCAGACCCTGTCCCAGGGCCGGACCGGCGCTCGGAGCGGGCAAGTCCCCGCCCTTGAGACGGTAACCGTTCAGGCTATCGATCTCGAACCCGCTGTCTTGGAGAAGTTTGATATCGCGAAACAGGTTGCGCTTGGAGGTGCCGAACAGGTCGGAGAGGTCCTGGGCGGACTGACCCGGTTTCTCTTGGATCGTGCTTAAAAGGCGAAGCAGTCGCTGAAAGCGGTGAGTGGCGTCGTCTTTCATGAAGCTACTGGATCCACCTTTTCCATTGGATGCGAGCGAGCACCAGGGATGCGACCCACCCGCCCAGAAGGGATTTGGCATGCGAAGAATCCTTTTCCTTCTTTTTGTATCCTTCTCCGCGGTCGCGCAGGCTCACCCACTGGTGGACGCTGCGGAGCGGGGCGATTTGGCGGCCGTGCGCTGCCTGGTAGAATCCGGTGTGCCCATTGACTCAAAGAATATAGCGGGAGAAACGGCACTGAACGAAGCCTGCGACGAAGGCTACCCCGCCATAGCAGAATATCTGCTCAGGAACGGCGCGAATGTCAACGAAACCGACAACCAGGGCGAGAACTGCTTCCACGAAGCCATTGAAGAATATCTCGACAAGGGAAAGACCGGCAGACACTATCGAAAGTCCGGCAGCCCCGACCCCAAGGGGGTGCTCGATGTGCTAATGAAAGATCCGCGCCTGGACTTGAATGCCACCGACGACTGGGGAAGAACCCCCCTGATGCGTTTTGCTCAAGCCAACAACTCCGAGTATGTCGCGCGTTTGCTGGCAATGGGAGCGAGCCCGGGCGAGGTAGATTGGGACGGCCGCACGGCCATGGACCGCACGACCGACCCGACCATCCAGAAGCTGCTCAAGCAGCGCGGTGGTATGTAAGACTGATGCAAGGGCCGCCCATCGCGGCCCTTGTTATTTGTCAGACAAAACGGACGACTCTAGCGCACTAGCTTCACAAATCGTGGATTGATTAACTGGAAGGAGAGGCGCGCGCCATCCTCCAGGCGCCCGGGCAGGCTGCCCTGGGGTTGAAGTCGCACTCGATGTATGCCGGGCTTGAGCTGGGAGAGGTCGATGGTCATCTGGCGGTAGACGGCGTATTGTGCCGGGGCTTCTACCTGGGTCAGAAAACGGCCGTCCAACCACAGCCGAAAATTCGTGGGCGAGCCCATCGCGCTGAGGCCGAATTCGAAGCGATAGGGGCACGGGCTGGGCACGATCAGTTCCAGGTTGGAAGTGCCGAAAGCCCAGCGCCAGCGCATGCGGTTGTCGTGCTCTTCATTATAAAAAGATGGACCAAAGGAAACGGACGGCATCAGAGGGGGTTTTTGAACGACCTGGGCCGGATGCAGGCGGTAGACCCAAAGATCTTTCCAGGGACTGACAAAATCCGGCTTGCGCGACCAGCTGTCCCAACTGGCTAACTCGGAGTTGGCCACCCCGCCCCGATAGAGCACGAAGGCCTGGAAACCGTAGCTCTCCAGCTGCTTCATCAGCGCTTCCTTATGGCTTGCATCCAAATGTTGTTGCCATTGGGATTCGGGACGGCCTTTGCAATCACCAAAGGAAAAGCGCAGATTCTTGGATAGCAAGTAGGCATACATCTGCTCGTAAGGCTCGAGCTTGTTGAGCTTGTGTCCCTCTGGGTAGTCCATGACCGGCCACTGGAATACCGACGCTCCGGCCGGCAGGTTCTGGTCCAGGTAGGCCACCATCGCCCGCTGATTCTCCACCGTGTCACTAATGAAGTCTTTGCCGGGCGGGCGCGGCGGCATGGAGTCCAAACAGGTGAGTGGAATCACTAGAAAGAGCCAGGCCCAGCGGTAGCCGACGAAGGTTCTTCGCTGGGTGAGCCAGAGGGCCAGGTGCAATAAGACGCCCGCCAGGATGAGAACGCTAAAGCGGCAGGTGCAGCGAAAGAGGAGCAGCCCGAAGCAGCCAGCGCACAGGTTCAGGCCGCCGCAGACTCCAACGGCTACCAACCAGACCGTCATTCCAGCAGCGAAGGGAACGGGCTCCCGCCGGGCCAACGCGGCCAGACCCAACCAGCTCAGATGGAGCAGGGCCAAAATCCCTAGCAGGCCGAGGTAGTGGCTCTCCATCTCAAAGCCGGTATGGAGCATGCCCTGGAAGTAGTGTTGCTGGGCCCATTCATCCAGAGGCTTGAGGTGATGTTGGCATGGCAAGAATAGTTCCGGCAGGCGCAATCCGTAAATTTGTAATTCGTTGATGGTGCGCGAGAAAGTCTGGGCGGAACGCCCCCTGATCAGCCAGGACACGATTGTGTCTACGTGAGCGAGTAGCAGAAAAAACACGCTGGCGGCGCTAAGCAGCAGCGGCGCCGTGGCTCGGCGACGATCTCTCGCCAGCAGCGGCTGCAGCCAGCAGGGAACCAGCATCAAAAGCCAGCCATACCAAAAATAGGGGTTCTGCCAGGCAGCAAGCCAGCATAATACCATCAATCCGATCCATTGTTTACGGCTCCAGCGGCGCCCCTCCCAGAGCCCTTTGGCCACCACCCAGTAGATGGGTAAATGCCAACAGAAAGAAAGGACGATATGAGCCGCATCTCGCACAAAAAGAAAGCGAGAGACCGAATACGCGAAAGCGGCCAGGAGAGCGCTGGCCCGATCGGAGCCGCTCCAACGAGCGCACACAAACATGCTGAGGCCGGCCGAGACGTGAGCACTCAGTATCAACAGGTTGTAAGCGGCAATCACCCCGAACAGGCGGGTCAGTAGGCCGCCGTAGGCCCAGGTAATTTCTTCGGTGGTAGGGAAATCCGCCCAGTTAGCGGTATAAGGCGCGTTCAGCCGGGACACAAAGTGAGGCACAAACGGATAGCCTTCGCCTTCGGCAAATGCCTGGCAGTAGCCGCTCATCAGCGGAGTGTCGCCCAAAGCATACCAGGGCCGGCTCAGCGCCCCCAAAGAGAAACAGTCAAAATAATAAGCGCACGGCAGCAGACAGAGAAATCCGGCCAGGAAGATACAGAGGATGTTGAGCGGGCGTTTGGCACTTTCGGCCATAGCCAGGGCTTTGTTTGTGCTCAAAATATTCCTGTGTAGGATTCAGGGCCGCCCCTGAGAACCCGTTGGGCGTGAGTGCCGGCCGACTTCTCTGGTTGTTCTTCGCGTTTTTCTTTTGGAGCGTTTCGACTTTCAGCCCCTATGCCGGGCAGCAAGCCGATACCTGGGGCTCGTTGCTCTCGGCCCAGGCCTGGTTGGAGCACGGCAGTCCCGAGCTGACTCCTTATGCCAGCAAAGTGGATCTTTACGCTTATCAGTTCTTTCACAACGATCGCGGAGCGTTTTACGCCTACCCGCCCTTTGCTTCCCTTCTGCAGTTACCGGCGGTGGCGGTGGCCCGCCTGTTTGGCGCTCAGATGTGGGAGCGCGGGGCCGATGCGTTGGTGCAACGCCAGTTGGTGGCGCTGGCGCTACTAGGCTTGACGGCGCTACTGGCCTGGGGTTACTCAGCCCTTTTCGAGCCGCGTCAGGCCGCCCTGTGGGCCTTCTTCTCGGTCAGCGCGGGGGCTTGCCTGGGGGCATTGGGGGCGGCTTTTAACAGCCAATTGCCGGCGGTTCTACTGGTTACCTGGGGACAGATGTTATTTTTACGCGAATACTACGGTAAGGGAGAGTGGAAGGGCCGGCACATCGGGGTTCTGCTGGCACTGGGCTACATGTGCCGTCCTACCGGCGCGCTCTGGGTGCCGCCAGCTTTGATCTACGTGATTTGGCGCAAGCCCCGCCAGTTTGTCCCGGCTCTGCTAGCGTTGCTGCTCTGCCTGGCCCTCTACTCACTGGCCTGCTGGCACTTTTTCGGCACGCCGGTGCACCGCTATTTTGGCGGTCGCACGCTGATGCTGGACGGGGGCGACTTCAGCTTGCACACGATCGGAATTCTCTTCAGTCCGGGCGTGGGTCT
>JALHOV010000652.1 GCA_022842865.1 Vulcanimicrobiota bacterium | reverse complement strand
AGCGGCAACGCCGGTCCTGCCGGTTCAAACTACACGCCAAACCTCTGGTCGGCGAAGGCGAAGATGCCCGCCATGGTTGGGCCGGCGGCTGCAGTGACTGCGAAACTTTGAGGGTCGGTGATGGTCACCGGTGGCCAGTAGGCGACCAGGTGAAAGGTGACCTGGCGCGCGCACCCATTGGCGTAGGCCAGAACAATGTCCTTGCGACCACAAACCGCCACTTGCTGGTGGTCCGTCAGATGCTACGTTTCGCGCTATGGATGCCAAAGGCAAGAAGCGGGAGCCAAACCTCGAGGACGCCGACGGTCAGGCTGGACGCCGGGAACAGGGCCGAGAAGGATTTGCCCATTGGCACTAGTAAGAATTAACCACCGATGGTCATAAGACATTTTGCTGTAGCCCGGACCGACCTCCTGCGTATAAGATGCACTACGTGAAGGCTCTTCAACAAAACCTCCCTATTCTCTCGTACACCAATGATTGAATGGAAAAGGTTGACCGTCTAGGTTGGACGGTCGGATTCGGTTTCCTATCCTCTGGTGTCAGAATCGGTGTCCGTCTGAACGATCCGAGCCTTCTGGAACAAGTGCGACAACGCTTGTCCTACCTGGTATCCAACCCCCTAGCTTCGGAGCAAGTGGACCATCTTTTTTCGATGTGGGCGGGTGGCGCTTCACAGCGCCGAGGTGTCCAAAACTACCACCTGGTTTTTGCGGACGCTTCGCGATTGAGTCGTTGCCTCGATATCGAAAAGGCCATTTCGGATCTGGTTTCTGCCGTCGAAGCCTACTCAGCCAGTTTGTCTCCGGAGCAGGTTCTTGTTCCGGCCAAACTATATGAACAAAACGAGCACCTTTGGGTCATCTTCCACGAACCTGAGAGCGATTGGTCCGACACTTGGGCAAAGGCGGGAGCGAACCGGCTGCCGCAATCCCAAGTGTTGCTACACGAAAGTGGCCGGGTCCGGGTCTTTCCGTCCTATGGACGGGAGTTTAGTAGTTTCACTCTACTGAGGCTGGAGGATGCCGATCTCCCAGCTCCAGAGATTGAAGTTTTTTCTTGCGGCAAGACCAGCCTGGAGCTCGTCTCTCGGGCTCCCTCGCTGAACGAGAATGCTGAGCGCGTCCTCCAAGTCATAGGAAAGTTTTCCCTCCACCATCGCCTGCGCGGCGTGCGCTGCGCGCCGCAGCGAACCGGTGAAATTTGTCTATTCAATGAAGCGAGGTAGTTGGTCCATGTCAACCCAGAACTCTTTCCAAAAACGCAAGCAGGGGCTGCTATGCCAGCCTGTCGCTGACGAGTTGCTCGTTTACGATGCCAGCACCCAAGAATGCCATCATCTAAGTGAAGAGGTAACCTTCCTGTGGAACTTCATCGAGCAGCAACCAACCGTCGCTTTGCTTACCGAAGCCTTCGTGAAGGTGTACCCACAGCATTCCGAACGCGGCACCGAGTTCGTCGAAGCCGCTCTGGCGGACCTGACTGCGAAGGGTCTGCTGACCGGAACCAATCAACTGAGTCCGATTGATGAAGGTCGGCGTCAACTCCTCAAAGCTTCCGGTCTTCTGCTGGTCGGAACGGTGGTCGCACCGCTCCCTTCGGCCGCCGCCTCCGACCTTCTTTCCATCGTATCGGCACGCTATTTTAACAATCAGGTGGACAGTCCGAATACAGTGCCATTTTGCGGCAGCGGCGGCAGCAACGGACCGTGTCCGGGAACCGACCTTGCTACCGCTTTAAGCGCTCGCATCAGCGGCGGCACGTTCAACCCTATCGCCTGCTCGAACGGAAACTTTGGCGATCCGTGCAATGGGATTTTGAAAGAGTGCAAAGTTGTCTACCGCTGCAGAGGAGTGGAGACGTCCCTTCGGTTCTGCGAAGGCCAGATGATTACGATCCCCACTTGCGTCTAGGAGAGCGGTCCGTCAGGAGTTCGTGGAGGGCTTGCAACATCGGCTCGGCGTTGAACGGCTTGGGCAAGAAATGGACCACGCCCAAACGGGCCAACTTCTGCTCTTGCTCAGGGGAGGATAGGCCGCTAACCGCAATGACGGGCAAGTCGGGCTCCAAACGGCGGAGCACCTCAATGGTGGCGGTGCCATCAAAGAGCGGCATTCTCATGTCGGTAATCACGGCGCAGATTTCACCCGCGCGCTCAGCATAGGCGCCCAGAGCATCGGCTCCGTCGCTGGCCAGCAGCACTCGGTATCCAAAGGCCTCGAGCGTTTTTCCCGTCACCTGACGGACACTCGCTTCGTCATCCACCACCAGAATCAGCTGACCCTTGCCTCGTGGAAGAAGGCTCTGGGGCTCTGGCAACTCAGCCTCTAGAAGAGCCTGGTCGGCGGCCGCAGGCAGAAAGATCTTGAAGGTCGTTCCCTGCCCAAGCTGGCTGACCACTCGCAAGAACCCTCCATGACTCTTGACGATGGCCATGGTGGTGGAGAGTCCCAGACCGGTTCCTTGGCCGACGTCTTTGGTGGTGAAGAAGGGATCGAAGATCTTGGGCAAGTTCTCCGGAGCAATCCCGGTGCCGTTGTCTACGATCTGAATCGCTACATAGGGTCCAGGGTTTGCTTCCGGATTCAGGCCTGCGTAGTGCTCGTCAAGTAGTAGGTTCTCCGCCGAGATTTTTAATTCGCCCCCGTTTTCCATGGCATCGCGAGCATTGACGCACAAGTTGACAAGCACCTGATGAAGTTGAGTCGGGTCCCCCAGCACCGTCCACAGGCCGTCCGGCAAAAGAACCTCGATGGAAATGATCTTGCTGAAGGTGTCCCGGGTAAACTGTTCGGTTTCGCGCAGGATATGGCGCAACTGCACCTCCATGCGCTGTCCTTCCACGCCCCTGGCAAAGGACAGCACCTGGCGCACCAAATCAGCACCCCGCTGGGCGCTGGTGCCGATGACCTCCAGAAGTTCGTTGGCAAAAGGGTCCAGCGGGTCGGCCTTGATCATTTCCACCGACATCATGATAGGGGTGAGGAGGTTGTTCAGGTCGTGGGCAATCCCACCCGCCAGCGTGCCGATGCTCTCCAGCCGCTGGGCGCGCAAGAACTGCTGCTCCAGCAACTTGCGCTGAGTAATGTCACTCCGGATCGAAAGGATGGAGTGCGGCTGGCCCTCGTGGTCGCGCAGAAGGGTCCAGCGCGCGTGCACCGTGAGCCCTTCTCCGCTGCGGGCCAGGTTTTGTGACTCCCCGCTCCAGACTCCCTTTCGAAGAACTTCCTGATTGGCGGTCTCAAACGCTTCCAAGTCGTTCTGGAGCAGATGCTGGATAGACTTACCCAGAGCGTCAGAAGATGTCCAGCCGTAGGTTCTCTCGGCGCCCAGACTCCAGAAAGTGATGCAGTGGTTCAGGTCGGTTACCACGATGGCGTCGCTGGCCTGGTCGATCAGCGCGGCTTGCTGGGCGATGCGGGCTTCGGCCAGCTTGCGCTCGCTGAGATCGCTCATTCCCCCGATCATACGCACCGCAACTCCCTGGTCGTCGCGAATGATGTAGCGACGATCCAGCACCGCAATGTAGGTGCCGTCCCGGCGGGCAAAGCGGTATTCGCCGGACCAGCTTTCGGCCTCACTCTGCAGGGCCTGATTGACCTTTTTCCTGACCCGTTCCAGTTCGTCGGGATGAATGCGGTTGAGCCAGGAATCGATGCTGGTTTCCACGGCGCTGCGGTCAAATCCGAACAGCGTCTCAAAACCGTCGCTCCACCACAGCGATTGCGTTTTCAGGTCCCAGTCCCAGATGGCGTCGTTGGTGGCTTTGGAAAGCAGTCGGAAACGTTCTTCACTGGTGCGCAGGTTTTCTCGGCTGCGGCGCCGCTCGCTGACATCCTGGATGTACACCGCCAGGCCTTCCGCGGAGGGGTAGGCGCGCACTTCGGCCCAGAGATCGAAAGGAGCGTAGTATTCTTCCATGGTGATCGGGACATTCTCGGCCATGGCCCGCCGATAACCGCTTTCAAAGTTGGTGCCCAGGGCGGCCGGAAAGAGCTCCCACATGGAAATCCCCAAGGCCTTCTCTCGGGGGAGCCGCAGCAGTCGCTCGGCCTCCCGATTGAGGTAGGTAAAGCGCCACTGGGAGTCGAGGGTAAAAAAAGCGTCGCTAAGACTTTCCAGAGTGGTGCTCAAGGTTTCGCCCACTCGGATTGCTTGTT
>JALHOV010000651.1 GCA_022842865.1 Vulcanimicrobiota bacterium | reverse complement strand
CTGGTCCGTATTGAAAGCAGACCACATAATCGTCCGCAAAGCGGATGAGGTGGGCTTCTCCCCCACAAGTCTTGAGGAACTTGTGTTGGAACCAGAGGTCAAGTGCATAGTGGAGAAAGATGTTGGCCAGTATCGGGGAGACAGGTCCGCCCTGCGGCGTTCCCTCTCTTGGCCACGTGACCACACCTTCATCCATTACTCCAGCGCGCAGCCATTTGCGAATTAACCCCAAGATGACGGGGTCGCCAATCCTGAGTTTTAACATTCGCAGTAGCCAGTCGTGGCTGATGTGATTGAAGAACCCTCGGATGTCAGTCTCGAACACGTAAGACGTCTTGCCTTTAACAATATGCTGCCGGAGGCACCCTATCGCCTGGTGCGGACTCTTACCGGGTCGAAATCCATACGAGAATTCCAGGAAGTTCGGTTCATATATAGCTTCGAGGATTCGCGCCACCGCTCGTTGGACGAGTCTATCCTCAATCGTGGGTATCCCGAGGGGCCGAGTTTTGCCAGGCCCTTTGGGGATGTGAACTCTCCGCACTGGCGGTGCGTGATACCTTCTGCCCTTCAGCCTTTCTACAATGTCAACGCAGCGCGTTTCGAGGTGTTCCCCCATAGACGCCGCAGTTTCTTTGTCCACGCCGCTCGCGCCGTTTCGGTTCATCTTTCGCCAGGATTCCATTAGGAATTCTGGTGTAATGAGGTGAGCCAAAGCGGTGAACCTCAGATGCGGTTCAGAGCGGGCTTTCTCTGCTATTCCGTCCAGTTTAGTTTTCATCGCTGCTCCGTCTCTGGGTACGGTCGATGTTTCCCTGAACAGAGTCTCTCGGCCCCACCGCTTCCCCATGTACACGGCTTTCCCGTGCTCGGAGTACTACCAGTGGGCCCGACTTCCTCAATAGCATCCTTGGTCTCAGGATGGTCCTTTCGACTTCCGTACTTCGCACTGCGAAGACTATTGAGGATCTCCCAGGTTCCATAGCATTTCCCTTTCTAACGTGCCGTGCTCTCAGACCCCGCCCGGGTCCCCGGTGACCTTGCCAAGACGGTCACCTACTATAGCCTTCCAGGTTTTCGACCCTGTCGGCCCCGGGGTTTACTTACGAGGCTCAATCGCTTCACTTGCGTTACGGCCCATTATCGCTCTGCCTACGCTTAACCGGCTTCGTTACCTAACCGGTCCAAGGCTCGATCCCCAGTGAGTGGCCAGCTCTTTCTGGGGCGGGAATTTCACCCGCTGGAAATGCCAGGCTTGCCTGGCGCACCAAAGAATTTCTCTAAGTCCAGGTCGACGACCCAGCGGTAGCCATCCTGCATATGTTGCCGTGCCTGCAGCACGGCCTGATGGGTGCCCCGGCCTGGCCGAAACCCAAAGCTCCAGCGATGGAACTGCGGGTCGAAGATGGGCAGAAGCACCTGCAACAAGGCCTGTTGCAGAACGCGGTCCAGGATGGTTGGAATTCCCAGGTAGCGCTCGCCACCTCCTGGCTTTGGTATTGCTACTCGCCGCACAGGCTGTGGCTGATAAGAGCCCGAGAGCACCTGCTCGCGGACGGAAGTCAGCAACTGGTCGAGCTTGGTGCCAAATTGGTGAAGGGTTTCCCCATCCACTCCTGGCGCTCCACCATTGCGCTTCACTCGTTGATACGCCTTCAGCAGGTTCGTCGGGCGCATTGCTTGCTCGAGGACGCCATCTCCGGGTTGAAGCGGAAAGGCCTCCAGTAGTTGGAGTTGCATCGGTATCTCCCCGATGTTGTTCCTTCGGTGCCGGAAAAGATTGTTGCGCCGTCTGGCGGGGCCTCTCGGGATTCCGTCCCTACCCACCTTCGCCTGGGTGACCATCTCAGGTCACGGTACCTGCAACTCCACTTCTCTCGAACCGTTGGCATCGGTTGTTTCTGGTGTTCGGTCCTTCAGAACCATGCGCGGTTCCTAATATGACCTCTGCTGACTGCTGGCCACTGCTACGCTTTCGCGCCTCCCGCCCTCGGCCGGGTGATGGACAGCTCTCCTAGGGTAAGACACGTGACTTTCGCCTCATCTACCCGCTGCATATACGTCAGACAAATCCGGATGGCCATCGGGCTTCAGGGATCACCGCCCCCTTACCCATTTGTCCAGCGCCTCGTATGCAGTTCGTGTTCCTCGGGCCAAGGCTTTGCTTACAGCTTCCTCCCCACCAACGCCTCGCGGCGCCGCAGTTGCTGTTCGGCTAGGGATTCCCGGCCATCGGGGCTCCCAGAGGACTTGCACCTCCTAGTCAATTTTCGGTTCGCTTTCGCTTACCGATTGCTCAACATCACACCGGCCCTGACTCGTTCGACGATCCCGCGTCTACTGGTGTCAGCCAGACTGAGGCTTTTAAGTCAGCATTGGCGCACTGACTTACTGTTGACGTGCCATGCCTAGCACACGGTCGACTTGTTCGTGTTTGGGGCTCACGCCCCAAACACGAACTCAGGATGAGCTCAGCTGCTCGTGAGTCAATCGCGCTTTAGACTCCGGTTACTCCATACTGTGCAAGAAATCTCTCGGTTGCTAGGACTAGCGTCGCCTCTGAGCAGTCTCTCACAATGATCATGTGCACTTTCGGGTCAGGAAAGAGATGACCCTCATCCGACTCGTCTACAAGTAGCGATATGCAGTCAGCACGGTAAAAATGCAGCCACCAGGAGCTTCCCGACCTGGCAACTACGCCGACCTCGACTTCTTTATCGAGATCGCAGTATTCTCCGCCTCCTAGGGGCCTAAATTCAGCAATCGCGATTGAGGAATCACATCTGGTATTCAGTTGGGTGATTAGCCCACCGTACCGCCGGAGCATTTCGGCAAGCTCATCTGGTGTACCCTCGGGGACTTCAATCACTGGCTTCATATCAGTTCCGACTCCTATTTCTTATCTTTGGACCCGAAGGTGATGATCTTCCGATCCTTGGTCGTCTTAAGATACTCTCCCCTTGTGGTGGTGCCACTCCGGGTTACCCCTTGCCCCCCCTTAAAGGAAGTATTAGTTGGTCGCAAGTTCCCTCCGAGCTCTTTGACTGCCTCAACGGAGCGCTCACCATATTTGAGAAAATTGTCTTCGTAACCTTTGCGCATAACATCTCTCTTCCCAAAATTGGGGTTCTTACTTTTAAAGGGTTTGCCCTTGAGCGTTGGCTGGCTAACGGGACACTCCCACTCTAGAGCGCTTGTTTTCGCGTGATAACGAATTGAAGCCGCTCTGCCCCCTTTGCCAGCGAAGGTGCTGGGATGCCACTGAATCAGAACAGCGCGCCACCTACCAAAGCGAGAGGACCCTCCGGTCCCTCCTCCCAAGAGTTGATAGTCGATGTCATTCTGATCGAGCCCATTGATTAACCGCGCAGAGCGGTCAGCCCGTTGCTGGCAGGTGAGTTGATCGCCCTTGGATGCCCAAGCATAGAGCAATTCCTCTTGGGCCAAATCAATCAGATCATCGACCATTTTACCCAAGGGGTCCTTGAAAGCAATTGTAAGGACGGCTGCGCCTACTAGGTAAACTCCGTATTCGGGCACCACAATTCCTGCAGCCCATCTAATAAAACCAGGCAATACCAAGGCCTGGGCGCTCAATCCCGTCGGATCGATATGATTAGACGGGTCGTTGCCAGCGTAGGCATAGAGATTACTCCCCGAGAGCAAACCCAGAGGGTCTCTCGATACAAAGGCCAAAACCCGGGGGTCATACCAACGATTTCTCATCCAAATTAGACCTGTTAAGGAGTCCTTCCGAACGCCCAATGAGCCCACGAACCCCGCCGGCGTGCCATTCGGGACCAAGTCGGTTGTTCCAGGCAGAGCCTCGCCGTTGGCATCAAACTCCATTCTGGCTGCCACAACTCCATACTGGTCCGTCACTGCCCGAACAGAACCATGGTCATCAGCATGGAGTGTATATAACGAGCCATCCCTAAGGAAACTGTAATTCATTCCTTCAGGGGCTAGATACTCGGTCACGGACTCTCCGGTCGTCTCCCGAAATAGGTCCCACTGGTCCCATTGCAGGAGTGTCACATCCGTGCCATCATCGCGCCGAAGCATCCGGCCCATTTCATCGTATTGGTAGTTTACCGTGAACTCGTTCACCAGCGCCGGCGTGGCGTCATAGACGCCCTTCTTCACCTGCACCAGGCGGC
>JALHOV010000650.1 GCA_022842865.1 Vulcanimicrobiota bacterium | reverse complement strand
CCTGCATCGAGGTTCGCCTGGAACTGGAGGGCGAACGGGCGGTCGTGCGGGTGCGCGACCAGGGACCCGGCATTCCCGAAGACCAAAAAGCCAAGCTCTTTACCATGTTCGGAAGGGTCGGCAACCGGCCCACCGGCAAAGAGAGCTCCACCGGACTGGGTCTTTACATCGCCAAAATGCTCAGCGAATTGCACGGAGGCCACCTGGAGCAGGAAAACTTGGAGCCCGGAACCGAGTTCCGCCTGCTACTCCCCGCCGAACGCTTAGCGGGCGGCTAACCCGGCAAAGTCGAGCTCGAAGGCGGCGACCGGATGGCCCAGTCCGTAGTGTTCCAGCCACTGCGGGTGAATTTCCCCAAGAAGACCGAGTTGCACGGCCCGGTCGCCTTTGTGGCCCCAGACCTCAGCTCCGCGTCCGAGCAGGAAGGCGGGGTCCTGGCTGGCCCGAGTTTCCAGCCGGTAGCCGAACTCGCGCAGCAAAGCCTCGCAACTGGCCCGCATTTGCGCGAAATCCACCCGGGGGCCAATGGCGGCGGCGGCCAAACGGCGATGTTCGGTGGCCCCCGTCTCGCTGCCGTCGAGCAAGCTGATGTTGCCCACTTCGAAAATACGCTGGGGCAGTTCGTGATCGGTGTTGACGCTCAAGGTGTCGAGCAGTCCGGGCAGCAGACTGACCCGCACCATGGTCTGATCCTGGCTGATCGGCAACTGAATGACCACGTGCTGATCCTGGCGCGGGCGGCCCAGGAAATCATACTGAGCGGCTTCGTTGGAAAGAATCAGCGTGAGCACTTCCAGGTAGCCGAGGCCGGCCAGGCTGGCCCGAGCGGCCTGCGAGGCGACCTCCAGGGGCTGCTCGGCACCGACCGTCAGGGTCGGAACCAAAGTGGGCACGATATTGTGGTAGCCGAAGGCAATGGCCACGTCTTCGATCAGATCCACCTCGTGCAAGATGTCGTTGCGGTAGGCCGGCACCTCCACTTTGAGGTTTCCGTCGGCGCCGTCACTGACGCGGTGGCCCATACGACGAAGACACTCGATGACTCCGTCCCGGTCCAGGGGCACTCCGATGCGACTGGCGGCCGTCTTCGGGTTCAAGCTGGCCTGCTGAGGGGTCAGGTCTGGGGTAGGGCGAGCTCCCTGGGCCGTGGCAATGCTGACGGTTTCCAGGCTGGCGCCCGGGTCGAGCTCCAGCATGGAAGTGACAATGGTGTTGAGGGTTTTATGGACGATCCGCTCTTCCAGTCCGGTGACGTCGATAAAAAAGTTGGTGGAGCTTTTGGATACCTTGGTGGCCTCCGAGTTGATGATGGGAATGAGAGCCATGACCTGCTTGTTCTCGTCCAGCAAGATCGGATAGCGCGGATGGTCCTTGATCAGACGGGCATAGGCGGTGCCTTTGCTATGTTCCTTGAGTACCCGGGCCGGGGTCCACATTTCCCCGGCAGCATAACCAAGCGGCGCAAACTCGAGCTCTTCGGGTGCCACCGTGGTGTAGCGGAACTGCTTTCCTTGCAGGCTGTCGAGATCATAGACCCCGATAGAGGCGCGTTTGCGATCGCGTCCCAGGGCCCAGTGCAGGTTCTCCTGCAGCTTCATGATGACGCGGATCTTGTCATCATCCAGCTTGAGGTTGCGCACCAGCGCGCAGGCGATGTAGGGACGCTGTTCCAGGCCCTCTTCCACGGTGACCACGTAGTCGGAAGCTTTGGAAGGATAACTGGGAGTCTCGAGAGTCTCCTTGAAATAGTTGCGCAGAGTGCGAGCCAATCCGCCGGGGTCGAACATGTCGGGACGTACGGCCAAAAGCTCCATACGCACCACGTCTTTTTCGCCAGCTGCGGAAAGAGCTTCGGGCGAAGCTTTGAAATCGGTGCCGCAACGATCGCAAACCACCGGAGGATTCTCTGTTTCGGTGATTTCCATCAGGTTGCTGCAGCGTCCGCAGGCAAAGCGACGCATGGTGGCATAGCCCTCCACGTCGCAGCCCAGATGCTGCAGATGTTCGACCAGCTCTTGCCGGCCGGGCTGAGTTTTCACGCGCTCCAAGAGCAAATCGACGGGAATGCCAATTACCGGCATAGCGGGGTCTCCTTTAACCAGTTGAGGCGAGCGCGGTAGAGCTCACCGATGCTGCCGAGTTCGTAGCGGAACATGGCCAGGCGCTCCAGCCCCAGGCCCCAGGCCAACACCGGCACCTTGCAGCCAAAAGGCTCGGTTACTTCGGGCCTGAAGACACCGGCGCCGCCCATTTCCACCCAGTCTTCTTTGCGGTCCGACCACACGAAGATTTCCACGCTGGGCTCGGTGTAAGGAAAAAAGGCCGGACGGAACTGGAACTTTTGAAACCCCATCTTGCGATAGAAGGCCTGCAGGGTGCCCAGCAGGCTGGCGAAGCTGGCCTTCTCGTCGATGATGATGCCGTCTACCTGATGGAACACGGGCAAATGTTTGTAGTCGACCGTTTCGCGCCGAAAGACCGGCCCCACACAAAAAACTTTACGGGGCGGGTTCGGGTTTTCGGCCAAAGCTCGGATGGAACTGGCGGTGGTGTGAGTGCGCAACACCGGTTGCTTAATGAGCTTGTCGTTCCAGTCGTAACGCCAGCCCAGCGAGCCAGTTTTACCGCCGTCGCGATGGGTGGCGCCGACGGCATCCACCCATTCCTGCCGAGGCAACTTGCACTCGCCGGGCTTGGAAATGTAGAAAGTGTCCTGCATGTCGCGGGCTGGATGGTCCTGGGGCTGAAAGAGAGCGTCAAAATCCCAGAAACTCGATTCCACGTAAGGCGAAACCGTCTCTTCAAAGCCCAGCTCAAGGAAGACTTTGCGCGTCTGCTGGATGATGCTAACGAAGGGGTGCTCCTTGCCAGGGTAGACGGCCTCACTGGTCAGGCTAACGTCGTAGGGTCGAAAGTCGACATTGCGCCACTCGCCGGAAATCATCATCTCCTGCGTCAGCTGGTTGACCTGTGTGCGCGCCTCCAACCCCTGGTCAACGGCGGCCGTTCCGTTCTCGGTCAGTTTGACCCAGCGCAGGGTGCGGGGGCGCTCTTCGACAACACCACTGCGACCCTGCAGCAGCTTCAGGCCCTCGGTTGCGTCCGCAAGTGCGCCGGATTCTTGCTCGCCGCTTTTGAGAGCCTCGAGAAGTCGCTCGTCGGCCCCGGTGGATCCAATAGCTTGCTTGCCCTGGTCGGTCAAAATGAGATTCTTGGCCTGTTGCTCTGCCCAGCCTTTGGACTTCAGGAAACGCAGGCTCTGGCCCACATCCTGAGCGGTGATGCCGGCTTTCTCGGCCACCGCGTTGAGATCGCCTTGTCCACCCATCTGGTCCAGGGCTTCGATGATCTTGCGTTCCGGAAAGCCGCCGTCCACCAGGGGTTGAGCCTTTTTGCCCAGCCGCAGCGAGAGGCGTTCTTCTTCCCGGACCCCAATCCATTGGGCCCGACTCAAACAGGCTGCGCTGACCTGGCTCTGGTCCTTTCCCAGCCTGGCGGCCAGGTCTCCCACCGTGATTTCACCGGGTTGCTGCCGTAGAAAGGTCAGCAGGGCATATTCTAATTCGTTGACGTGCATAGCGGCCTCCCCTTTTCTGTTCAGGCCGCCGCGTCCTTCACAGGGGTTCCAGGGGAGGCGCTCCAGGTTCGATGGGCCGCTTCGGCCACGCCGGCAAAAACGACAAAAAGAGCAGCCGTAGGGTAAGCGCCCTGCTGCGCATAAAAGGCCGCGGACGCCAGATCGACCACCAGCCACATGCGCCAAACCTGGCTGACCTTCTGAGCTGTCAGGCCTTGCGCGACCAGGGCGGCGGCCGTCAACCAGGCGTCGGCGGGCGTGAGCCAGTAGCTCAAAGACAGGGCCAGCGGGGGAATCAGCAGCAGATAACGCAAGGCACGCGGTTGGCTTCGGAAAACCGGGTCAGCTTGCCATCCCCAGGCCTGAGTAAGGGCGTAAATCAGATTGAGAAAAGCCTGACCGGGCAGATGCAGTTGCCAGAAGAAGCCGATGTAACCTACCGAGCCCAGGGTAGCGACCACCCAGCCCCAGCGCCGTCCCTGCGAAAGCGCCACCAACCCCAGCAAGGAAAAAAGCGCCAGCCCGACTTCCATGGTGTTAGAGTTGCCCCGTCGGGTTAAAGTGCCTGCATGGAGATTTTGCGACTAC
>JALHOV010000649.1 GCA_022842865.1 Vulcanimicrobiota bacterium | reverse complement strand
TGGGGTCGATGGGCATTTCTTCGGCGGGATTCGGTCACATGGCTGGGTTGTTGGCGAGCTGGTGCCCGGCGGCGCTGCGGGTGGGCTTTTTGGAGGGCGGTTACCATCCTCAGGCTCTGGCCCAGTCGGTGGAGGCCACACTGCGGGCCTGGGAACAGCCGGTTCTTTCGGAAAGCCCACGGGCGGAACGGTTGAACTCGGCGTTTTTGAAACGGATTTATGAGGCCGAGGAGTTTTGGAAATGAAGCGTTGGTTGTTGTTGGGGTTATTGAGTGCGGGGGCGTGGGGGCAGCCGATATTGACGCCGAGGGCGCTGATCGAATCGGAGCGTCCCACGAGTTGTGCCATGTCGCCGGACGGCAAGTATCTGGCGGTGGAGGTGACGCGGCCTTCGATCAAGGCCAATCGGGCTTTTGGGGAAATGCGCATTTATGCGCTGGGCGCGGCGTCGCCGCTGACGGTGCTGAAGAATGCCAGCGGAGCGCGCTGGTCGCCCGATGGCAAGCAGCTCTTGTGTCAGCGAGCTGGCGGAGTCTGGGTGAGTGGCACGGGCCAATGGAAGTGGCGGCGGGTGGGCAAGATCGAGCCGGAAGAAGTGATTTGGGGCTCGGATCATTCGCTGGTCTATTCAGCGCCGGTGGGCGCCGAGTTCAAGGGCGCACGGGTGTATGACGACTTATTCGAACGGCGCTGGAACCACTGGTGGGATGGGCGTCGGCGCCACCTGTTCGTGTCTGATTTGTCGGGGAAATCGAGGGATGTGACTCCCGGAGCGGGCGACGCGGTGTCCACTTCGGGCGCTTTTTCCTCAGGAGACGGCTTTGTGGTGGCGGGTGGGGGCTTGTTTTATAGCGCTCCACCCGTGCGTGGCCAGGCCTACGATACCAATTACGATGTGTTTCGCGTGGACTTGAAAACCGGCGAGCGGCTGAATCTGACGCGTGCTAACGCGGGGGCCGATCTGGGGCCACGGGTCTGGGATGGTCGACTTTATATCGTCAGTTACCTGAGACCGGGATATGAATCGGAGTTTCCCCAGGTGCGCAGCTGTCCGCTGACCGCTCTGGGACAGTGGCGGGACGAGAAACTCGGCGATGATTTAGGGGAGCTGACCCCTTCCAGTTCGGGGTGGTTGATGACCCGCACAGTCGGGGGCGTGACTCGGGGCTACGCGGGCGACAGGCTTTTGCATCATCAAGGTTCCATCCACGGACTGACCGGTGGCGGCGGCAAGTGGGCCGGAATCGAGTCTTCTTTTCGGTTACCACCTCGGGTGGTGTGGGGAGATGTGTCTGGAAAGTCAAACGGCCTGGGCAGCCGGCCGGCCTGGAAATTGGGCGAGGTCGAGAAACTGCAGGTGCCCGTCGAGGGCGGCGTCTCCATGGACATGTGGCTGTTCAAGCCGCCCGGTTACCGAGCGGACAAGCGCTGGCCGCTGGTGCTGCTGGTCCACGGAGGTCCTCAGGGGGGTTGGGGCGTGGGCTGGAGCTACCGTTGGAACCCTCAAGTATGGGCAGCCCGGGGCTACATGGTGTTGATGCCGAACCCGCGAGGCAGCAGCGGCTACGGGCGCGAGTTCCAGGAGCAGGTTTCGCGCGATTGGGGTGGGCGGGCCTATCGAGATTTGATGGCCGGAGTGGATTTCGTAGCTGCTCGCCCGGACGTAGATTCGACCCATATGGCGGCGGCCGGTGCTTCCTATGGCGGCTATATGGTCAACTGGCTTTCGGTGCACACGGGACGTTTCAAGGCATTGGTCACCCACTGCGGGGTCTGGAACTTGGAGAGCATGTATGGAGCCACCGACGAGCTGTGGTTCGCCGACTGGGAGTTCGGCGGCCCACCCTGGTCTGCTCCCGAAGACTACGCCAAGTTTTCTCCGCACAAGCTGGCTTCCAAGTTGGGCGAGTTTAAGACTCCTCACCTGGTGGTTCACAACGACCGCGACTACCGCTGCCCCCTGGATCAAGGGCTGCAGCTCTTCACCGCCTTGCAGCGTCAGGGGGTGCCCTCGCGGCTGGTCAACTTTCCCGACGAGGGGCATTGGGTTGCCAAGCCGGGCAACAGTCTGCGCTGGCACGAGGAAGTGCTGGGCTGGGTAGTGCGCTATTGCCCCCCGGGTCGGAGTCAGTAACCGGCGAGCTGGTTTTTTTTTGGTGAGTGCCTTTGCGCAACGCGCAAAGGGTTGGCGATGTCGACCCTCCGGCCTGTGCGCCGGGCGCTCAGGGGGTGAGGGCGCCGCGCACGGCGAGTTTCCAGTCTTCGGGGACGATGATCGTGGCGGGGGCGGAGATGGACGGTTCCTTGACGCCTTGAGCGGAGAAGTCATACTCGAGAGTGCTGCTGTCGACCACTTCCAGGGAAGCTCCACCCGGCCGGGGAGTGACGGTCAGTTGGGTGACTCCCGAGCCGAGTTTGTCAAAGGAGAGCCAGCTTTCGTCGCACGGGATGCGGCAGTCCAGACCGATGACCACGGTCGGGGACTCTTGCTGGCCGGGATTTTGGAGAACCAGCAGGGTTTCTTCGGGGGTCTGCTCGAGACGCACGCGCAGATTGGTCTGGTCGTCGCAATCGACCAGGCGAATGCGCTGATCGCGGATACCCAACAAAGATACGGAATCCTGGGGCGTTCCCTGGCTGTTGCCGAGTGCCTGGCAACCACGCCAGCGGGATTCCATGGAGGCTAGACGACCCTCGCGTAAAGAAACCTTGACCATGACGGACTGCCTTCCCGTCACTCCCTTTGAGCCTGTGGCTTCTGTGCCCTCATTGTGAAGCACAGGCCTGAAAGAAATCTGCAACTTCAATAGGCGATGCGGAAGCTGGGGGCGGGCACCGAGTAGCGCAGGCCGGAGTCGCGTAGCAGGCCGAAGCGGGGGTCGATGGGCACGACCAGGTGTTGGGCCTGCTCGACGGCGCTGTCGGGGGTGGCGTGCGGGAAGTAGAATTTGAGCTGGTGCTTGATGGCGGCTCCCGGCAGCAGGGCCCGGAAAGAAACGAGCTGCCAGTCGCCTTCGTCAGCTTTGAGGACGGTGCCGTTGGATAAGGCCAGCGTGGGCAGTTGCACGCCCGTCTGATGGAGGCTGATTTCCCGTTTGGCGCCATTGCGGACTTCCAGTTCGATGCCCCAGCCGGGGGTGCCAGGTTCGCCCGAGTAGGGTTTGCGAACGAGAGTGGCGGGGGCTGCTCTGAGACGCCACAGGCCGTTGAAGAGCCACTCGCCCGCTTTGCCTTCCACGGCGGCGACTTGCTGGGCACCACCTTCGGCCTGAAAGCGAATGGACAGGCCATCCGGGCTGGTGCTGACTTGAGCGCCCGAGCTCTTGAGATCGTCGAGGCAGACCCAGCTTTTGCCCTGGTGCTGGAGCAGGCCGTTGGGGGAGGGGCGTCCGTTGATCCAGAGCTTTTGGCCGGCAGCCCAGGCGCATAAGGGGATTGCGGCCAGGATGAGTAGCTTACGCATTGGCTGGCGGCATCAAGGTCGGATAAATTCGGTTGAGACGGCTCTGCACGCCGCGCGCGACTTTAAGGCGAACCTGCAGTTCGACCGGTTCCAGCGGCTTGTTGAGGAAGGCGTCGACTCCCGCCTCCAAGGCTTGCTTGGCGTTGTGTCGGGCGGCCGGCGGCGTCATGAGAATGAAGTAAGGGTAACCGCCACGCGTGTCCTGGCGAAGCTTTTTGCACAGGTCCACGCCGGGAAAACTATGAGGGGTTTCGCAGCAGAGGATGGCGTCAAAGTGGCGCTCGTAGTAGGCCTTGAGACCCTCGGCTGCGTCCTCGACGTGGAACACTTCATGATGCAGCTCTCGGAGTTGGGCCAGCACCGTCTGAGCGAAAGCCGCGTCCGACTCGACCAGCAGCACGTTCAGCGGCCGGTCCGGGGGTTTGGCGGCGACGGCGGCCTGAACTGGCTTGGTTTCGGGATCAGGCTCGACTTCGATGAGGGCGGGCACGGGAATCATCTCTTCCTGAGTGACCTCGACCTGCTCAAAGGATTCTCCGGACGGGGGGTGGAGTTCGGCGGGGTCGGAAAACTGGACCAGGCAGCCGATCAGTTGGCGTTCGCGGATGAGCGGCTGGAGCTTGACGCGAACGTCCTCGACCCCGTGACGGGTGCGCAGCGGCACATCCACGACCACCGGTCGCAGGCCCTCGAGCAGCCTGGTCAGGCCGCCTTCGGGCAGGATGCGATCCAGCCCAAGCAGGGGGAAGACCTCTTTGCCTTCCAGTT
>JALHOV010000648.1:601-4245 GCA_022842865.1 Vulcanimicrobiota bacterium | reverse complement strand
TGTTGAGCCAACCGCAGCAGTTGCTGTTGCATCGGGTAGCGGATGAAGGCCTGTTCCAGGCGATCGGCCTTGACGCCGGGCTTGAGTACCGAGAAGATCTCCGAGCGGTACAGTAGCACTTCGCTACACAACACGCTGCCGCGCACACCCTCACCCTGGCACAAGCTGCAGCCCGCCCTGCGCACATACTCGCCCCCCACTGGTAGGGCGGCCAGCACCTGGGCATCTTCCTCGGCCAGCTTACAGCCGCACAAGCGCGGCAAGCGTCGAAGCGAAATGGCGCCCAGGATGGCTTTCCCCAGGGTTCTACCGTCCACGCCTTGTTCCAGCAGTTCCACCAGCGCGGCTCCGGCTTGCTGAGCATGGTGGCGAGCCAGCACCAGGCTGCGCTCACTGGCCCGGCGTAAAAGACTTTCCCAGGCAGATCTTTGGCGTGCCGCCGTGCAGGCCAGCACGTCGATGTCGTGCCCTTCCAGCTCCTGCAGCAGCGAGGACAAGTCTTGTTGCGGTATCACCTGGGTGGCTGACTTCAGGCCGAACCATTCCTCTTTGTGGCAGAGCACTGCGTGTCGGTCGGCGAATTGAGCGCTCAGCCAGTCGACCATCAAAGAATTGCCGCCCGAGCCTTTGGGCCCGCACACGAGAATGAGGCCCCGGCGTCGGGTGAATAGTGTTGACACGGCCGAGCGGGCGGGCTCCGCCAGGGACGCGTGACTACGCAGTCGGGAGGGGCGGACTTCCAGAACGACCTTTTCTCCGTTGACGGTTGGACAGAAGGAGGCTTCGAAAAGGTAAGTTTCCTTTTGACAGTTGCGTTGAAAACGACCGCTTTGGAATTGGCCTTGACTCTGGTCTAGCTGGCACCAGTGCCGGAACTGGGCCACCAGTCCCAGCGCCCGGCGGTCCTCAAAAGGGGTGGCCAGAGCTTGCAACTTTCCGCAAACGCGCAGGCGTACTTTGACCTGATCCGCCTGCATCTCTATATGGATGTGGCTGGCCTGTCGGTTGGTGGCTTGCTCCAAGAGATCCTCGGCCAACTGAAAGCCGGGGCTTGAGCTGGCCGGGTAGGAAATGGGGGGGGCCCAGAAGTCGCTGCGAAATGGCGCCCTCTCCCAGGTTGGATCGAGCGAGTAGTTACGGCCCAGCAGATGCAACTGCTCCACAAGCCGGTTGCGGTCCGCTTCGCGCGCCGGACCCATCCGTTGCTGCAGCCCTTCTCTGTGAGCTTGCGCCCAGAGAGCTGCCAGGGCGGGATGGTCGACCGTGCGCGGAGTCAGGGTCAACGAAATGGGACCTTGTTCACTCAGTCCTCGGGCGATGAGAGGTCCGATCCCTTGATGTTTGCCTAGAACGGTTAAATGCTGACCGGAGAAAAGATCGGAAAGCCGCTCGGGGTACTGCTGGGCGGGATCGCAATGGAAACCCTGCCCTACCAACTGCACATTGCTGAGAATCGGCTGACCTAGCTGATGGATCAGTCGTTCCATACCGCTGCTTAGATCCTGGGCAAGAGCGACCTCAGAGCTGCCTCCTCCGACTTCGGCCAGTCGGCGCAGAAAGTGCCGCTGGCTGTGGCTGCCCAGGCTCAAAGTAAAGAGCCGCAGCTTCTTCCCCAGGGACGAGGCCAGCCGGAGAGCTTCCGAGTGTCGGCCTCCCTGACCGTCGCTCAGGACTACGACGAAGAGATTCTCCTGGTCCGAAAAGGAACGTCGGACCCACTCGAGAGCCTGGACCAGATCGGTGGTTTGACCGCGCGATTGCTGTTGTAACCACTCCTTGGCGGACGAGACGGCTCCGGCACCCACCCATCGGCCTTTCTGCCAGGCCTCCACTCCCTCGTCGAAGAGCGCCAGAGCAAAGCGGTCCAGGGGCCGCAGTTGACGCAAGGCGTGAATCACCGCCCGACGTCCTTGTTCGGCGCCCCAGCCTTCCAAGCTGGCCGACCGATCGAGCAAGAAGAGCACGTTGCGGGGAAGCGGCTGGGGTTGAGGGGGGGCTTGCAAATGGAGCAAAAAATGCTGGCCGTCCGATAACAAAAGCCCCTGTAGAGACTTCTCCGGCTGAGGAGTCCGGTAGTGGAAGATCAGGGGGCGCTGCGACCTGGCTTCGCCAGCTTGGAGCTTGATTTCCATTTGGTCCATCTGCTGGCGTACCCAGGTGGCAGAACGGCTACAACTGAGTTGGTTCGGCACCAGTCCTGGCCATTGTAGAATGACGCTGCTTTCCAAAGGTTCCGTGCCCAGCGGACAGGGAAGGGTAATGCGAAATCCGCCGCTCTCCCTCTCCAGGGTATGCACATACTGAATCGTAAGGCGAACCCGGCCCTCCGCTTCGACCGGTCCGAGAGAGGCGCTGAAGTGAAGTTGTCCGGCCAGGGTCACCCGATCCACCGACCGTAAGGGCAGCGGACAGCCCTTCTGGTCGGCCCACAGGCCCTGCAGCAGCGCGCCGTGGGGAATGGGAACCTGATACAGCCCACCGAGTGGCTCGCCGAGGGGATTGGCGAAGTTTTGCTCCAGTCGCACCCACACCAACGAGCCAGTGATGCGTGCCTCCAGGTGGGAACTGAGCAGCCGAAAACCTTCTTGCGGGGTTGCCGTCGGGCAGTGGATCTGATCCCAAGAGGGGAGTGGGCCTCCGTCGGGGCAGAGGTGGACTACCTTGACTTCCCAACCCGTGAGGCGCCGGACGGTTTCCTGGATAGCCAGGTCATCAGGATCTTCCATCCCTAACAATAGGGTTCCATTCCTCACCTCGATAGGAAGCGCTCGGTGCAGACGCAGCAAGGGACCCGGCAAGGTCTGCAGCAAGCGGCGGTCGACTCGCAGAAGGCGCGGGTTGACTCTCAGGCAGCCCGCCGCCTGGCTCCCCCGCGACACGAGGCGGGGCTCTCCCACGAGAATTGCGGGTAGCCCTTCCTCTAGCGGTGAAACCCGGCCCAGACTTGTCGCGTCATCGAGCATACCGTCCATCTTACAGTGTGACAGTTAAGATGTAAACAGGGCTGCGGTCGAGCAGAGCTGTTGCCAGGAGGTTAAAACGCAGAACTTTAGCCTCCCGTTTACATGTTATTCATATCAGGCCGTTTATTTAACGAATGATTTATATGAAATGATCCTAAAACAGGGCATACTGTGGTTAACAAGTTCGGAGGTAACAAAGATATGGCTAACGGAATCAACTTCGGTGGCGGCATTCAGCAGCCCCAGTTCGTCAACAACTTTCAGAGCAACAACTTCAATTCTGGCGCGGGTGCCAGTCCCTTCTCGGGCAGCCCGGTCAGCCCGTTCAACGCGATTCAAATGATTCAGCAGCTCATCTCCGCAATGTCCCAGCTCTCCGGTCAATGGGGCGGAATCCTCGGCCAGAACGGCGGCAATGCTGGTTCGGCCGGTAACGTCGGCGGCGCAGGTAACGTCGGTGGTGCAGGCGGCTCCTACGGCGGTGGGGGCAATACCGGTGGTGCCTACGGTGGAGGCGGTAACGCGGGAGCTCCGGCCTATGGTGGTGGCGGCGGCTATGGCGGCGGCTACGCGGCTCCCGCTCCCCGCGCGAACGTGGCCATTGCGGTCAACGCCACTCCCCCTAAAGCCCAGGGTGGCGGCGCTGGCGCTTACGGCTAGCGCTCTAAATTTGCCCCAGCC
>JALHOV010000648.1:0-591 GCA_022842865.1 Vulcanimicrobiota bacterium | reverse complement strand
CGGTAACCGGCTTACCTCCAAGCTCGTTCAAAAAAGCCCTCGTCAAGAGGGCTTTTTTTCGTTGGCCCGCAAACTCGTTGCCGCAAGGATTTGACCTTTCTCCCCCCCGAAGGGGTGCAGCGCAAGTGCAACCGACCCCAGCTAGAACCTTGCGTGGAAGAGAGAGGTCCCAAATGAGCCGTTATCGCATCACCGAGCAGTTGGACACCGGGTTTGAGCAAGTGCTCACCCCGGCTGCCTGCGACTTTTTGGTGTCCCTGCACGATCGGTTCGAAGGCGAACGGCAGAGCCGACTGGCTCGTCGTGTAGAGCAGCAGCAAGAGCTGGATCGGGAGCCTCGCCTGAATTTTCTGGAAGAGACCGCTTCGGTGCGGGCCGATGACTGGAAAGTGGCGCCGATCCCGGCCGATTTGAGGGACCGGCGCGTGGAAATTACCGGCCCGGTCGACCGTAAGATGGTCATTAACGCACTAAACTCCAGCGCGCGGGTCTTTATGGCCGATTTTGAGGACAGTAACTCCCCGACTTTCAGCAACTGCGTGCAGGGACAGATCAACCTCGCCGACGCGAACCGAGGAGACCTCACCTACG
>JALHOV010000647.1 GCA_022842865.1 Vulcanimicrobiota bacterium | reverse complement strand
AGCCACCAGACCACCCGCCTGACGGAAAGTCTACGACTTTTGGGCCCTCAAACTGCCGAAAAACTCGGATAGGGAAGTTTCTTTAGCTAAAGTCCGGGGTTTTCGGCCGCTTTCCTAGTCCCCCAGGTTGTCCGTAAGCCTTTTTCATGGGTCGGCTCAGGTCTGCAGAATGGCTTGGTTGTTGGGTTTTTGCGGGGTCGACTTCGGCTGAGTTCATGTCAGATCGGCGAGTTTTTGGCACGGTTGGAGACCACCAGGAGACAACGGTTTGTGAGCGGCGCGAGGTTGGATGGATGCTGCGGCGAACGCTTACCAAGATGACTTACCAACGCGTTACGATTGATTCTGCACAGATGGGCGGCGTCCCCTGTATCCGCGGCTTGCGCATACCCGTGGCCACTGTGGTGGCCATGGTTGCCGATGGGATGTCTCGCGACGAGATATTGGCCGCCTACCCTGACCTGGAAGCCGGCGACATCCAGGAAGCCCTCCACTTTGCGGCCGAAGCCGTCATGGAGCGCCAACTTCCCCTTCAGCAAGCCAGTTGAAATTTCTGATCGACAATGCTCTCTCGCCCGTCCTAAGCGAAGCCCTTCTCGCCGCTGGTTACGATTCCAGGCATGTTCGGGACTACCAAATGCAGGCGGCCGCTGACGTGGATATTCTGGCCCGGGCCAAAGTCGAAGAGCGCATCGTCGTTTCTGCAGATACCGACTTTGGGACTCTTCTGACCCAAAGCGGGGAGTCCACTCCATCTGCCATTCTGATTCGCCGGTTGGGAGACCGGCACCCCAGCAAGCAGGCGGCCATCCTGATTGCTAATCTTCCCGCTTTAGAAGATGACCTATTGGCGGGCGCAGTGGTAGTTATTGATGAGAATCGGGTTCGGATCCGTCGCCTGCCAGTCTAACAAGTCTAACGGACAGCCTGCTGTTCAGTTCACGGTGATTGAGAGTCAAGGGCCCCATTGCCAGGCAGTGATGGAACACCGCAATCCTCGACTGCCGAAGCAGCGGCATAAGCAACTGCTGCTCGAATGTCCTCTCTTGTTAGTGTTGGGAAATCGGTCAAGATGTCCTCGGGGGTGTCTCCACCGGCCAAGCTCGCTAGGACGGTTCGCAGAGTCACGCGAGTCCCAACGATGACGGCTTCCCCTCCGCAGATTTTGGGATTACGAGTTATGTGCGCGAGGTAGTCCATTCAGTAGTCACTGGCCGGGGCTAAGGCCCGTGCCGGCTTGCACTTCCGTGGTCAAGCTTCTCAAGAACATTGCGATGAGCACGCAGACCACAACCCACCCACAAAGAAACGCCATTCCTGCAGGAAACCAGGCTCGCTCGGGTGCACCGCCATCCAGGTCGTAGTATTTGGCTGTTACTCCGTTGGCCAGGGTAGCTACGACGGCGGCGGCCAAGTAGGGTAGGCCGTGTTTGGGTTTGCGAATCACAAAGTATGCACCGACCAGGGGAATCATCAGCAGGCCCATCGCATTGTTCATCTATCCAGATTTCCCCGCCGGGCGCAGCCTTCCTGGCATTGCAGTTGTAAGCCGACCTGTAACCTGCACAATCTGGATTCCGCAGGAAGGCAGACGGTTTGATGCAACTACATTCAGATGTGCCGGGCCAGCATGTTTTTATTGGCAGCTCTATTCTCGCTCATCCAAGTCGCCCAGGCGGAAGAAAGTTACGCCTCGCTCCAGAGGCACGCCCTGGCCGCTACCGCGAAGGATGAAAAAAGCCTCGATTCGTTGGCGAAGTATTTGGACCGGGGCCGGCCCCGGACTTTCTATGACAAGCGAGTCAAATTTCGGACTCGTAATTGGGCCGGTGACTACGCCAGCGCGCTTGAGATCTATGCGTGGATTGCAAGTCGAATCCATTATGTCGACAGTGACGGTGAGCAATACGAACCCTCGGATCCAGAAGCACAGTGGGTGCTAACCACCCGCGCTGGAGTCTGTCACGATTACGCCGTCCTTTATCACGCGCTGGCGAAGAAAGCCGGGCTGGATGTGGGGTATGTTTACGGGACGGCTCGCACTGACTCTGCTGACGTTCCGGGACCCCACGCGTGGAACGCCGTCTGTATTGGGGGAGAATGGCGTATGGTAGACTCATGCTGGGCTCGCGATGATGTGACCGGGAAAGTGGACTACAAATGGTTTCTGCTTAGCCCGGAGCGATTTACCGAAACTCATTTACCCCGGGAAGATGAGTTCGGCCACCAACCTTGCTGTGCGTACCTTCAAAACATGGACCGCAAGAAATTGCAGCAAATACGCCAGAAGATGGGCCTGCGACGTTAGAATATCGAGCAATTTACCATCAGATCCAAGCTGGTTAGACTACCGCGACTCGCTCAACAGGTAGTCAGCGAGTTTTTGGAATGCGCTGGGAGTCAATCGCTTTAAGCGAAAGGGGAGTCTGCTGAGCGATTGCGGCAGGCCATCCTCAAGCGAGACCTCGCAGAACTACAGTAAGCCATTGACATTACAGCGCTATCAAGGTTCTCTGAGGAGGACTCGGACGACGACCATTCGCCCGGCGTCGGGGTGCTCAGACAGCCCCGACCGCCCCCAGGCTGGACGGTCACTCGAATAGAAAGTTGGGCGAATGGCCTCAGAGTTAAACTATACCGAAATCCGGCATCAGGTCGGGCGTGGAGAACTCCGGAAGTCCGATCTTTGGAGCGCCGTGAATGCAGCTGCGCGCAAGGGCAATATCGAAGCCACTTTCACGCTGGCCCATCGCTACTACCATCTGCGTGGGAAGAACTACGAGAAGACCCGTTGGTGGTTGGTGAAGGCTTCAAAATTGGGGCACCCCGTGACTCAGCAAATGCTGGCCGAGATTGACGCCGAATCGTTGAACAAACGCAAGGAGCTGGTCGTAGCTGCGGAAGCGGGAGACCTCAGTGCTCAGGTGAATCTCGGCCACATTCTTGGTGACAATTGGGACGGCTTGGGTTTGGACCTGGAGCAAAGTCGCCGCTGGTTCCTTCAGGCTTCGCTGCAAGGCAGTCAGAGTGCCCAGTATCACCTGGGTCTGATGTTCTTGCGAGGAGAGGGTGGCCCGGCGGACGTCGACAAGGGCGTCCACTGGCTTGAGAAGGCGGCCTTCGGGAAAACTTACAGCGGCGCCGAAGTTCTGGCGGATCTATACGAAGTCGGCTCCCACGGACTGCCACGCGATCCGGAGCGTGCTAGCTACTGGCGTGCGCGGCTCCGAGAAACAGAATCTTTGCGCTATTTCAAGTATTTCTGGGATGGCGACCCAGGCGAGGAAATGGCTGGCTGGGGGACTTCCTGGTGGTATCTCGAGGCCGACGCGCATGGAACTGTTTTCCGCGTGCTCCAGAGCTACGCCGCCGGCCAGGTCTTACGATACGACGAGCAGCTGCCAGAGGACGAGTATGGTGGCCTGCCCGAGCACAACCTCGACCTCGATGATACTGAGCCTACGGAGATTTCGTGCGAGGAATTTTTTGAAGTTTGGAATCTGCTGCCGTCGTTTAATCGCCCATGCGGCGATGTTTCGTGAAAAACGATAGGGATCGCTTCCTTCCTGCGTGCCAGGCGGGGGCTGACTACGTGGTGACCGATGGCAATGAGTTGACCATCTACACAGCAGTAGAGCGGCCTCTCTACGAGGCAGGCGCTCAGTTCTTCACGGATTGGGCCAACGCCAACGAAATCGAGAGAATTGTAGTCAGGTCGAACTTCCTTCACTTGCGCCTGGGCCGGAAGGTCGGGGCAAGTCAGGTGTTAGAGCAACTGGAGGCCTGCCGGAATCTGCCGCTAACAGAAGGGATAGCGGAGGTCGTCGACAGGAGTGGATTGTGGCCTGATTTACCAGCGGAAGCCGAAGCCTTTATTCGAGTCGATGGCGACAGGTGCGATGTATTCTCGCATTTGCGCGAGCCGATCAGGAATGTCCCCAGGTCGCAGTTTCGGTGGGTCGAATGAAGAAGCGAGAGTTTGCTGTGGGGCGGGCTCGTAAGGTGCTGGACGCACGGCGCTGGGAGTGCCTGCTGAACGGCTTGCCCTACATGCAGGCCAACCTATCCGCAGGCCAGCTCTGTGTGGAGCTGCGGAGCCCCTGGGCATTGACGCGCAAGCTCTGGTGGCGCTTGCACAACGCACTGGAGGGCGAAGAAACGTAAGCGGTGCGCCTGACCCGTTCTTTTCGACGTCGGGGAATTGAGCTATGCAGGGAGTGGACTTTTCAACCTGAGGAGCTTGAATTTTATGCCACCC
>JALHOV010000646.1 GCA_022842865.1 Vulcanimicrobiota bacterium | reverse complement strand
GCCGGCGGCCGCGCCGACGATGCTACCTTCCACCAAGTTGCGCGAAACCATGGCTGGCTGGCTGTCCATAACCGGATCATTGGCCAGAGCCTGTTTGACCTGAGATTGCACCGAGTCGACAATCTTCTGGTCCAGGCCGGTATTTTTCTCAATGCGACTGAGCACAATACCCGCTCCCAAACCAATCAGTGAGCCGCCGAAGGCTCCCACGGGACCGAGGAGCAAGCCGCCGGCGACGGCCCCGGAAAGAACCGTCTGCGCCTTGATCGTAAAGCGGTGAAATTCGCTGCTACCCTCGCAGACGCCGTCGGAACCGGCTCCGCCGCCCTGAAGGGCGCCGTCGAGTGCACTGAGGCTAGACCCGAGACCAGCCCCGACCACCCCAAAAGTTCCCCGCAAAAGTCGCCGAGCGATCGAGTCCGTCGGTTGCTGGCCTGGAGGAGCAGTCGGAAGATCAAGTTTGCCAAGAAGAACCCGCGCACTTTCTTTGGCCCCCTCCACGAGGCCAGCGACTGCACCCTGGCCCTGCTCCCGGCCGACCGCAAAGGCAGTTCCACTGCCGGCAGCGGCGCCGTTCAGGGCGCCCTCCACCAGGTCCTTGGTTCTATCCTTTACCGCAGAGCCGGAGGGAAGGTTGTTGGACAGTGCCTGCTCCACTCGCTTTAGACCAGATTCACTAATGCGCTGGGAGCCACCGGAATTTGCCTGAACGAGGGCGTAGCCGCTTCCCAAAATCAGACCTGCCACACCACCGGCTACCAGGGCCGGGACTCCCAGGCCGGAACCGGCGGCCAACCCGACCCCCGTCAAGCAAACGGCCGTCACCCCGGCGTGGATGGAAGTAGCAGACTCGATGTCCAGACTTTCCCAACCGTTTGCGTGGTTCACGCCCTGGGTGGCTCCTGTCGTGGCGCTGGGCACCAGGCTGATGAGCGAACTGGCGGCGCCGGTTGCCAAGCCCGCTAACTGGGTCACTCCCTTTTCGATGAAACCGGGATCATACCAGTCCGGCGGGGGCGGTGGGGGCGTGGGAGCCCCCTGGGAACGTTTGGGGGCCGGCGTAATCAAGGACGGGATGGATGAAATCATGGGACGTACTCCTTTAGGATGTGTGTGTCATGGGAAGCGAACGAGCCTCGGTCGGACATGTGCCCGTGGGCTTCCTGCTTTCCAAATCAGACTAACCCAAAGAAATCGGCCAAAACCGCCTTCGCCAGTCAATGGTCCCTGGCCCGGGGTCAGTGGTCACTCCGGCCCTGAGAAGTCGAAAGGGGCAAGGAGCCCGCCCTAACAGCACCATCCTCCGACTGAATATCCACCGCCTGCGAACAACAATTCTTCAGTCGCGTTCTGACCGAGCGCGGGCTGGAAGTGACGAACTGGGCCCTGATGACGATAAATTCACTGGACCCCTCGCGGGAAAAACGCGAGGCATTACTACTGTGGATAAGGCTGTTGCGCTGCCTTGCTCAATTTCCATATTCCCGGGGAGGCAGGCGGAGGGGTCACAAGGTCCAGGTCCAGGTTGCCTGTGGGACTCAGGCTGAAGCTGCCCAGAGGTTGACGACCGGCTTTGGGTTCCGAAAAGATGTGCACAATCACGGCTCGAATCGGCTGATCCCAATAAGCGACTCGCGCCAGAACAGCCGTCGAATAAGCGACCTAAGCGGGCGACCGACGGTCGTTGGAGAATTGGCTACGCCAAACTTCCACACGATCGGAGGGCTTGTTTTGGCGACGGACGATGCCAAGGGAGCCTTCGGGGAAATTGTCAGCCATCCTTAGCGCCTGGAAGGCGTCGCTCCAAAAGGAGCCATCACCGGCCTGGGCTGAGTAAAGGGTCGGGTAGGTTTGACCGGGCTTTTTGTAGGCCACTCAGATCGGTCCGATTTGTCCGGGGCTGTAGGCAAAGGACACCATGTGAGTATTCTTGTCTGAGTAATGCGCCTTCTTGTACAAGTGTTGCAGGTTGCTTCGAGCCTGTGAGGGGGTGGTGTTGGCCAGGAGTGTGATCGATTCCAAGAATAAGGAAGTCCCGGCAACGGCACCCCCCGAAATCCTGGTGATCTGTTCCTCACCTGGGTAGGTTTTTGCGTTGGCCGCCAGACCTCCCAAGAGCAGGAGTGCGATGAGTTTCTTGAACATTTGCTGCCTCCGTTTTTTTCTAGTTCTGTTCGCAATCAGCGCAAGAGTTGCCTCGGGGTGGTGTTTTCCAGGCTGCCATCCACGGGACGATAAAGGACGCTTTGCAGCGGAGCCCATCCCTGGCCGCTCAAGCGTCCTGCGTGAAGCACCAGCAGGCCAGGTTTGGCCGGAAACTCGGCCAACATCTCCAGAATGCAGCGCTGCCGCAGCATCTCTGAAGTGACTGGGCCAGGATAGTCGATCCACAGGCTAAGGGTACCGCCGCCGGTCCACTCCCAGGTGGCCAACTTTCCGGTTTCCGGAGGGTTCAGGGCCATTTGATAACCCAGCTCCAGCTCGGGGTGTTTCTCAGACGGATTCTCACCTGAGACCTCCACGTTATGAGAATGCATTTGGGCCAGGTTTGTCTGCTTGAGGGCATCGGGGTCGGTGCGGCGCCGGATGAGCAGCCCTTGCTTGTGCTTGCAGTAAAGAATTTGCTGGCCGGACTTTGATTCCAGCGAATGAGCTTTGAGCTGACGGTCGAGCTCGGGACTTATGCCTCCGTAACCACTTTCAGGGGTGACCTCCATGACGCCCAAATCCAGCTCAGACGGGCCGCTAATGGTTTGCCATTGGACCTTGACGACCTTACATTCCATGCCCTTTTCGATCCCCGCCAACCATTGCGCCTTGCTCCTTTGGGTGGGCACGATCATTAGGTGCCCTAGGACCAGGGAGAACACCAACAGGCCCAGGCCCACCGGTCGAAATGGGTTTACAGGCAAGTCTAAAGAGAGTCGGTAGAGCTCCTTGCCAAAGAAAAAGAGCCAGATCGGAATCGTAAGCAGGCAGACCGAGCCCAAGACACGACCCCACACAAAGAACAGGGCTAAACCCACCGGAGCACCGCTGTTGGGGACCGGCATGGCCAACCCCCAGCCGAACCAGGCGACACTCAGTATCAGAGAAACAAGACCGAATCCAAGGGGAAACAGACACAGCCTGGTAAGCCACCGCGCCCGAGCGCTTTGCTGGGTGTCCGAAGCGACCTTGGCGCAGGCCAGGCCAAAGAGTAAGCCGGGCAGACTCAGCATGCCGAGAGTGCTCGCGGCGGTCAAGGGAAACAGATAGTTGTGACCGGGCAACTGCAAAAACGATTTTGTAAGAAACAAGACCGCCGCGCTGGATGCCAGGCGTTGGGGCTGGCTGCCGGGGGAAAGAGCGGCCAGCACGATGGCAGTCCAAAAAAGGCAGAGAGCCACCAAATTCAGCTCGTCGCCCAATCCGGTTGGCAACAAGAAAGTGGTCAAGGTTAGAACGGTGGCGCCCAAAACGAGCTGAATCGCCAGACGGAAATGGTTCAGGGAGAAGGGCATGGTTTTTTCCTTTGCGTCGTCGGTTTTCAGCAAATTGCTGAAAAGTTCTTAAACACAGAGTAAGGCTTGGGCACCGGCCGGCACAGTGTCAAATGACACCCGCGAAGCTAGTCCTGCAGGGGTCCGTGGCTCAGTCGACTGACGTAAGCGGCCGCTTGAGAACGCCGGCTGAAACCGAGCTTCTCGAGAATTCGAGCTACGTAGTTGCGAGCGGTTTTCTCGGTCAGGCCCAAAGATTCTCCGATTTCCCGGTTGGTCAGACCCTGGGCAATCCGCTGCAAAATCTGATTTTCTCTGTCGCTCAGTTGCTCATCCGAGGCAAGGTCGGGAGCCTTGGGTCGAAACTGCTTCAGCAACAGCGCCGTCACCTCGGGGTCCAGGAATTGGTCCCCCGCTAGAATCCGGTCGATCCCCCGCATCAACTCCTTGGGCCCCGATTTCTTGACCACGTATCCGTCCGCACCAGCCACCACGCAACCGATGACCGCTTCTTCCTCTTGGTTGGAGGTAAGGATCAACACTTTGGTGCCTGGCCAGCGGCTCTTGATTTCCCGGCAACAGGCGATTCCACCCATCCCCGGCATCCAAATATCAAGGAGTACGAAACCCACCGGATTGGTTTGCAGAAACTCCAGGGCGGCCTCACCGCAGTCGCTTTGGAACACCTGGGAGAAGGCGGATCGGCACTCTACCACCTCGGCCAGGCTTCTGCGCAGATCTTCATTGTCATCAACGATGAGCGCTTGCATGCTCCCT
>JALHOV010000645.1 GCA_022842865.1 Vulcanimicrobiota bacterium | reverse complement strand
CTCCGGGTGCTGACTCCCTGCGTGGCCGAGAAGCTGCCGGAGGTTGAACCCCTTTTGACCCCTACGAAATCGATGATGTGCTCAATCCGGAAAGCGAGGTCTGCCGAGCCTCTCTGGCGGGTCGCATCGCCAGCACGCCAGTTTGGGGAATCCAAGAAGAGGCCCTCCCAGAGCGGGACAGGGCTGCGAACTCACTGGTCAGGTCAAAGATGGCGCGATGCAGGTCCAGGGCCCAGAATACCGCTACAGGGGGGAGAAGTGAGCGAAGAAAGGCTTCACCAGGCTCCCCTGATCACTGCCCGGTTGGAGTCGGGCATCTAGCACGTAAAGCCTGTTGCCCACCAGTAAAATCTGCGACCATCCTTCGCGGTGCGCCGACCGGTAGTTCAATTGATACCCTCCCGGGAAGGGCTTCCAACTCTTCTCCGTGGCCTGAGCGTCTTGCAAGACTCCCTTCCGCGCATCCGAGATCACCATTCTGGAACTCAGTCGCACCGCCACCGCGGGCAACTCGGTGCAGGCAATCGAGTAGTCGCCCAGAGAGTTGGAGCTGGAAAGAATGGTCGTGGACACCGTGCCCAGTAGGGAATCTTGGGTCATCTGGGACTCTGCCGTCGGCCCTGGGAAGACCCCCTGAAAGGCTCCTTCCGAGGACTGGTGGGGTTTCCAGATTGGGTCAGCGCAGACCGTGGACGTCACCAACATCACTGAAAGGAATAATCTCAACATCTTGCTCTCCTATCGCCTGATTCTAGAAAGGGCCTGTATGAATGATACAGCCGAAGAGCGAACAGGATGACGACAGTTTCACAACGATTGGCAAAAGAATAAGACCGTCACAGACCCGGATGCAAGGTCCCTCTACGATGTTCGGTCACAGCAGAGGGACGGTGCCGTGATGCGGGTCCAATTCGGGGACTATCATGGCCAGAACCACCTTAGCAGGCAGACTGATTCCCAGGGTATTGCCGCCATTGTCCTCGCCAAATTGCAATTCGAAGCTACGAATTCCCGCCAAGAGAGTGAAAGGCGCGCTGCTCTCCCGGTATACTTTCAGGCGGTCCAACCCTGGGATTGAGTCTCTGGCGCGAACGGCGCCTCGAGCAGGGGCAGGAGCCGTTCGCGCTCAGGCGCGACCATCTCCGAGTCCTGGTCCAAGCGCCGTTCTGCCCTTAGCCTGGCCAGACCGGTAGCGAGGGAAGTCGATGAGGACCGTGGGGCGTTTCTACCACCGGGGCGGCCCCAACGCAGTTGGTTTGTTGAATAAAGATCTGAGCGCCGTGTCGAAGCATTACTTGAGCGACCCTCTCCTGGTGGTCGCGGGGGAGAACGGTTTGATAAGTAGATAGCACCTGGAGAACTCTGCTGACCGGTCCGGGCACCGGAATCGGTAGTCGCTGGGCGTTTGCGGCCCAAGTCGCTGGTGCTCCCAAAGGGGCATAGATTTTCTGCAGGTCTTCGGCGATGGCCACCAGTTCTCGAAAGTCTTTATATTGAGATTCACCCGGGTAGACGGCCACGGTTCGGTCCAGTTCCAGAATCCTTTGGGTTACTGCAAACAAGGCGTTGGCGGAATCCTGACTACAATTGGTGCGTGGAGTGACCACGGCAATGCCGTCTCCGTCACCCACGCGATAGCGAGCCTCCATGCGCTCTAACTCTACTTCCATGGTCTGGAAGAAGTTGAACTTCATGCCGCCCCCGAAATCGTAGGTTCGCTGCAAAGCGGGATGGTCGATCAGCATGTCCGTCACCGGCCGAGTGTACATCCACCCCCGGTCCAGGCCGCCCGTGTAGGCGTCCCAGCTTACTTTCCCGGCTACAATGTCGTTGGGGTTGTGCCCGTAAACCTGATGGTAGCTGAGGTCGAAGTCTTTCTCTGAGTTCAACCGGGCCTTTCCGTAGGCGAAGTGACCTCCGACGACCGGACTGGCGTCGCCTCCCGGGCCCTGGTAGCTCCCAAAGAGGTGCAAGGCCAGCAAATCCTGGCCGACCTGAAAGGCCGGCCTGGCCCCCTGGGGTTGAAGCAGCACTCGATGAGATTCGTTCATTGTATTGGGAAGGCTGTCCCACAAGTGGTTCAGGGCCGTTTGACAATTTTTCAGACCGGTGTGAGTCTGGTCGGCAGAAAAGTGCAGCACTTCCTGGGGTCGGAGACCGGTGACGAGTTTTTCACCATTGGCCTGCGGTTGCGCATAAATCCATACTTTCTGGCCCACAAAGCGCTGCAAGTCGGTCTTTTCCAGGCGGGCTTCGGTATTGAGCCAGACCGGCTCTGATTTCTCGGGGCCCCATTCACTCACCAGCATGCGCTTGCCTTCGGCTGCCAGCACTTGCACGGGCGCTTTTTCGCTGGCGCTGACTTCGGTGGGGGCTGCCTGGATGACGTAGCGTTTTCCATCCCAGGCGGGTGACGGCAGGGAAACCAGCAGGCTGTCCTGGGCGCGAGCTCCTGCCAGGCTCTCCAGTGGAGTTACCGAGCGCCAGTCTTTGAGGCGCTCGGGGATGCAGTTGCCGCCGGACTTCGCTTGCTCGGTCTTGGAACTAAAAAAGACGTCTTGAGTGGCCCCAAGCTCCGCCGAGTTTTCCCAGACCAGGGGGACCGGCTCGTCTTTCTCGGCCATTTGAATCCACACGCGACCTTCCGGAGTTCGTTCTTCCGGGCGCGGTAGGATCAGTCTTCCCACGTGGGGGGCGGTTGGCTGAAAAGAGATCATAATTTTCCTTTGCTTTGGTCCGTCATTTTTTTCAGCCTAAACCAAGAGCCGAGTCTTGAACCGTGCGAGGAGGCGAGTGGTCGAATGAAGGCGGTCAGAGGTTGAGTCGTTTCATTGTGTGCTCGCTTCTGGCTGGGAGGGAATGCGCATTCGAGCAAAGACGGCTTTAGGGTTGCCGTATCCGACGCCAGCGACATCCTCCGGGTGCATCGTGGCGATCAGCGCCTGGTCGCCAAATTTGGAGGAGTAGAGACCGTTTTCTTCTTGGCGAGCCCCGTGGGTGATCAGCAAGGTCCGATCCTGAATGGTTAGGCCGGCAGAAATTGCGCCTCGTATCGTGTCCCAATAGCCCCGGTCCTGGGTGTTCATTCCGAAGATGACCACCTTCTCAATACCAGCCTGCGGGCTTGCATCCAGGTCGCCCAAGGGCAAAAATCCGTTTTTGAGGTAAAGGTCGCCATAGTCCATCACGTTAAAGGTGTAGTCCTTGAAGCCGAAACCCGGGATTTCTGTTTTCCATCCCAGGGTATTGGCGATGCAGTTGTATTCGGGAGTGGCCGGTTCCATCGCCTCCCAGGGCGCTTCGCGGAGGGGCAAATAAAGATTGGTGGTCTGAGATAGGAAAGCCTCAAACTGCTGACGCACCTCGGGGTTTTTCTCCAGGTCCGGCCTAACGGGTTGTTGTGCCATTGGGGAGCTCACCCAACGGGATGAAATTGGAGTCGCTTGCAGAAAAGGGATTTTTTCCTTGACCAGGGGACATTGAGGGAATATGACGCTCACCTGGTCACCTTCGGCCTGAGCTGGATCTATAGTGGCAAAATGGGTTTCCTTCTCCCCGGGGACCCGCACCAGTACAGACCTGGCGGGAGGTAGCTGATAATTGGCGTTTACGACCGAAATATTCACGGATTTAGCCTTTCTTGTTTGCCCGAATGACTGAGACTCCAGTTCTCAGGCTTTTGCGAAAAGGTAACCCAGGTTTTCCGCATTCAGCGTGCGATCCCAGGCCGCCATTTTGCCCATGGTTCGGGCATAGACCGAGGCCGCTTCGGGGGCGTAGATCAGGTCTTTGACGGACAGGTCACTTTTCTGAGGGGCCTCGCTGTCGCCCAGCTTTCTTTCGCCCGCGTTGTGGGAGACGAGATGGGTCAGGCTGGCAGCGATTTCCATGGTGGTCTGCACAAAATTTTTCTCTGGATAGGCGTGTTTCATATATCCCCAGAATTTGGCAAAATGGTTGATTTCGTCTTGAGTGGCCTGAGCAATCGCGTATTGAAGCTCGTCGGTGGAGTGGCCCATTAACCAAATATAGCCAGAGGTGGCAGCCCATTCAGTCGCTACTCGGCTCACACCGTGGCGGCGGACATCCGCACGAGCGTCATCGGTGTGGACGGCGTCATTCACCGAATTCGGGTTCTCCGCCGCTTTATGACCGGCGAGTTGCTCGTAAAGCTTCGAGAAAAGGGGATTATGACGACGTTCTTCCTTGTGCCAGACTCCTTCGCTGGTGGCTTTGCCCTCCACATCATAGGTACCGCCCATAAAGGTGGCCAGCTCTGGGTGGAGGTCAG
>JALHOV010000644.1 GCA_022842865.1 Vulcanimicrobiota bacterium | reverse complement strand
GCCCAGCATGGTCGGGAGCAGGTCGATGTGGCTGGTGGTCTGACGATATTCGCGCATCTGGCCGGTCGGATTGACCAGCGGGCTGGAAATGACAAAAGGCACCCGCAGCGCCTCTTCGTAAGCGTTGAAGAACTTCTGCAGCATCAAGCCGTGGCTCATTCCCAGAGAGCCGTGATCGGAGGTGAAGATGATAATCGTGTCTTCGGCCAGGCCGACCTGATCGAAGGTGTTGAGGATCTGGGTGAGCTCCAGGTCGACCAGGTATTGCAGGTAGGCATAGAAGCTACCGGTGGTCTTGGCCCAACCCTGGCGCAGATTTTCGCTGGGAAGGGTTTGCAAAGGGTAAGGCGTGAGAGCGATCTGCTGACCCGGGGATAGCGGCGCGGCCAGGGCTAATTGCATCTTGACCGACGAATCGAAGTGGCAGGAAGGCTTGGTGCTTAGATCCTCGTTGTAGGTCGGCGGAAGATTGAAGGTCTGCTGAGGGAATCCGCCCGGATTCAGGTTCACCACCACGTTGCGCACGTTGGGGAAGCTCATGTCTCCCTGGGCGGGAGGTTGTTGAGGGGTCCCGGGCGTGAGGTTGCCGCTGAGGAACTGGGATTCCCCGGTGGTGGGATTGGCCGGATCGACAGGGTTGTTTGGTCCGAAGAACGGGATCGGGTAGGCGCCCGTGTCGTGCGGATTGACGAAGGAGGCGACGGCAAACCAGGGGTCGCCTGCTCCCCGAGTAGCGCCTTTCTCGCGTAAGAAGGCGGCGATGTCGTCCGCGAAGCCCGGATCGCGGTAGGTTCCAAGGTTATCGGTGGTGCTGTTGGGTTCTGGCCAAAAAGGCCGATAGTTCGCGAACCCCCAGGGCTCCAGGCTGTCCACGCCGGATTCGAAAGAGGTGTTGGAAACGTGCCACTTGCCCATGTAGTGGGTGCTGTAGCCCGCCGCCCGGAACCAGTCGCCGGCCGTGGGAACCGTGACCGGGTCCAGATATTTGACTTCGTTGGCGGCGCTGAAGGTGCCGGTCACCTGGGTGACGCCGTGTAGCGACGGGTATTGCCCCGTCAGGAAAGTGGTGCGACTGGGCGAGCAGGCCGCCGCCGCGATGTAGTGCTTGCGCAAAACCACGCTGTTCTTGCGCAAGCGAACCAGGCCGGGCAGCAGGCCGGTCAACTGGTTGTTGGCCGAGAGGCTGGTGCTGAACCCGAAGATCTCTTTCAGGTCAGGAATCTCGCCTTCATTGGCGGCAAAGCCTTCGGGGGGCAGACGCATTTCGTCGACCAGCAGCAGCAGGATGTTCGGGCGCCGGCCGTTGGGCAGCAATTGTTGGGGAAAGCCGCTCGGTCCCGATTGCACCGAAGTGCCGTCACTGCCGCAGCCGCTGGCGAGGGTTCCGGCGACGACAGCGCCGGCGGAGGTTTTCAGGAAATCACGTCTTGTAGCCATTGCCGGGTATTTTTCAAGACTCTCTGGTTTCCTTTAGATGAAGAGGTTACTGTACTATGATTTTGCCGGATGAACCAATGCTCTCTCAGCGCGTAGCACCGTCTATGTGGAACCCCAGCGCTCTTCTCGGCATCCTCTGCCTGCTCACTACCGTCCTCCTCTGGACCACCCGCCCCGGGATCCTGTGAAAAGCGACCTGCTCTGGCTGGTCTCACTTCTTCTAATAGTGGCTTGCTTCGTAGCCTATCGTCGCCGAGGTCTCGAGCAGGTTCAGTCCGCGCCCTCACCCGACACCTCCGCCGGCTGCGCCTTTCCGCAATACTGCGGTCATGTCCAGCTGCGCCCCGGAACTTCTCGTCAAACCGGCTCGCCTGCGCCAACTCCGGTCTTCCGTGGCTACACGACCGAGACCTGGGTGCTTGATCATCCATAAAGGGCGCCCGTGAATTGTCGCTGACCGGCATGGCCCTCTGCTCTCGGCCGCCTGGAGTTACACCTGGCTGCGAGCCTACCCCGCGCCATCCGGCGAGGCGACGTTTCTTCCTATCGCATCTGGAGACGCAAATTGTTCACAAAATGGATCCGTTGGGAGTACTTTCGTAGAAATCGGCCTCCTATGCTCCGGGTGTAGAGAAAAGCAATCGGAGGACAAGAAAATGGCAATCGGATATAACAGCGTGGTAGGTACTTCGACGGTGAGTAGCAACAATTTCGGCTCGAAAGCTGTAGAATATTTCAAGGCTATGGGGGGCGGAGATGAACAGCTCGGCCGACAGAAGGTTGACCAGGCCCACGTCATCGGGGGGTTGAATGGACAGCTTACTGATACTGGCATCGGCAAGCGCACGATGGAAGAGAACGCTCGCAAGGCTGCGGAGGAAGTGAAAGCCGGTAACAGCTACTCCGAGAGGCTCAACCGGCGGCAGCACTCAAGCCTGCACACCTACGACAGCTTCGAGAGCTCCCAGGATTCCCAGCCTGAGCACCAGATCATGAACCGCCAGCAAATGGCGGCTCTCGTCAACGGCTCCAACGGACTGGCTTGAAGCCTAGCGGGCGAGATTCCACTTGAACTCGCTGAACTGGACTTGGCCGCTTTCTGCTTCAAACTGAGCCACGGCGGCGCGGCACTCCTGACCATTTTGCACCACGCCGGTGTAAGTGGTGACCCCTTCACCCTCCACCTTGGTAAATCCGGGCTGTTGGGTTTCGGCGCTCAGTTGCAAGCGGCTGGCCAGGGCCAGCGTGTAGCGCTCATCATCCTGGCCAAAACGCGCCTGGCGCGGGCGGAAGCCGTCTTCGAAGTCAAAGCTCGGTTCGACGCGGGCGGGACGCTTGCTGTTGGCGCTGCGGAAGGTGATGCGCTCGGCGGTTGCGGGGATGTTCATGGTTCGCTCCTGGTGTGTCTATTTTTCACGCAAACTATGCGGACGAGCTGAAAAATCTCTGAAAGCTCGGGTCAACTTGGGGCAACCCACTTTCATCGAGTCGCTCCGGGTTCCAGCCGGCCGCAAGCAATTTCAGGCAGCACTTCTGACTGCCCAGACGAGCCGCCCACCAGAGCACGGATTGGCGGTGAAATTCGGGCCGGTCCGATGGTGCAGGCACAAGATCTCAATGTCAGCGCGTCCGAGCCTGGTAGAAAAACCAGAGGCGGAACTCCACGGGGTTTGTCGGCTTCCGAGAGTAGCTCGAGCAGGTTGCGAAGCGCTTTCGGCGGTGGCAGAAGTGCTGGAAAACGCTTCTGCCGTCGCGGTCCAGAGGATCGCTGCGCGCCCCGGCAAGTAACAGGCGCTGTTGCAGTTGTTTGGGGGTCGCCTTCATCAGCGGCACCACGCCTTCGTGGTCGGCCTGATTCGGGTTGGCACCCGCCGCCAACAACAGGTCCAGAATTTCCAGACACCTGCGACTTGCGCGAGCCAGAGCGGTGTTCGTCCTTCCTGGTCGGGGTGATGGACGTTCGCTCCGAGAGCAATCAGAGCTTTGACCTGGTCGGTCCGGTTGTTCCGGACTGCGTCAAAGAGCGGAGTTTGCCCATAGGAGTCGGCGATTTCCAGGCGAGCGCCCCGGTTCAGGAGAAACTCCCGCAGGTTGGGAAAAGCCAGAGCCGCACGCCCGCCCTCCCCGTTGCGGTTGAGGTACCAGCCCGCCGCCAGGAGCAACTCGATGGCGTCCCGTCGCCCGGCCGCCGCACAAGTGAAGATGGGCGCCAGGTTTCCTTCGTAAGGTTCGGGTGCGGCCGGCAGCTCGAGTCCCTGTCGTGCTCGCTCCAGCCAGTCGCGCTCCTCGTGTTACAAAAAGTTGGCGCAATCTTTTAACAACTCCCGCCTTTGGTAGTAATTTGGTAGAAATCCCTCCCCTAAGCTGAAGTCGAAGAAAGAACTGGAGGACTGGACCCGATGGAACTGGCAATGGGAGATTGGGACGAACCCGCCGATACCCGGCCAACTCAGCAGCCCGCAAAGCGACTGGAAGTCTACGAAGCCCAACGGCGCCTCGAGCACTTCGCCAACCCCGAGGACCTCTTCGATGAAGTTCACCCTGACGACGCCCACCACGACCTGCAGATGAGCCTCTACCGCAACATAGCCCGTAGCCGCGGTTGGGCCTGAGCCCGCAGAACCCTTACCGCCAGCGGCCGTTCTTCCGGCCCGCGCCCTGCCGTAGCCAACGCCCCCGAGCCCCCCGCGGAAATCCGGGCCTTGGTCACCGGTAGCCAAACCTCGGCCACCCGTGGCCAATGCCCCCGAGCCCTCGCGGAAATCCCGGCCCTGGTCACCGGTAGCCAGACCTCGGCCACCCGTAGCCAACGCCCCCGAGCCCTCGCGGAAATCCGGGCTTGGTCACCGGTAGCCAAAT
>JALHOV010000643.1 GCA_022842865.1 Vulcanimicrobiota bacterium | reverse complement strand
TCGAGGGCGACCGATAGATCCAGCCGCTTCTTGAATTCCTCGGGGGCCAGTCCCGGTTCGTTTAGAGACTGCTTGATCATGAACTTTTCCTGGCCGTATTTGGAGCTGATTTCAGAGGGGATCAAGTTGCCGGAAAAGCCTTCACCGGTGGCGCTCTCGCTGACCAGATGGCCGTGAGGCGTCTCCATCGAAGCTGCGATGCCGCCGATTCCCATCATCGGCATGGGAGCGATAAACTGGTCGACTACCACCAGGGAGCCGGGTTTTTTCAAGTCTCCGGTGGTGTAGCCCAGTTTCCCCGGGTCGACAAATGCCAGCGGTGGGAAACTCGGCGGCCCAGAGGCGGGATACGGAGACCAGGTCGGCGTTTCGCCCGGGGTGAAATGGACCGGAGTGAAGCCGGGGGGCAGCGGCGGGGGTTGCCAGAAAGGTATACTACCTGGCACGAAAGCGTCGCCGGTGGCTGGCGCCTGAGTGTTTCCCGGCTCAACAGGAACGGATTTCGTTTGCACCAATTCGGCATGGGTGGTCGCGGCTAGCTTGTTGAAGTTTGTAATCGGGAAGGCCACGTGCCTATTTTAGGAAACGATCTTTGCCGGGTTGTGAATTGTTGGACAGGCTTAATACCTTTCAGGGTTCTAGCAAGCCGACTGACCCATTGTAGCGAGGATAATTGGGAGCGGACTTGTGGTATTGCCTGGAGTGATTCTCTCCCACGCATGACAGCGAAAAGTTGTCGGGGCTGCGGATGCCCTGGTAGTCAGTAAAGGTCATACGCCCGGCCGCCGGACAGGTGGGAAGAGCGTTCAAGTATTTGCCGGGAAGCAGCGACTCGAGTTTTTCCGGATACTGGCCTGCGTTGTCGGTGGAATACATCTCCAGGGCCGTGGCCACATTTTTCAGGTTGGAACGGCAGGCCGCCAGGTCCGAGCTGCTGCGTGGTCGCGAGAATACCCAATATTTGCAGACGAATGCGACCGGCACCAGGATAATCGCCAGCCATTTCAAGACGAGCAATGGAATGTTGGTCGGCTTTCTTGGCCGACGCCCCAGCTCGGGCGGGTTTAAAGGATCTTCTTCACTTTCCACTACCAACACTTCGTCATGGTAAGGATTTCCCCCGCCGTCCTGGAATAGCCTCGGGTGCCCAGGAGTCCTAAGACCCCGCTTCATATCCTCGTCGTTCACGGGGAATCTGCCAGCGCGGTGGCCAGCACCGTGCAAGCCGCCCGCCATACGGTGAAGACCGTCGGACAGATGGAGGAGGCGGCCCGTTTCCTGAGCCAGGAGCGTTTCGATCTGGTGATTGCCCCCACCGGACAAGGCAACATCGGCCCGCTGACCAGTGCTGCCCAGCGCCATGGCGTCCCGCTCTGGATCGTCGGCAGCCATGAGGCCCTCAGTCAGATGGGGGAAGAAGCGGCGGCCGTGGACGAGTTTCTGCAGTCTCCCATCGTGCCGGTGGTGCTGTGCCGGCGTCTGGCGCTCTATCAGGAACGTCGCGACTTTTATCGGCGCCAGACTCAGTTGGAGAACCTCTTGCGGGAGAACGCCTCCCAGGACCCGCTCACGCGCCTGCCCAACCGCCACTTCGCCATGCAGCACCTGCAATTGCAGTGGCAGCTCTTCCGCCGCAAAATGGTCCCGTTCTGCTGCATCCTGTGCGACCTGGACGAGTTCAAGCGCAGCAACGACGACCACGGCCAGCGGTTTGGGGACAAGATCCTGCGTTCGGTGGCCCACGTCTTCAAATCCAAGCTTCGTGCCGCCGACCTGGTATGCCGCTACGACGGTCAGCAATTCTTTATTCTTTGTGCCGACACCGAAGCGGCTGGAGCACGCCAGCTGGCCGAGCGTTTGCGACAATGTCTGACCCATCTGGACTTGCCTAAAGAAGTGCACCTCACCGCCAGTTTTTCCATCGTGCAGAGCGACAGCACCTTTCATTCTCCCGATCATATGCTCAAAGAGGCCGAAGACGCCCTGTCTGAGGCCAAGCAATACGGACCCAACCAGGTGGTCACCCAACAACCCCAGTGAGGTGGGCACTCTGGTGGGCCCTGAGCGCCTGCGCCTGGGCTCAGCCCTGGGTGGTGCGTCCGCACTGGAGCGAGGACGAGCGCCAGTTCTGGTTTCGGCGCGAGCGTCAGTTCTTCCAGGTCGACCTGCGCGACCCCCGTCCGCGTCCGGCCTTCGACCACGCCCGCGTGGCTCGCAAACTCGGCTGCAAGCCAGACCAGTTGCCGGTTCTGGGCCTGCTTTACGACCCGGCTCATCCGCGCCGGCTGGGTCTGGTGGGGGAGAGGGATTATACCCTGGACCTGGACACCTATCAGCTCGAGGAAACGAACCTGCCGCGCGAAGCTCTGCTACCTCTCGGTCAACCCGGACCTTACGCGACAACTACGGTGCCCTCCACGGTCCAGTTTCAGAACCGGACCGGAGCCACCGTGGAGTTGTGCTGGCTGGACGAGCGCAATTTGGAGCACAAGCATCGCCAGTTAGCAGCCGGCGGGCAAGCCGAACAGCCGACCTATCAAGGCCAGACCTGGTTAGCCCGAGACCTGGACAGTGGGGGCCTGCTGGCCGTCTTTCAGGCCAGCGATTCTCCCAGCCGGGCCGAAATTGACAGCCCGGTGCCGCGTTCCACCCTGGAGTCCCCCAACCGCCAGTGGCTTTTGGAGGTGCGCGACCACAACCTGTGGCTGAACGGGCGACCCTGCAGCCGCGACGGGTCGGCCGGGGACGGGTATCTGCCCGAGAATGTCTTCTGGTCACCCGATTCGGCCCACTTTCTGGCGATGCGAACCAGCGCTTTGCGAATCTTTGACACACAGGGCGGTCAGTTTACCCTCTCTGACCAACTCTTCCCCCATCCGCTGGCCCTCCACTCGATGCGCTGGAGTTCCGATTCCTCCCGTCTCAGCTTCGTCTATCAGGAACGGGGCCACCAACACCTGCGCCTGCTGGAAACCGATACTCAGGGCAAAGTGCGGGCCCTGGCCGAGGACTCCAGCTCGACCTTCGTCTGCGATTCCGAGAAGTATTACTGCGCCTGGCTCCAAGATAAGCAATTTCTTTGGATGTCCGAGCGCACCGGATCCAACCACCTTTTTTTGATGGACGCGGTTACCGGACAGGTGGTGCGCGACCTGACCCCCGGTTCTGGGGTGGTGCAACAGGTGCTGGCCCTGGATGAGGAGCGCCGCGAAGTCTATTTCACTCTGGCCGACCCCTATTATGCCAAGGTCTGCAAAGCCAGTTTGGACCGCCCGCAACTCACCGTCATTACACCGGGCGAAGGCCAGCACTTGGCCTCGCCCTCTCCTGGTCACCGCTTCTGGGTGGACACCTGGTCGCGAGCCGACCAACCCCCTCGCGTAGAACTGCGGACTTCGGCGGGAGACCTGCTGGCCGAACTGGCCCGGGCGCGCCCCCTCAAGTCTGTCAGCCCACTGTTTGTGGCCAAAGGCCGCGACGGAGTTACCGACATCTACGGTCGCCTCTATTTCCCCCGCCCGCTGCCCAAAGATAAGCAATTTCCCGTCGTCGAACACATCTACGCCGGACCCCACCAATCGTTCGCGCCCAAAGCCTATGCCGACGGCCAGGAGAGCGAGCAGGCGCTGGCCGACCTTGGCTATATCGTGGTGCAGATCGACGGCATGGGTAGCAATGGCCGAAGCAAAGCCTTCCACGACGTGTGCTGGCAGAACTTAAAAGACGCCGGCCTGCCCGACCGCAAGCTTTGGCTCCAGGCGGCCGCCCGTCGCTACAAACAGATGGATCTGAGCCGGGTAGGGATTTACGGTTCTTCGGCAGGCGGCGCCAACGCCGCGGCCGCCCTCGTCTGGCATTCCGACTTCTACAAGGTGGCCATCGCCGATTGCGGCAACCACGACCTGACGCGGGGCAATCTTGGTTGGGCAGAGCAGTGGATGGGCTGGCCGGTGGGCCCGGCCTACCGCGAGAACTCCAACCTGCCCCAGGCTTCCCAATTGCGAGGTTCGCTGCTGGTGCTGGTGGGAGACCGAGACGATCGAGTCGACCCGGCCTGCAGCACCGAACTGGCGGCCGCACTCAAGGGAAAGGACTGCAAACTGGTGGTGGTGCCGGGGGGCGGTCACTGCGTGCTGGATACGCCCGTCGGCCAGCGGGAACTCAGGGCCTGGCTGCGCTCTCGACTACGCTGAGCGTCCCCACGAAGTCCCGCATGCATTTCAGTACTTCCGGGTCGGAGAGCAACGTCTTGTGGTCCAGGCCGGCAAATTCGACCTTCTGGACCGGGCCAAGCTCGTATCGCCGGCTTTCTTCTGGCGA
>JALHOV010000642.1 GCA_022842865.1 Vulcanimicrobiota bacterium | reverse complement strand
TGGATGCCGACTGGGACCAGATGGCCTGGGAGTTCGCCCCGGCCGACCATAAAAAGTATGCCAACACGCTGATGGGCATACAAGGTACTGGCGGCTCCTCAGCCATCGCCAATTCCTGGCAACAGCTCCGTCTCTCGGGGGCCGGTGCGCGAGCGCTGTTGGTGGCCGCGGCCGCTGCCGAATGGCAGGTTCCGGTGGCGGAGATCGAGGTGGTCAAGGGCAAGATCAGCCACAAGAGCGGTAAAAGCAGCGGTTTCGGGGCTCTGGCCGCGGCGGCCGCCAAACAGAAATTGCCCGAGAAGGTTGTGCTCAAAGACCCGAGCAAGTTCACCTTGATCGGTCAGCCGCTCCCCCGGCTGGACGGTCCCATCAAATCCAACGGACAGGCTCAGTTCGCCATCGATCAAAGCTTGCCGGGGATGCGTATCGCGGTGATGCTGCGTCCGCCCAAGTTCGGCGGCAAACTCAAAAAGCTGGACGACGCGGCCGCCAAGGCGGTCGCCGGCGTCTTCGAAATCGTCACGGTGCCCCGCGGAGTGGCCGTGATCGCCAAGGACTTCTGGACGGCCCAGAAGGCCAAAAGGTTGCTTCAGGCCGAGTGGGATTTTGCCGAAGCCGAGAAACGCGGTAGCGCCGAGCTCTTTCGGGACTACAAGAAGCAACTCAAGACGGCGGGACCGGTGGCTCGCAACGACGGTAAGGCCGAAGCGACCCTGGCTGGGGCTGCTCATCCGGTCGAGTTGGAATACGAGTTTCCTTACCTCGCTCACGCCCCCATGGAGCCGCTCGGCTGTCTGGTCGACTTCAAGAATGGCGAGGCCGATCTTTACTACGGAGCCCAGTTGCAGACGGTGGATCAGGCCAGCGCCGCCGCCACGCTGGGGATTTCTCAAGAGAAGGTGCGCATCCGGTCCGTTTTCGGCGGCGGCAGCTTCGGCCGGCGGGCCACTCCCGACAGCGACTATGTAGTGGAAGCCTGCTCCATCGCCAAGGCGGCCCAGGAGAAGACTCCTATCAAGTTGATCTGGGACCGCAGCGACGATCTGCACGGCGGGCGTTATCGACCCATGTCTGTGCATCGGGTGCGCGGAGCGGTAGGCGCGGACGGGAAGCCCACTGCCTTCTTCCACCGGATGGTGGTGCAGTCGTTCCTGGCCGATACTCCTTTTGCCATGATGATCAAAGACGGTGTGGACGCCACTTCGGTGGAGGGCAGCGCCAATAGCGACTACCAGATTCCCAACTTCCGGGTGGAAGTTCACATGGCCAGGGCCGGCATTCCCACTCTTTGGTGGCGCTCTGTGGGGCACACCTACAACGCTTTTGTGATGGAAACATTCGTGGACGCGCTTGCGCACGCCGCCGGCCAGGACCCGGTCAAGTTTCGTCTGGCCATGTTGCCGGAACGTTCGCGCCGGCGCGGCGTTCTGCAGCTGGCGGTAGAAAAGGCTGGCAAAGCTCCCAAGGGCGGCGGCCGCGGCGTGGCCGTGCACGAATCCTTCGGATCCTACGTGGCCCAGGTGGTCGACGTGGTCATGAAAAACGGAAAGGCGACCATTCTCAAGGTGGTTTGCGCTGTCGACTGTGGCATCGTGATCAACCCGGACCAGGTCAAGTCGCAAATGGAGAGCGGCATCAATTATGCGCTTTCGGCAGCCACTGGCGAGGCCATCACCCTGAAAGACGGCGAGGTCGAGCAAAACAACTTCGACGCCTACAAGGTGCTGCGAATGCCGGGCGCGCCGCCCATCGAAGTCTATATGGTCAAGTCGGACGCGGCCCCTACCGGGACCGGGGAGCCCGGCGTGCCGCCGCTGGCGCCGGCGCTGGCCAACGCACTTTTCGCGGCGACGGGCAAACGCATCACTCGGCTGCCCTTTTCACTCGGCTAAAGGAGTTCTCATGAGCAAGTTCACCATCACCGTCAACGGCCAGCCTCGCGAAGTGGAGGCCGACGACGATAAACCGCTTCTCTGGGTGCTGCGCGAAGACTTCGGTCTGACCGGCACCAAGTTCGGCTGTGGCGCTTCCCTATGCGGCGCCTGCACGGTGCATCTGGACGGCCAACCGGTGCGCTCCTGCAGCCTGCCCGTCTCAGCTCTCAGCGGCAAGCCGGTGGTCACCATCGAGGGCCTCGACAAAGATGGCCAGCACCCGCTGCAGAAGGCCTGGGCCGAACTGTCCGTGCCGCAATGCGGCTACTGTCAATCGGGTCAGATCATGAGCGCCGCCGCCCTGCTGGCCAAAACGCCGAGCCCGAGCGACGAGCAAATCAATCAGGCCATGTCCGGCAACCTTTGCCGCTGCGGCAGCTACCCGCGCATTCGCGCGGCCATTCATAAAGCCGCCGGCGCACCCTGACGCAGGTTTTAGAATTTCGGGCCTAACAGGTATTGCAGGCTGCCGGTCATGTAGCCGAGTTCCTGGCCCATGCGCTCTTTTTCTCGGGAGTCTTGGGGTTCGAAAGGCTTGTCGCTGCGGCTCTCCTGGCTGACCGTCACGGCCTCGCCCTGGATACTGAAGCTCCGTTCGCTCAGTCCCCGGCCGTTGTGCAAGAGTTCGCTGCCCACCAGTCCGGCTTCGGTCTGCTCCAGTTTGAGGCTGGCCCGATAAGGATCGCGATCAGAACCCTGAACCTCGACCTGCAGCGCCTGCACGGTCCCGTTCTGCAACCGGGCGAGCAGACGAACTTCGTCTCCGCTGGAATACATGGCTTTCGAAGTGGTCTGCAACTCGACCACGTCGGCACTGGGATTGGAATCCACACCCGGCTTGTCGTTGTTCTTCAGGGCAAACTGGCCCAGGTTTTGGAATAGCGTCTTGTAGGCGGCGGCGTTCTTGGTTGGAATTTCGACCATGGCGGTGTCCCTCAACTTCTATCTCTGTTGTCACAGCCTAGCCATACGGGCTGAAACACACCTGAAAACGTCCCCGTTATCGTCGCTTCCGTCGATTGCGCACATACTCCGAAGTGATCGAGGCGACATAGTTCTGGGTCTCGGAGTAGGGAGGGATTCCTCCGTAGCTGTCCACGGCACTGGGTCCGGCGTTGTAGGCGGCCAGCGCCAGTTGCAGCTCGCCGTAGCGCCGGTACTGCTGGGCCAGGTAGCGCGTGCCGGCGCTTACATTCTGGACCGGATCGTGGATATTGGTTACGCCCATAGCAGCAGCAGTATCCGGCATCAACTGCATCAGTCCGCAAGCCCCGGCCGGCGAGACGGCTTCTGCGTCAAAGCCTGACTCGTGGCGGGTGAGGATGTCGACGATCAGAGGGTCGAGGTCATTGGAGCGAGCGGTGTCACAAATGAGTTGAGAAAGAGAAATCGGGGCCGTGACCATCTCGAGGGTGAGCGGGTCCTTGGTCCGGGTCCACAACGTGCGTGAGGGGAGCTCCTGAAAGGCGCTCTCTCCGAAACTGTACAGATAGACGGGAAGCCATTTGTTTTTCTTGGGAGTGACGTAGCGCGTGGGGATGGCCGTGGGAGCGTTGCTGTAGCTGTTTTCTGCGCCCACCAGCGCGGCCGGCAAAGTGACCATCAAAGCGATAAGGATGGATAGTTTCATGGATGTCGAAATTCGGCTCCACAGCCCTCCTGTTCCTCCCAGGAAGAGGAAGGGCAGTGGCTGGACAGGCCGGAAGGCTCTGGCCATGAAGTCATTGCTGAAGTCCCTCGGGCTACTCGTTTTCCTAACATCGGCGGCGTTTTGCGAGCCGGCCGAACTGCACCGCGACCTGACCATTCCCAACATGTTTTTGGTCAAGGAAAGCATGCGCCAGTATCACAAAAGCGGCCAATATTTACGGGAGATTGACGCGATCGCTGGCCAGGCCCAGACTTACCTGGAGACAAATCTGGCCCGCGTGAGGGATCGGAAACCCGCCATCGTATTGGACATCGACGAAACCGTCCTGTCCAATTACCCTCACATCAATGAATTTGATTTCGGTTACATCCCCACGGAATGGAGCGCCTGGATCTTGCGGGGCGAAGCTCCGGCTCTGATCGGGCCTCGGGAGTTGTTTCGCTATGCGCGCAAGAACGATGTCGCCGTTTTCTTCATCACCGGCCGGGCCGAGAAACAGCGCGAGGCCACCCTGAAGAATCTGAGCAAACAAGGTTTTGAAGGCTGGCAGGAACTGATCATGAAGCCGGACGGCGACCACGGTGCCAGTGGTCTCTATAAGGCCGAGCACCGCAAGCGCCTTACCGAGGCGGGCTACACTATCGTGGTGAACCTGGGCGACCAGGCCAGCGATCTGGAGGGTGGCTATTCCGAGGCCGTCTTCAAGTTACCCAACCCGATGTACTACGTCCCCTAGGGGTTGC
>JALHOV010000641.1 GCA_022842865.1 Vulcanimicrobiota bacterium | reverse complement strand
TCGCGGAATCACCTTTCTGGGGGGCACCATCCTGGGCACCACCAACCAGTCAAATCCGCTGGAGCCCGTGGATCGCACGCCTCAAATTATCGAAAACCTCCGAGCGCTCCAGCTCGAGGCCCTGCTTATGGTCGGCGGCGACGGCACCATGGCCATTGCTGCGCGAATTGCCAAACAGGGATTTCCGGTGGTGGGAATTCCCAAAACCATCGATACCGACCTGGACGGCACGGTGGTAACCTTTGGATTTGACACAGCCGTGGAATTCGCAACTCATTGCATTGACCGTCTACATTCCACGGCCGAATCTCATGGCCGCGTGATGGTGATTGAAGTGATGGGTCGTTACGCTGGTTGGATTGCTCTGGAAAGCGGCCTGGCGGGCACCGCCGACGTTATTTTAATTCCCGAGATCCCTTACAAAATGGAGCCGATTCTTAAGAAGTTGGAAGAACGCAAATCGCACCGCGGCTTCTCGCTGGTGGTCATCGCCGAGGGGGCCCACCCAGTGGATTACACCTACTCCAAGGAAAAGTCCGGCCGTCTGGGAGGGGCCGCCCAACGCCTGGTGGAGGCCATCGAGGACGCCACCGGCCTGGACACCCGCAGCGTGGTGCTCGGTCATCTGCTGCGCGGCGGCCCGCCCACCGCTCGCGACCGGCTTTACTCGCTAAGATTCGGCTCGGCCGCCGTTCGCGCCCTGGCCGCCGGACGCAAAGCCGACATGGTGGCCCTCGACCCGCCCAACGTGCGCTACCTTCCTTTGGAGGAAGCGACCCGCCATATGAAGACCGTGCCCCTCGACTGCGATTCCATTCTCACCGCCCGAGCGCTGGGAACCTGCTTGGGAGACGGCTAGGCAGGACAAAGTATTTCGTCTTGGACTGTTAGCAGGGTGTGCAAAAGGCGCAACGAAGGGTTCTGGCAGTCAAATTTCAAGGGAGTATGCAAGCGATGATCTTGTTGAGCAGTTTTCCTCGGTTTACCCGGCAGACTTTGGCGGCCGGCGCGCTGGCTTTTGGGGTCCTGATTTCAGGGCAATTCCAGCCAGCACCTCCGCCCGTCTCTCAGCCCACCCGCCCGGCGGCATCGGTGCAGCGCTGTCCCTACCAGCAACAAAACGTTGAAGAATTTGGTGGCATCGGCCTCTACGTGGGCACCGACGTCAGCAATCAGGGCCGCTTCACCGCACTGGAACCCCTGCCCGGTTATCCGGCCGAGCGCGCTGGCGTCCAGCCTGATGACATCATCGAAACCGTCGACGGCGTGAGCACTGACGGTGTTCCCGCCGAAGACGTGGTAGCCCGCCTGCGGGGCGACGTCGGCACCGAGGTGCAAATCGGAGTTTACCGTCCCAGCACCGAGCAGCGCTTCACTCTCACGATGTCGCGCGCCCTGGTCCGCTGCGAACGCTGCCCTCGCTAAACTTAACTTAGTCAAATGAGAGCCTTCACAAGGGGCTCTTTTTTGATCCCGAAATGGATCTGGAAAAGGGACTCAGCCCGCCGCGGACAAGACCACCAAATGTTGACGCGCTATAAATCGGATGTAAACAAAATTGCCGCTGCCCTGGCTGTATCTCTCATTTCCTCGGACGGAGTCATCGACGAGGAAGAAAAGCAAGTGGCCATCTCGGTGGGCCAGTCCATGTTGCCCGGATTCTCCAAAGCCACTTTCGAGCAACTGCTTGACCACGTAGATGATATGCCCTCGGCCTATGAATTAGCCGCTCCCCTGCGCAAAGTGCTGGACGAGGAAACCAAGGACCGCATCATGGACTATCTGGTGGCTGTGGCCGGCGCCGACCATCAGGTGGTCCGCGTGGAAGCCGAAGAACTCAAAGCCGTCGCCAAAGCCCTGGGCGTGCCGGTGCCTCCCATTCGCATCACAAAGCCAGGGCAAGACTGAGGGGACAGTCCTCAGAGGTCGCCTCGCCGCGCCGATAGCGAGCCAACAGCTGCTGTGAGCGAGCCGCCAACATGCGGCGCACTTCGCGTCGCTTGCCTTTGACTCTCGGAATCACCAACTTGTCGTAGCCGGTGGTCTGGTGGCGCATCCAGGCGATCACGGCTGCCTCCGCCCGCTCCTCCAAAGGAATCCGCTGCGTGCGCGCCACCGTGCCGCTGCCCACAGGCGTAGCGTGTTCGCTGATCAGCCGGGCTAAGCGCGCCTCCAATTCCCCGTAACAGGTGTGGAACCGCAAAAACTCGCGCACGGCTGCCTCAAAATCTTCCACATAGGCCTCTTGCGCCAGAGATCGCCGCACCTGGTCGGCCTCACGCCGTCTAGCAAATCCCTCGGTGGCTCGTTCCGCTAACAACTCCTCGCGCAGCCGCGCCACTACTGCACCGTCGGCCCAGGTTCCCTGCGAAAACACCTTACGCCCGCGCTTTTCCTGCACAGACCAGCTCGGCCCGGCCGCTTTCACTCGCCGGGTCAGAGCGGCATCCCCTGGTGGTAGTAGAACCCAGCCCTCGGGAGGGGTTGGCACGGTGGAAGGTGAAAAAACTTCATTCATAGGCAGGCGCCCTTACACAGCGCTGTCACGCCACCCTGCCGCCTCAGTCGCGAGTCGCGTTGTAGACCAGTTTGCCCGAATCCCGAAAGAGCCGAAAGACCTGCAAAGCGGCCTCGCGGTTCTGATTGTCCAGTACCTCAATGCCCCGACGGTTTAGCTCTTCAATCCAGTTGTCGGCGATGGGACCCTCGTCAAACCCCGTAATTTCCTCCACCGCCGAACCGCTACCGGCCAGCGCCAGCGAACGCACCCCAGACCAGATGACGGCGCCGTAGCACATGGTGCAGGGACGCCAGTTGACCACCATTTGATGAGCCGGCAGACCGGGAGAGCTTAAATCGAAGGTCCCCAGCTTTTGTTGGGCCAGCGCCAGCGCCATAAACTCGGCGTGGGCGGAAGATACGCTGCAAGGCACCACTCGATTTACGCCCACCGACACCAGTTTGCCCGAGTCCCGTTCAAAAACCGCGGCTCCGAACGGACCACCCGTGTCGTGCTCCACGTTTAAACGGGAAAGCTCGACTACCAGCCGGATGCGTTCCTCCAGATCCGGAATCACCGAGGGCCGCCGCGCCATTTCCGCTTCTACCCAGTCCGGCATTTCCACCACAACCCTCATGTCAACCCGCTCCCTTACCTATCAATTGCTCCCAGACTTCTGGACGAAAGCCTACAGCCCCGCCGTCGGAAGTTAAAAGAAAAGGCCGTTTCACCAACATGCCGTTGCTGGCCAAAAGCTCCAAGGCCTGGTTTTCGTCTAAATCGCGCCCGGCAATGCCCAGCTCGCGATACTGCGAGCCGGAAGTATTAAGAAGCTTGCGGAACCCGCCCACATAAACAGCCATGCGACGCAGTTCCTCCAACGTAGGCGGCTGCTCCACAATCGGCACCAGTTCGTATTCGCGGCCTTCCAGGTAACGCAGCGCCTTCTGGCAGCTCGAGCAATTCTTGTAGGCATAGACCTTCATCGGCAGGCCTTTGACGCCGCAAACAAAAGCACTGCCGATGAGCTTGATCATCTGGGTAGCCACCCACGAAGGACTGCTGCTGGCCAGCGACCAGCAGGACCCACCCAAAATCTTCCGCGTCGGCGCCACGCTGCTGGCCGTTCTCGGCGATTCCCCCGCTCTCACGGAGCAACTGAGGGCCTACCTGAAGAAGAACACCATCGACCTGAACTCCGAAGTTCACGTGGAAGCGCTGCGTACCGTCGCCTGTCAAGTCGCCCAGGGCGAAGTGACCGTTTCCTTTGGCCAGTATAGTCAGGGTATTTCTGGCGTGGTCTTTATGACGGTCAAGGAGCAGCAGCTCACCGGTTTTAAGATCCGCCAGTACAACGACAAGAGCGAAACCGAATACATCCCCTTGGGCGACCAGGCAGAGTATTTTCTCGAGAAGGTGGCCAGCCACCCCAACTATATCAAGACACTGCGCCAAAAAAAGATCCGCCACGTCAAAGAACTGACCTTGGAAACGGCCGGCAAAATCGCCCGCGAAATGATTCGCGACACCTATCTTTCGGCTAACAAAAAGCCCCCCGAAGTCGATTTCTTCCACACCTGAAGTTTGTTGGCAAATAACAAAGCGGCCCGGGTAAGCGCGTCCAGGCCGTTGTCCATCTCCAGAAGGGCTACTACCAGCGTCGGTTCAACAGGCCGTTAAGAACCTGTCCGGCGGCGTTCGTCCGATTGCCGTTGTTGTAGTAGCCGTTGTTGTTGTAATACCCATTGTTGTTGTAGTATCCGCTGTTGTTATTGAATCCGTTGTTATTGAATCCGTTGTTATTGTTGTTGAAGAAACCATTATTGTTCGGGTTGTTGTT
>JALHOV010000640.1 GCA_022842865.1 Vulcanimicrobiota bacterium | reverse complement strand
GCTCTTCCGATCTATTGATGCCGTGCCGCAGATTTTGAAAGAGGTCTTCGGCCTCCAAAATTAACCGAGTCCCAGGTGAGATCGGAAGTCCGCGACCACCGGTAGCTTATGCACGTAGCCGGTGGCGTCCGCGTAGGAACCCGTGATCTGAATGCCGGCGTAGCCCTGGGGAATCTGCTGGCGATATTCGACGGCCGGCATGGCCAGGTCGCCATGCTCGATTGGATCGGAGCGTGTGCCCCAGGAGGTTAGCGGACTGTTCGTCTTTTCCATCTGGGCCAGCCAGGCGCGGCCGCCGCTGTCTCGGTAGAACATAAAGGAACAGTCGCCACCCTTGGAGGTGAAGCAGTTGGCGTCCACCTTGCCATGAATCGGGTGGTTGAAGCTGTAGCTGATATTGGCAGGTGAGCTGCTGAAGTTGGGAGCGTCGGCAGCGTCATGGAACCGGTAGGACTCCGGAACACCGTGACCATCCGATAGTTTCTTCTGAAAGTCGCCCAGGTGGGCGGGCTGATGGAGTTCCTTCTGCAGTTCTTCCGGGGGGGTATTGCTGCCCACCGGCAGGCTGCCGTAGAAAGCCTGCTTGGCCACGTTGTCGGGCACGTCCTTGACCTGGTGGCCGGCCTGACTGTGCAAGGCCATCTGCAGCGGAATGGGCAGATTGGTGCTCTCCTCGCCGGTGCCTTTCCCGATCCAGCCGTTAAAACCGGCGTGGGAGGCGGCGCGCCAGAGGCCTTGCGAGTTGCTTCGGTAGAAGGCGCGAATGTCGACCTTCCCCTCTTTGTTTTCAACATAGCCTACACAGGCCGCGCGGTTGTCTCCCAGGCTGTAGGGCTGCGAGAAGTGGACTTTGGTATCACCGCATTCGAAGGTGGTTTTGGGCTCCAGCCCTTGGGCCAACAGAAACTCTTTGCTGCATTCGGCCGCACCCGCCGCCCGGAACCCCAGTGGATTGGGGGCAAACTCGGCCTTGGCCAGGATGGCCTGACCTTGCTGAGGAGAAAGGGCGTTGAAGGTCGTTTTCAGGGGAGCGAGTCCCTGGGGCTGGACTGTGGGTTGGGGTTTGTCGGCCGCGGCTACGTGAAACGCCCCTTGGGGAGAGAAGCCGAACTGAACTTTCGCGCCGGGATTGAGCACCACCCACTGTTGACTGGGGATTTTTTTCCCGTTGAGCAGCGTTCCGTTGCTGGAACCCCGATCCATAATCCAATTCTGGCCATCTTTGTTTTGGATGACGGCATGCGAGCGGCTGGAATCCGCCCAGGAGGTCTGCAGGCTGTTGCCCGGCTCGCGACCGACGGTGATGGCTTGATTATTCTGCGGTAGCTTCAATTGCGGGAGTTGCTCGGGCAGATCGTTGGGGGATCGGGTCAACTCGATCTTTTGGCCCAGGCCCAGCGCATCCCCCGGCTTGTATTCCACCCACTGGCCCGGCTCCAGGCGTTGGCCGTTCAGGAAAGTCCCGTTGGTAGAATTGCTGTCCTGCAGATAGTATTTGCCGTCTTTCTCAGCGATGCGGGCGTGCTGCCGGCTTACTTCGCTATCCTGGAAAGGCACCGTGCATTTGGGATCGCGGCCCAGCGTCATCTGCTCGCCGGACTTGGGCAGGTAAACGGCCTCGCCGTCCTTCATAAAGCATACGCCACGCGGCAGGCTGCTGAGAGTGGCCGATTCCTGAGGGGCGGCGGGCTGCGGAATGCCTTGGAGCTGCGGGGTCGCCACGGCACGAGCCGTGTTCCCAAAGTTGACCTGCAGCGGAGTGAATCCGTTGATCGTGCTCACCTGCAAAGCTTCTCCATGCTCCTCAATTATCCCACCGGTCCGGTCCCTGGACAAGATTAAGGGCCGAAAACATCTTTCACCTGCGCCCGGTTCTTTTCCGGCACCGGCAGCAAGTCAAAGCCGTCGGGGTCATCCTGGACGACCAGGGACTGCGCCTTGATATGGTTTTTGTCCAGCCCGCGGAAGAGCCGAGCCAGCGTGGCCATTTTACTGTAACTCAGGTCGCTGCTCACGTTACGACGGACGATTTTCACCAGTTTCTCGATGGTTTCCGGAGAGACACTCTCGCTCAAGCGGGCGCTGGCCACGCGCAGCACCTGTTGCTGGCGGCGCATGCGCCCAAAGTCGCTCTCCTCATCGTGGCGGAAGCGGCAGTAACCCACCACTTGGCGCCCGTTCAAAAGCTGGGGCCCCTTCTTCAGGTGAATGTGCAGATTACCCCAGTTGTCGTCGTAGTCCATGTTCTTTTCGACGTTGATTTTTAAGCCGCCCAGGGCGTCTACCAATTCCTTGGCGGCGTCCACTTTGACCACCAGGCAGTAGTCGATGGGCACGTCTAAAAGCCAGGAAACCACCTGGCGCGAGCGCCGGGCGCCGCCCAGGGTAAAAGCCGAGTTAATCTTGTCCTGTGCTCCCAGGTCGGTCACCCGCACGCGCAGGTCGCGGGGGATAGAAAGTGCGGTGACCTTGTGATTGTCGGCCTGCAAGCTTAGAACGATGATTGTATCGCTGCGCGCTCCCTTGGTGTATTGCATCCCCTTGGAATCATGGTTGTAGTCCACGCCCAAACAGAGGATGTTCAGGCGCTTGCGATTGCCAAAGACATAGCTTTGAGGAGCGGTGACAAATCGCCAGGTGTCGCTAATGTCGCCGCCTTCTTTGGCAATTTGCTGATGAACCTTATAACCGACCATTCCCCCCGCGGCCAGTGCCAGCGCGAGCAGCAGCCAACCCAGGAAACATCCCAGTTTTTTTAGCCAGGCCCAACGCCCCACTTCGCGGTCGTGCAATAGGACGTAAAATTCTTGCCCGCCGTCTCCAGGCCTTTTACACAGCGCGACAAATCAGCAGCCATGGCAATCTGTGGCTGGTGCGGACGCCAGACTCCCCGCTCCAAGGAATTCCAGAACGGAAAAACCGTGCTGCGCCTCTGCCCCGACTGCGCCGAGAAGGGTATCGGCCGCGCCAGTGCTCAGCTTCTTCATCAGGGTCCGCCCCCGGACGACGACGCCATCCCTGCTACTCCGGCCTGGATCGTCACCACGGCCAAGGTGCTGCTTGTTAGCGTTCTGGTTCCCCTGGTCTACCTGGTTTTTTTCTGGGTGAGATCACTTTAGCCTCGCGCAGGCGTTGCAGCAGCGGGGGCGCCAATACGAGCGGGGCGACGTCCTCCAGTGGGTAGTCGGAGTAGCGCAGAAATCGGTCGCCCACCAGTCGCAGCATCTTCTGGAAGGCGGGGCGCTCCCAGCAACGGTCCAGGTAGTCTCGAAGGTACGGATAATCTTGGAGCTCCTGCCGGGCTTCACAGCAAAGAAGAGCCGGACCCAACTGGCAGTCGGCTATTGTGAACGTTTCCTCGACCAGCCAGGTGCGACCAAGAATGCGGTCCTCCAGTATCGGCAGGTTCAGGTCTCGCTGGCGTAGCGCTCGCTCACATTCCGATGGTCCTATCTGCACCCAAACCGGCAGATTCAGTTTCTCCTGGCAAAGGATGGACATCGGCCAGGCCACACCGGCGGCAGCCAGACGTGTCCAGCGTCGGACCTCACGCCCTTCCTCAGGATCCGTGGGCAGCAACTGCGAGCCGGAGCCTCCATAGACATGCAAATATTCCGCAATCACGCTCGACCCGAAGATCAACTCGTCCCAGTTGTGGTCCATCAGCACCGGCAGTTGTCCGGTGGGCCATCGTTCCAAGAAAGTCAGGCGGGCGTTTTCAACACAGGCGTCTTCGATCGAGTGGGCCACAAAATCTGCACCGCATTCGAAAAGTGCCAGCGCAGCCATCTGCGAAGCGATATCCAGAGGATGATACCATAGCTCCAGGCTCATAATCTCTGGAACGCGGGGCGCAGTTTGAGACGCCGAAGATAGTCGGCCAGGTGCGGATAAACGGGCTCCCAGTGCGCTTTGGCCTGATAAGAGGCCAGAAACACACCCAGGGCACAATCGGCCAGGGAGTATCGGTCGTGCGCAAGGTAATCCATATCGCTCAATCGTTTCTCCAGCGCCGGTAGCGCGCCCCTCAACAAGGCGTGGTAGTGATCGTCATCGTGCAATTCCAACAGCCCTACAGGAACCCCCACCAAATTGCCCACATTGTAAGTCCAGCGCCGCACTTCGAAACCGCCCTCCGGTTCCCAAGGGACCAGACGCCGCTCGGCGCTCACCAGCGTACAAATATATTCCGCCATATCCGGCAGAGAACTGAAGTAGCCCAACACCCCTGGTACCTGCAATGCCGGCAGCGAGTTGATGCCCAACTCGAGCAGCGTCTGCCGGTGCTCTTCGTTCTTGAGGTCCACTGCATGCTCTTCCACTTCGACTCCCATTTCATAACAAAGGAGC
>JALHOV010000639.1 GCA_022842865.1 Vulcanimicrobiota bacterium | reverse complement strand
TTCTTAGCCTGAGATTGACCGGTGCCCGAGCAGACCGGGCAAGCCATCAAAGTCAACTGGTCACCATCGGCCATAGCCGGACGGCGCAAAGGACCGATCCAGTAGAGAAAAGACGGAGTGAGCATCATCAGAAGGGAGAGGATTAAAAGGGCCTTGGGTTTCATACCTGCTTGGATTACCCGGCCGGAGGGGTTTGCAAACGAACCAGGCGCCGCAAATGCCGGATCAGCGAGCCGAGATCGCGGTCGCGCACTTTCTCGGCGGCTTCTTTGGCGGCGAACCAGCGGCGCCTGCGCATGCCTTTTTCCAAATAATCGTCCAGCTCCACCTCGACTTCCAAGGGGTAGACGGCGATGCGCGCCTTGGCCGTCTCGACATAACCGATCAGCTCACCAAGCCGGCCACGAACGCCCGCTTCTTCTTCGGCTTCTTGAAGCGCTGCCTGTTGGGCGCTTAAACCCGGGTCGATCATGCCTTTGGGCACGATCCAGTCTCCGCTGGAACGGGAGCTGATCAGCAACACTTCCAGGTCGCCGTCCCGATGACGAAATGGAATGGCTCCCGCCTGCACAAACTTGCGCATAGAGGAGAGCCTTTAGCGAGCGCTCCAGGGCTTTCCTTCAGTCGGCGATAGCCAGGGAGTTGAGGAAGCGTTCAGCCTCCGCCTGAGAAGCGGGCGTTTTCCATCGGGCTTCGGCCACCACCAACTTCTCGCCCACCAGCACAAAGCGGGCCTTGCCCTGGTCGCCGTTACTTCCTTTAAAAGACATCTCGGCGCCGCACTTGCCACCCACTTGAGCTTCCTGATAGCTAAGTTGCTTGGCCCCGCTATGCTCTTTCAGGAGTGCCTCCGAAGCATCTTTGTAGAGTGCATCAGGACTGCGGAAAGTCAGGGCCATCGTGGGCAACTGCGAAGTGCTCAAGACCAGGTTGTAGTCCTTACAGCACAGGGTGTAGTTCTGGCTGGTCACGGGACCGACCATGGTCGCTTCGCTGCTCACCTTCATGACCGGCTTCTCCGGGAAAGAAGCCCGCACCGGAGCCAGGTTCAAATCGTGTTGGGCCAAAGCAAAGTTGCTCAGCAGCCAGCCTAGAAACATCGTCGACACCAACTTGACTTTCATCTTGCACCTCTTACCGTGAATTTCTCTACTTTGAATATACGGGGTGCATGCAGACCAGGACTAAGGCCCTATGTGTTGTCCCGGAAGTATTCCAATACTTCGAACAGTTCGCCCAGCTCGGCCTGGTTCCAGGGGTCGAGCAATCCCACCACGGCGGTGTCGATTCCTAGCCCCTTCAGCCTGCGCAGCTCCTCGCAAAACTCGCGCGAGCGGCCAGGACGATAGACTCCAAGGGTGGTCTTGCGGATGTCCTGGAAGTCCCGACCAACCGCGCAGCAATGACCCCTGAGCACTTCCAGTTTGTGGGCGATTTCAGCCGGACCCGCGTCCTGATAGAAGTTACAGGCCTGGGCGTAGCGAGCCACCAGGCGCAGGGTCTTCTTCTCTCCCATGCCCCCGACCAACACCGGCGGTCGGCGCAGAGGACGAAAAACGGGCTCCTCCAGGCGGTAGTGCTTGCCGTGGTGGGGCCGACCGGTGTGCTGCAAAATCTGCAAAGTCTCTTCGAGCCTTTCAAAACGCTCGCAGACGCTCGGGAAGGGAATGCCCAGACCGAGATGCTCGCGCTCAAACCAGCCCGCCCCCAGCCCCAGCCAACTGCGCCCGCCGCTGAGCACATCCAGGCTAATGGCCATCTTGATGAGCACCCCGGGATAACGGAAAGTCACACTGCTAACCATGGCCCCCAACTGAATTCTATGGGTCACTCCGGCCAGGAAGCCCAGCGTGGTGTAGGCTTCCAACATGTCCTCGTGGGCCGGGCCGAGAGCTTCAATCTGAAAGAGATGATCCATCAACCAGAAGCTTTCAAATTCCGCCTCTTCCAGACGTCGAACCAGTTCCGACAGGCGACCCGGCAAATCCGGCACCGCATAGCCTGCCAGCTGAAAGCCAAACTTCATAGAGCCTCTAAAAGCAAGAAGGGCGCCCTTGCGAGCGCCCTTCCAAGATGCGTGGTAACCGTTAGTCCTTCTTGCCCGTCGCGTCGGAAACTTTCTCTCCAACCCAGCGGCCAGCCTGCACCAATTTCCAGCCGCCGACGGCGCCCAGCACGCCCATACCGACAGCGCCAACAGCGCCACCGAAGGCGGCTGCGCCACCGATGTTGGCCAGCGATACGTTCTGAGCCAGCAGGCCGTTGATCAGGCTGCCGGTCGAGGCGATGCCGGCACCGGCTACGAAGCCGCCCGCCGCGCCCGCCAGCATACCGAAGCCGCCGATTCCGGCCGCGATGGTCTTGGAAACGCCGCCCATTTTGTTGAGGTCCTGCGGCTTGGAAGGCTTGGGTGGCTGGGGAGCAACCGGGCCGGTGCCCTGGCCTTCGCCGGTGGCCATTTCCTCAGCCTTTTTGCCGATAGCGCCGATAGCGCCCACGGCTGCCCCGGGGACGAACATCACGGCCTTTCCGGCCACTTCGCCGAGCTTCTGGCCCACCGAGAAGCTACCGGCCGCGCCGGCTGCACCGCCCAGGACGACGCCGACCTTGGCAGCCACGCCCATCGTCTGGAAAGAGGTGGAAAGGAATCCCAGCGCGCCGTTGCCGCCGATGGCGCCAAAAACGGGGCCAATGCCGCCGCCGAGAGCAGCGCCCACGATGGCACCGCCCAGAACGCCCATATACAGACCACCAATGGTGGTGGCCAGGCCCACGGCGCCGCCGGTTACGGTGCCAGTGGCGTTGCCCCAGGCGATGCCGGTGCGGAGGGCTTCTTTACCGATCGAAACTTTCTCTTGAGGAGGAGGGGGAGTGGGATTGTTGTCGCCCGGCTTAGGAGCTTCTTGATTCTGAGTGCGGACGAGTTGAGTGGGGTTGAAGTTGGGGGCCTGCTGGATCTTCATCTGTGTGTGTGTCCTTTATATGTGTTTGAGGGTGGGGAGCCACCGGGATGTGTGTAGCTATAAAATACTGCACCCAGGTTGCCGCCCGGCTTGATCCCGTTGCCAACATGTTACCGGGCTGTCATGAGGGAGAACTTTCTCCGAAGAACGAACCGGAAGGCCCATGGATAAACTCAACGCCAACCAACAACTGCTCCTGGCCACGGCCTGGGTCGACAACAACCTGGATCCGGCTGAAGCCGACATGCTCCGTCAGGTGCTGGGCAAGCAGGGCATTGCCGCCGGTGATATTGAGACGGCGCTGAAAACTCAACCGCCTCCCATAGCTCAACTGATCAGCCAGATGCCTGGCGGTCAGCCCCGCGAAGATGTGATGCGCGATGTGCTGCGCATGTGCTTCTCGGACGGCGTGCTGGAGTTTGAAGAGTTCGATTTAATCGAGCGCTTAGCCGGCCAGCTTGGCCTGAACGAGGAAACCCTCGAGCGCATTCGTAACCAGGTCAGTGGGGAATAGAGTTGTGCTCGCGTAGCAACTGACGGACCCTCCGCAATTCCTGAAGCGGATTGCCATGCACTTTGTACTTCGCCTGCAGGCGAACCACCTCACGCATGAGATAGTCGGCCAGGAACGCAAACCGGGTGTCGGCCAGGAAGATGAGCGCGCGCTTGCGCTCCAAAAGCTGTTCCACCAGATGATATTTCAGGTAGTCATAAAGGTCGATGAAGACTTTGCAGGTCTGCGGAATCGAGCGAACCTCGTCATGCAGAAAGAAAGTGCAGTCCAGAAAGGTCTCGGACTTGAGCAAGATGCGCTCAAGCGAGGCGAAGTTGGCCACTTCCGAGGTGCGCAGATTGTCGACCAGATCCAGCGATTTGACGATCAGCACCACGTCGTGAAAGCCCCGGCCCAGCCCGTGGCGATAGCGCGCATCGGTATGCATGTCTTCCACATAGAGTTGATAAGAGCGCAGCCGCAGCTCCGACACGGCAGTATACTTACGGTCGACCCGCGCCTTGCGGGCTCCCTCGGTCAGGTCGACGCCATGCACAAAATACTCGAGCAATTGACTGAACTCATGGCGGAATTTGTGGCGCAAATCACTGGGCGTCTCTTGACGAACCTCTTCGATGCCCTGCAGCAAAGCCGCTTTGGCAGTGTCATCAAAGGGCAAACTGTGAGAGACTTTGCTGTCCAGGTTGCGTAGAATCACGCTATAGACATTGGTCGAACCGCGCACGTCCTGGGCCGTCTCCCAGCCAAAGCGGTTCTCGATCTCCTCGAGATTGGCGACCACTTGCTCCAGCGTTTTGCTACGATCCTCCACAGTATCGTGCAGCAGAGCTGCCCGAACTACACGGCTGCGAAAGTTCAGGTCCAGGGCGCGCAAG
>JALHOV010000638.1:1263-4355 GCA_022842865.1 Vulcanimicrobiota bacterium | reverse complement strand
GCCACCAGACCACCCGCCTGACGGAAAGTCTACGACTTTTGGGCCCTCAAACTGCCGAAAAACTCGGATAGGGAAGTTTCTTTAGCTAAAGTCCGGGGTTTTCGGCCGCTTTCCTAGTGCCCTTCTTCGGTGGCCAATTGGGCGGCTAACTGGCGGTCAAAATCAGTAACGGCCGATTCCAGGTTGGCCAGCGGGCCGAGTAGAGCGGTGAATTCTGCTCCGCCTTCGTAGGCGTCAATCATGGGAGACAGGGCGTCGGCGATGGCTCCGAAAGCGTCCTGGAACTGTTGGGCCGATTCGCGATCCTCGAAGCCTTCCAGCTCGTCTATAATTTTGCAGAGCTCCTCGTGCCAGCCGCTGAGTTCCTCCAGGAAGCCTTCATCACTGCCTTGCTCGGCGATCAGGGCTTCCAGCCAGACGCGCAGTTTTTGCACGCGCTCGCGCCCGCCGGTCGCCCCGGTGGTGCGGATTTCGTCGTCGACGGTGAAGTCGAACTGCGACTGGTTTTCCATTTGCAGCAACTTCTGCAGTCGATCCCAACTCATGGTGCTGAACTTCCACGCAGGCCGGGGAGTCCTGCCCGGCCGCAGCGAACGGCGCTGCATGTCTGAAACCCAACGCCTCCAGGCACTGCAGGATCTGGATATGCTCGATACCCCAGCCGAAGCCCGTTTTGACCGCCTGACCCGCCTGGGCTGTCGATTGCTGCGCACCCCCTTTGCTATGGTCAGCCTGATTGACGAACACCGCCAGTGGTTCAAATCGGCCCAAGGCCACCTCTACACCCAATCCCCGCGGGCAGTCGCTTTCTGCAACGAAACCATCCAGCGCGAGCAGCCGCTGATCGTGCCGGACGCTTCGGCTGACTCTCGCTTTTTCGAGCTGCCCTCCGTGCAGCAGGGCATCCGCTTTTACGCCGGCATTCCCCTTCACGCGCCCGACGGCTCGCCGATCGGGACTTTTTGCGTGCTGGACAGTCGCCCTCGGCAATTGGACCCAGAAGATCTGGCGGCGCTGAAGGACCTGGCCGCCTGCGTCGAGTCCGAGATTCAGCGGGTGGCCATGTGCCGCAGCGAAAAAGAGATGCTGGCTGAAATGGACCAGTTTCGGCGCCAGGCCTGCACCGACGAGGTGACGCGCTGCTGGAATCAAGCCTCCATCCTGGAGTTGCTGGGCAAAGAAAGGGCGGCCGTCAAACCGGCGACTTTGAGTTTATGCCTGGTCGTCATCCAGAACCTTGCCACCCTGACTCAGGACCAGGGCGACCTGGTCTTACGCGAGGCGGCCGACCGATTGCGCGCCGCTCTCCATCCGGGGGAGTTGCTGGGCCGGTTGCGCGGACCGCGGTTTCTGGTCATCAGCAAAACCCCTTTAGCCCGAATGGAAAGCTACGGCCAGAGTCTCGTGCAGGAGCTGACGTCCGGCCCGGTGGCCCTGGAAGGCAGATTCTTCCCGATGGTCGCCACCCTCGGCATCGTGCCCGCTCGCAATTTGGCCGAACCGGTCGAAGCCGCCCTGGCGCGCGCCGAGAAAACCGAGAAAAGCCTGCCCGATCATAAGGTCAGCGGCGTGGCTGTGGGAGTCTAGCGTGGTCAAGAAGTTCTTGTTGTGGTCGGCCCTGGCCTTAGCCGCCCAGGCTCAGCCCGCCATCGAGGGCGGCCGAATCCGTGAGCACCTGCGTCACCTGGCCAGCGATGCTTTCGAGGGCCGGGGCACCGGCCAGCCCGGCGGCGACCGGGCCGCCGACTACCTGGCCGAGCAGTTCCGAAGCTACGGGCTGGAGACGAGTTTTCAGAAAGTTCCGCTGGTTGGGGTGAGCACGCTGGCTTCCTCGACGCTGACTTTGGCCGGGCGCAAGCTCAAGTCGGGCGAGGACTATGTCGTAAATAACCAGAGCCAGGAAGCCCGCGTGACCCTGGACGCCCCCATCGTCTTCGTCGGGTTCGGCATCAAGACCCCGGACTGGGACGACTACAAAGGCGCCGACTTGAAGGGTAAGGTGGCCCTGGTCTTTGTCAACGAGCCCGAGTCGCGGGACCCCGAGTTTTTCAAGGGACGGGCGCTGACCTATCCGGGTCGCTGGACTTACAAGTTCGAGGAAACGGCCCGTCAGGGTGCGCTGGCCACGCTCATCATTCACCGCACCGATCTGGCCGCCTACGGCTGGGATGTGGTGCGCAATTCCTGGAGTTCCGAGAAGTCCTATTTGAAGCGCGACGGTGAGCCGGCTCTGCAGGCGGCCGCCTGGATTCATCTCGACGTGGCCCGCTGGCTGGTAGAGAAGGACGGCTTTTCACTCGATCAGCTCTACAAGGAGTCTCAACAGCGCAACTTTCGCCCCCGGGCCTTGAAATCCCGACTGCAGGTCCAGTTGGACAGCCAGCTGCGGCCTTTTTCCTCGCGCAACGTGATCGCCAAAAAACCCGCCGGACCGCAGGCCGTGATGTATTCGGCCCACTACGACCACCTGGGCATTCGCGGAGAAGAGAAGCCCGACGGAATCTACAACGGCGCCCTGGACAACGCCAGTGGCTGCGCCATACTGCTGGAGCTGGCAAGAGTCTTTGCCGGCACTCAACCCAAGCGCAGCCTGTATTTCGTTTCCACCACCGCCGAGGAGCAAGGTCTGCTGGGAGCCGCCTATTTCGCCCAGCACCCTCCCCTCCCCCTGAAGCAAATCTCGCTGGACCTGAACTTCGATATGGTCCCCCCCTGGGGTGAGCCCGAGGAAGTGACCGCCAATGGCTGTGAACGCACCACTTTCGGCCGCGACGTACTGCAAGAAGCGGCCCAAATGGGCCTGAAACTCGCCCCCGACCCGGCTCCCGAAGCCGGCCTATACTACCGGATGGACCACTTCAGCCTGGCCCAGGGTGGCGTGCCCAGCTTCTCGGTGGGTGAAGGCCTCAAATTCCGCGGCAAGCCCCTGTCTTACGGCATCGAACTGGCGGGAGACTACACCCGGCGCTGCTATCACCACGCCGCCGACGAGTTCCAGGAAAGCTGGGATTTTAAAGGCCTGGCCCAGTTCACCCAGTTCGCCTACAACCTCGGCTGGCGCGCCGCCAACGCTCCTCAAATGGTGCAGTGGC
>JALHOV010000638.1:0-1253 GCA_022842865.1 Vulcanimicrobiota bacterium | reverse complement strand
GCCCGCCTGCGCTAGAACGGCCTCCCAAAAAATTATTGTCCTAATGACACTTACCCCCTTGACACCCCTTGGCCGGGTGGTATACATTGCGGTCCTCGGTAGCGAGTAACGACGCGGCCGACGCACCGAACCAGCGTTAGGATCGGGGTTCTGACAAACCTGGAGTCAGGGGTAGCTTACAGACCACAGTAAGTAGGAGAGTTTCAGCTCCTGAAAACTTGAAACGAGGCCCATCCCGTTGCGGGCGTCCGTGAGGACAGAGCGATATGCGAGTATCGTGAAAAGAACCTGGTAACAACGAGTCAGGAATGGGAGTGCCCGAACTGGAGGTAGGCGTTCGGGTGGTGCTGTCTCAGACCTTAGAGACAGGGAAACAAGCGGAGGTCGCTTTAAGCGAACTCCACCTTAGCTTGTGTGCGCGGAGCGGCATCAAATCAGCTTCTGGGCCTAGATTGGTCCTGAGTCAAACCGCTGGTCGGGGAATCGGAAACGCACCGAGGAAAGACCGGGGAACTCAGGTTGAAAAAAGCGGCCATCGCGAGATGGTCGAGCCAAATTAGGAGCCTGGCTCGGGCAGGGAGGCCAGAGGACACTGTCTCGTCCCGGAGACAGAGGTAACTTGCAGACTTCAGCAAGTCAGTCGGACGACATCGGCGTAAGTGATCGAAAGCAGTGTCGTGAGGCTCACAGCAATGTGTCGGACCGTGAGGTGAAAACGACGCACGTGGAATTGCCGAGAGGCAAGGAAACGCGCGCCGATCCGATGCGACCACAAAGGGACTTCCGCAAGGCAGTATCCCGATGGCTGTGGGAGCCTGGTCAGTAGGACGGAGACCAGGGGGCTCTAATTCAGCCTGAATGAATTAGGGGTTGCTTGCAGACCGAGCAAGCCGCTGTGCTTCGACAGCGTAAGCCACTAGAGGGGCAGAGAAGAGAGGCCGAACCCGGCTTCAGGAACCGCGAGGTGAAATCTCGCCGCAGGACACTCCCACGGAGTGAAAAGTGGCGGATAACCTGAAGAGTCGTCGCAAGACGATAAGAGGGAACGGGTGTCTGGTAATGGTGAGGTCGGATACCAGACGAGGAAAGCCATCTGATGCAAATCAGGTGGCTTTTGTCGTTTCTGCGATCGCTTTTCGCAGTGCCTGATATTCCGACATGGCCCGGGCGATGGCCTCGCTGGCCTCCATCAGATCTTCCCAACCCCTGGTGAGATGCTCGGGATTGCGTTCCGGGTCCAGGTAGTTGCCCAT
>JALHOV010000637.1 GCA_022842865.1 Vulcanimicrobiota bacterium | reverse complement strand
CGATGAGCTCCCAGATTCTCTTGTCGAGTTCTTCGTTGGAGGTAGTATAACGCGGTATCATTAGCGTTCCGTCTTTCTAACTGCGCAGTCCTACGCCCTTTTTCACCAGGTGCATGCTCAGCATCAGGCCGGCCAGGTTGAGCACCACCAAAAGCACTACTCCCACCATCAGGGAAGCATCGTGAATGCCCAGAAATCCGTAACGGAAGCCATCCACCATATAGAAGATCGGATTAGCCAAGGAGACTTTCTGCCAGGTCTCGGGCAGCATCTTGATGGAGTAAAAGGTGCCCGCAAAGTAGGTCAGAGGCGTGAGAATGAAGGTGGGCACGATGGAGATATCATCAAATTTGCGGGCGATCAAAGCGTTGAGTAGTCCAGCCAGCGAGAACAGGCTGGCCGAGGCCAGCAAGTAAAAGGCGATGACGAAAACGTTGAAGACCGGAATTTGGGTAAAAAACAGCCCCACCAGGGCCACGATGATTCCGCAAATCACCCCGCGCACGATTCCGCCGGCCACGAAGCCGGTAACCATGATCCAGTCAGGCATCGGTGAGACCAGCATTTCTTCGATGTGGCGCATGAATTTAGCCGAGAAGAAGCTGGATGCCACATTGGAGAAACTGCTGGTGATACAGGTCATCATCACCAGGCCGGGCAGGATGAACTGGATGTAGGGATAGCCCTCAATCTCCTTGATCTGGCCGCCTAGAAAGCTACCAAAGACGACAAAGTAGATGCCCATCGTAATGGCCGGCGGAAGCAGCGTTTGCGTCCAGATGCGCAACACGCGCATCACCTCTTTACGGGTCAGAGTGAGCCAGGAAATATAGAGTCGGTAGGCGTTCACGCGGTCAGGCCTTTGCCTTTCTTCCCCACCAGATCGATGAACAGCTCTTCTAAGCGGTTGGCCTTGGGTCGCATGCTCTGAACTTGAACCTCCGCCTTGATAAGGCGCTCGAAAACTTCATTCATGGTGATGCCGTGAGCAACATCCGCCTCGATGGTAAGAGGGTCGACAGTGCGGTATTGAATCTGCTCGTCGTCACCCGGCATCTGAGCACCTTCCACCAGTTCCAACACGAAAGTCTGTTTCTTGAGCTGGCCCAACAGGTCACGGGTGGGCGCGTCGCGCAAGATCACACCCTGGTCGATGATGGCCACGCGATTGCAGAGAGCCTCAGCCTCTTCCAGGTAATGGGTGGTAAGAATGATGGTCAGGCCGTCCTGGTTGCGCTTCTGCAAATAGACCCAGAGACTGCGGCGCAGTTCGATGTCCAGGCCGGCGGTGGGCTCGTCAAGAATCAGCACTTTGGGGTCGTGCACCAGCGCGCGAGCCAGCATCAGGCGACGCTTCATGCCCCCGCTCAGGTTTCGCACCGGCTGCTGGGCTTTGTCCCAGAGTTCCAGGTCGCGCAGCAATTGCTCGGTGCGCCGGCTGGCCTCTTTCCAGTTAATGCCGTAGTAGCCGGCTTGAAAATTGACGGTGTTCCAGCAGCTTTCGAAGATATTAAAGTTGAGTTCCTGAGTCATGACACCCAGTTGGGCTTTGACTCGTTCCGGCGAGACATCCAGGTCTTCTTCAAAAACGTTGACTTTACCGGAGGTCTTGTTGACCAGTCCGGTCAGGATGCCAATGAGCGTGGATTTGCCCGCTCCGTTAGGTCCGAGCAAAGCGAAAAATTCACCCTGCTCGACCTTGAGATCCACTCCCTTCAACGCTTCCACCCCGGCGCTGTAGGTTTTCCGTAGTTGCTTGATATTTAGAGCTTGCATTCACCGATCCGCACGATATTTGTTATAGGCGGCTAAAAACTGATGACCAAATCGGGGGTTCAGAGTGATCAGCACGTCACCGTTGTCTAAAGTAGAACGGTAGATCCTGTCGTTTAGGAAATCTACCTCCAGCACCTTCCGTAACCCATAGCGAGCTTCTTCCGATAAATCCTGAGGAGCGATCAGGCAGGTCACGCCCTTCATCTGCACTCGCGAAAAAAGTCCATACCCCCCCACGCTGAGCGCCCGCGTGTTCATCAGCGTCTTGACCGGCAGCATCAGTTCGTTCTGGTTAGCCGTCTTGCGCCAGCGCATCACCAGGCTAAACAGGTAGCCTTCGAGTTCCGGGGTGATAAAGTCGGAGTAGGCCACAAACTCGTTGGGATAACCGCTGCGGTAGCCGTAATCGGCCAGCGGGGCGCGCGACTGAATCAGCTTCTTTTCCTGAATCGCCTTCTTGAGAGCGGCCAGCGATTCGTAGACGGGCAAGCCGCGTGTTTCCGCCTGCGACTGAGGACCGGAATAGCGCTGGATCTGTTGGTCAACGTATTCTTTGCCTTTGCGGTAAGCGGCCAGCGAGCCCAGCACTTTCCATGGATAAATGTCGCTTTCGTCGCCCAGTGCCTGCGATTGGTTTTCGGGAGTGGTGACATCGCCGTCCATGGTGCGTAAGCCGTTGAGCATCTGGCGCGAACGCGGATCGTTCCACAGGCTGATGTAGGTGACGTTGCGTCGTTCCAGAGCGGCCAGGAAGTCCGTGCGGTCCGCTCCTGGGGGCACGACCTGGCCTTCGGTGCGGGTCAGGTAATCGTAGAGAATGTCGTCCGTATTGGCGGCGCCCTTATGATAGGATCCGATAGCGTGGTCGACGCGTCCGCCCACCTGATAGAGAAGAAAGCGAAAGAAAAGCACCATGTCTTCCAGGTTGCATTCGGGGACAAAGCGCTCGTCCGGCAACCTGGCCAGACGCGCCGCCTTTTGATGACGGAATTCGATACTCTCCAGATACTTGGCCATCGGCTCCACGCCGGCCGGGTTGGTGGCCTCCATACGCAGGCGGCCGGCCTCCTGGTGGGCATATCGATGAGCTTCCTCGATGGCGCCGTCAGTCATCTGACCCAGCCCGGCAGCGTCGGCGGCCGAAACCTTGGAGATGCCGCCCGAATTTTCCCAGGAGACGATGGCCATGACGGCCAGCGGCGGCACCTGATAGCGTTTGGCCGTATCCATCAAAGTCTTCTCATGGCGCCGCAAGGCCGCGTGGTTTTTGTCGAGCTTGTGATGTTCGGTTTCGTGAAAGATCACGTAGGAAAAAGCCAGAATCTCGGCGATGGCCTGGCGCTTTTCGGCCGGTGTGTAATTAGGGAACAATTCCTCGACCACCGAACGCACGGCGTCGAACTCTTGCTGGGTGTATTTTTTGTTGTAGTAAGCGCGCAGCTGACCTTTTTCCAGGCTGGGATCGATTTCGGGGGGCAGCGCCTGGGGAGTGTTCGCGTTTGGCGTGCTGCTACCGCTGGGCACAGGAGTAGCCGGAGTGAGGGAAGCGACGGGCCCCGGACGCTGGCAGCCAACCAGCAAAAGGGCTATACAGACGATGGCTGACCTCACTTGCATTCTCCGAAAGGCGTTCCTCCCGTGGCCTCTAACTCCTACGAGACCGGTCGCCAGTCCGAAGACTGGGCGGTTGACCACCTGCGTCAGTTGGGCTGGACCATCGTGGCTCGCAATTTCCGAGGTCGCCGCGGAGAGATCGATGTGGTGGCCCGCCATGGCGGTGTGCTGGTTTTCCTGGAAATCAAAGGCAGTCTGCGCCAGCCCCGGGTGGAGGCAGTTCTGCACCGCCAGATCCTTCGGGTGCGCGGGGCGGCAGAGGAGTTCCTGGTGCGTAACCGACTCCCCCTGGAAACGGACATGCGCTTTGATGTGCTGTTGGTCTGGGGCCCACCCTATCAGGTAACTCATTTGCAGGATGCCTTTTGACAGGGTACCGCGGCGGTCGGGTACAAGTCCAGAAACATGTCCAATCAGACGACCGGGTCGGGGGTGGACCGGAGCCAGGAAACTGGCGTCATGTCGAACCTCCCCTTCGAAGCTCGTCAGTTCATATCAGCCTGTCGCATCGCCAGCGCCTACTGCATCATCGCCCTGACCATCAATATCGTGGGCGGGATCACGCCGGCACTGATGGCCCTGCTGATCAGCCTGTTTATCTTGCTCGAATGGATGCGCTATAAGGCCCAACAATACGGCATTTCCGCCCTGCTCCAGTGGGGCTTTGCCATCGCCACTTCGGTCAGTCTGGCGCTGGCCTGGCTGCTCAACGGCGGTCTGAACGGAAGCGTTCCCATGGTTTACCTGCTGGCTTTGTTTCTGGCCATGAGCATCTCCGAGTCGCAGCGGACACCCATTTTCTGTCTCTACCTGATCAGCGCCCTGTTTTGCCTGGCCGTCGAGGGCATCGAGCCCGAGTGGATCTTGCAGTATTCCAACGGCAGGGTCCAGTTCTTGGATAGCGCCATTGGTTTACTAACAGCCATGTTTGCCCTCGGCTACGGCACTCATCAATTCAAAAGCAGTTACGACCGCCA